>CAYLNI010000005.1:17335-49021 GCA_964384705.1 uncultured Fusibacter sp.
GATACCCTATGAAGCGCTTTGGCGACAGTGGCATTTGGCACGTTTGCGTCATTGGCGTCCAATCATATGACAGATACAAGTACCGCATCACTTCGCAATCAGGTGAAGTCCTTTTAAAGGCTGATCCGTATGCCTTTCACGCTGAAGAACGGCCCAATACCGCCTCTAAATTCTACGATCTGAACGGGTTTTTATGGCATGACAATCATTGGCTTGCTGAGCGTAAATCGAAAGATCATCATCACAGTCCAATGAGCATCTACGAGGTCAACCTTCTATCTTGGCGTAAAAAATATGACGGTGCGCAATATTCCTACCATGATCTTGCTCAAGAATTGATTCCCTATGTCAAGGAGATGAACTTTACACATATTGAACTCATGCCGATCATGGAGCATCCATATGACGGTTCTTGGGGATATCAATTGACTGGCTATTTTGCGCCTACAAGTCGGTATGGCACACCAAAGGATTTTATGTATTTCGTGGATACCTGTCATCAAAATGGCATCGGTGTCATCCTCGATTGGGTCCCTTGCCATTACTGTAAAGATGCACATGGACTTTACCATTTTGACGGTGGCGCAACCTTTGAATCCCCTAATTATGACCGTGCGCACAACGACCAATGGGGCACGATCAACTTCGACTACGGCAGACCGGAAGTGCAATCATTTCTGATCTCCAACTTGCTCTACTGGTTTGAAAACTATCACATTGACGGCATCCGCATGGACGCAGTCGCCTATATGCTCTACCTCAGCTTTGGCGGAAAGAGCACCACAAACAAGTACGGTGGGCATGAAAATTTAGACGCTGTGGATTTTATCAAAAAACTCAACGACGTCGTCAAAAATGAGTATCCAGATACCCTTATGATGGCTGAGGAAAGTACCGCATGGCCAAAGGTCTCCAGTAAGACGGAAGACGGTGGACTCGGGTTCAACTATAAATGGAATATGGGTTGGATGAACGATATTTTGGAGTACATGCAACTTGATCCAATCTATCGTAGCGGTTTTCACAATGCGCTGACTTTTACGATGACATACGCCTTTTCAGAGTATTTTGTATTGCCGCTTAGTCACGATGAAGTGGTACATGGCAAGCGTTCACTACTTGAAAAAATGCCTGGTACGTATCAAGAAAAGTTTGCAAATTTAAGGCTACTATTTGCCTACATGTATGCGCATCCAGGTAAAAAGCTGCTATTCATGGGCAATGAGTTCGGCCAATTTATCGAATGGAACGAATGGCAACCTCTAGATTGGCATCTGCTTGAGTACGACTCGCACAAAAAGATGCAAGCCTATATGAAAGCGCTAAATTCACTTTATAAGTCAGACCCTTGTTTTTATGAGCTTGATACATCATACGAGGGGTATCAATGGATAGAGGTGGACAATTCAGATGAGAGCACAATCTCCTTTGCCAGAATTGACAAAACTGGTAACCAACTCTTCGCTATCTTCAATTTCACACCTGTTGCTCGTAATGCACACCCACTAGGTGTCGACAAAGCGGGTACCTATGAAGTGATTTTCAATACAAATGACGAAGCGTTTGGCGGCACAGTTGACTCACCACAGAAGATGGTGACGACAACAGAGTCGCCTGCATTTAATAAGCCTTACTCAATACGCGTGGAAGTACCAGCTCTTGGCGGATTGTTTATAAAATATAAGGAGGATCAACCGATATGAAGGAAGGCAAAATGATAGCAATGCTCCTTGCCGGCGGACAAGGTTCAAGACTCAAGCTACTCACCAAAGAAGTGGCAAAACCCGCAGTGCCTTTTGGCGGCAAATACAGAATTATCGATTTTCCGTTAAGCAACTGTTCGAATTCCAATATTTTTGACGTTGGTATATTGACGCAGTATAAACCTTATCACCTCAACTCCCATATCGGGATTGGCAGCGCATGGGATTTAGACCGCCGCTCAGGTGGTGTGCGTATCCTGCCACCATACACCAATGAACTTGGTGGTCGCTGGTACAAAGGTACCGCCAATGCCATCTATGAAAACATCAGCTTTATCGACGAACTCGATCCAGAGTACGTCCTGATCCTATCCGGCGATCACATTTACAAGATGGATTACTCAAAGATGTTGGATTTTCATATCGATAAGAAAGCTGACATCACAATTTCTGTAATTGAGGTACCTTGGGAAGAAACGTCGCGTTTCGGTATCTTGAACATCGATTCAAATCAGTTCATCACTGAATTCGAAGAAAAACCTAAGCATGCCAAGTCCAATCTCGCTTCAATGGGCATTTATATTTTTGATTGGAAATCATTGAGATCTTACTTGATTGCCGATGAGAAAAACAGCGCCTCTTCAAATGATTTTGGAAAAGATATCATCCCACAAATGAAAAAAGATGGCAAAAAAACATATGCGTATAAATTCCAAGGCTACTGGAAGGACGTTGGTACAGTAAAAAGCTACTGGGAATCCAATATGGATTTGCTTTCCGATGACAACGCTCTAGATCTTTACGATAGCAACTGGAAAATCTATACGAAAAACAAACACCTACCGCCACAATATATCGCCAACGGCGCTTCAGTTTCCAACTCCATGATCAACGAAGGCTGCTTTATAGAAGGTACACTAGATGGTTGTGTTTTATTCAACGAAATCAAAGTCCACCCTGACGCAAAAGTGACAAATAGCGTTATCCTCTCTGGTGTAACGATTGAAGAGGGTTGCGAGATTTACAACGCCGTCATCATGGAAGATGTCGTCGTCAAGACGGGCACTGTCATAGGAACACCTGACAGCAACTACGTCTACTTGGTCAGCAAAAATAAAATAATCGAAACAGAGTGAGGTAATTATGAAAAACTGTCTTGGTATCATTAATTTAAGTGAGGTAGATAGCCAATTTGGCATCCTCTGTCAAAACAGACCGACCTCCATGTTGCCTTTCGCAGGTCGTTACCGCGTCATTGACTTCATCCTTTCCAATATGGTGAACAGCGGTGTCAACAGCATCGGTATCTTCACTGGTAACAAAGTGCGTTCGGTTATGGACCATGTCGGCTCCGGTCAACCATGGGACCTCGATAGAAAAATAAACGGTCTTTTTCTCTTTACACCAACGTATGATTATACGACGGTTAACCGAAAAATAGGCGATATCGATTTGTTCTATCAGAATAAGTCTTTTGTCCGCAATGCAAAGCAAGAAAATATATTCCTCGCCAAATCATATATGATCGCCAATATCGATCTCAATGAAGCCTATCAAGACTTTGTGGAATCAGGTGCTGATATTTCCATCATCTACAAGCGTGTCAAAGACGTCAAGAACCGCTTTATCGGCTGTGATAAGATGAATTTTGACGAAAATGGCGCATTCAGCAGCATCGGCACAAACCTCGGCATGGAAGAGAGCTTCAATATGTCTCTTGAGATGTATTTCATCAAGAAAGGGGTCTATTTTGACCTTTTGTTTGACGCGGTTGAAAAAGGCAATGCCAACTATTTGAAGCAAGCTGTCTTAAACAGTTTAAACAAATACAAGCTACATACTTACGAGTTTAAAGGCTATGTATCTTGTATCAACACAACACGCAACTACTTTGATGCCAATATGGCGATATTAAATCCAGACATTTCTAAAGAGCTATTCTTTGAAAATGGTCAAATCTTTACGAAAGTTAAAGATGAACCGTCCACCCACTACAAGAAAAATGCGCGTATCAAAAATTCTTTCATCGCCAATGGCTGTCAAATAGACGGTTATGTTGAAAATTCCATCATTTTCCGTGGCGTCACGATCGAGAAGGGCTGCATCATTCGAAACAGCATCGTCATGCAAAAGACGCATATTGATGAAAATGTACACCTCAACTATGTCGTCTTAGATAAACGCACGACCGTCAATAAAGGCGTGACACTTATCGGCGATCCTTCCAACCCTTACATCAGCAGTAAGAAAGCGATGATTTCCAAGGAGGGCGACTCATGAAAAATGTTGTCTTTGTCGCCTCTGAAGCGGCGCCGTTTGCCAAAACAGGCGGCCTTGCTGACGTCGCTGGCTCACTTCCAAAAGCGTTAAGCTCAAAAAAAGTGAACGTGGTCGTCTATATGCCCCTTCACGTCAAGATAGCAAAAGAATATAAAGATAAGATGACATTTCTAGGATTCACAACAGTGAACATGGGGTGGCGCACGCAGTACGTCGGCCTATTCACCTTAACACATGACGGTGTGCCCTTTTATTTCATAGACAATGAATTCTATTTTAAAAGACAAGGTCTCTATGGCGAGGGTGATGATGCTGAGCGCTACATCTATTTCTCTAAGGCGGTGTTAGCGGCTGTCAAGATGGTGGGTGTCAAGCCGGACATCATTCACACAAACGACTGGCACACAGCTTCCATCAACGTTTTGCTAGATTATTACGCCAAGCACGACGCCTTCTATGAAGGCATCAAAACCGTTTTCACCATCCACAACCTCAGATATCAAGGTGTTTTTGATCCGTTTATCATGGGCGATCTACTCAACGTGCCATATGAGTACTACCATGATGATTGCTTGAAATACTACGATAACATCAACATCCTAAAAGGTGGCATCGTCTTCAGCGACCATATCACAACGGTTTCTAAAAGCTATGCCAATGAGATCACTTATCCATACTTCGGCGAAAACCTCGACGGTGTCATCAACAAATACAAAGACAAGTTGACAGGGATTGTGAACGGCATCGATTATGACGTTTACAATCCTCTTACAGACAAAAATATTCCAGTCAATTTTGACGCTACCTCAATCGAACGCAAAAAAGAGATTAAAACGCATATTCAGATGAAATTTGGTCTGCCTGTCGATCCAGAAATTCCAATGCTTGCAATGGTTTCTAGATTGGCCGATATGAAAGGCTTGGATCTCATCGAGCACATTTTAAACGAGCTACTATCACTTGATGTGCAAGTGGTTATACTCGGCACTGGCGAAACACATTATGAAGACATGTTCAAACATTACCAATACATGTATCCAAACAAACTCGCCGCAAGGCTGTATTTCGACCAATATGAATCTCATGCCATCTACGCAGGTGCAGACATGTTCCTCATGCCGTCACTATTTGAACCGTGCGGTCTCAGTCAATTGATCGCGCTGCGTTATGGCACAATCCCAGTCGTCAGACAGATCGGTGGTCTCAGAGACACCGTAATCCCATATAATAAATATACAGGTGAAGGCAATGGCTTTGGTTTTGTGAACTATAACGCACACGAGCTGCTTTTCACCATCAAAGAAGCGCTCGGATATTATCGCGAACCAAATGTTTGGCAATCGCTTATGACGCAAGCTATGGCAGCGGATCATAGTTGGGCGCAATCTTCTAAGGAATATTTGGCCGTTTACGCCAAAGTGTTAGGGTTAAAGTCATTGTAAAATGGCTTTTCCCTTTTTTGAAAATGAGGTGACCTATGAAATTAACAGTACTTGACTTTAAAGATGACTACATGACAGCTCTAAAGGGCACGACAGCTAGACAAATCGGCGATACTACCCCGCTTGAGCGCTACAATGCACTGGGTGAACTCCTAAAGGACTACCTTGGCAACATCTGGGCGAACACGAACAAAGCATACCGTGACGAACAGACCAAACAGGTCTATTATTTTTCCATGGAGTTTTTGACCGGCAAATTCTTAGAGACCAATTTGACAAACCTTGGCCTATATAACACAGTGGAGCAAGGTCTCAAAGAGTTAGGCATCGATCTCGAGGAACTCGTGGACGTCGAAGTAGATCAAGGACTTGGCAACGGTGGCTTAGGTCGACTGGCCGCTTGTTTCATGGACGCCATGAGTTCAATTTCCATACCTGGACACGGCTGTGGGATTAGATATAAAAACGGTCTCTTTGAGCAACGCATCATAGATGGCTACCAAGTCGAATTTCCTGATCGCTGGCTCGTCAACAACAACGTTTGGGAGTATAAGCGCCCCAACAAAGCGGTCATCGTTAAATACAATGGCAATATTGAGACTTATATGGAAGATGGTAACCTCAAATTCAATCATGTCAATTATGACGCAGTCAAAGCGGTCCCATATGACACGCCAATCATCGGTTTTGAAAACAACACCGTGAATACGTTGCGCTTATGGTCTGCAGAAGAAGTTGAGGAAACACTCGATTTCGAGAATTTTTCAAGGGGCAACTACTACAACGCCTTTGAAAAGAAACACGCTGTAGAGATTATCACACAGATCTTGTACCCAAATGATGCTTATGATGAAGGCAAGTTACTGAGACTAAAACAAGAATACTTTTTCGTTTCTGCAGGCATTCAAAGCATCTTTACAACCTTTAAGAAAATGGCTGTTCCGACAGAAAAATTCAGTGATTATGTCGCCATTCATATCAACGACACGCACCCTGCCCTGGCAATTCCGGAACTCATGCGCATCTTAATCGATGAGGAGGGGCTTGACTGGGATACCGCATGGCGTATTACGACATCGACTGTATCTTATACAAATCACACAATACTCTCAGAAGCGTTGGAAAAATGGCCTCTATACATGATCAAAACCCTTCTCCCGCGAATCATGATGATCATCGAAGAAATCAACCGTCGCTTTATAGACTCCCTTAGATATGTTTATCTCTATTCCGATGAAGAGAAGATACAAGATATGTCCATCATCAAAGATGGTATGGTAAAAATGGCATTCCTCGCCATCATAGGGTCACACAGCATCAATGGCGTTGCGAAGCTCCACACTGAAATACTAAAAACAAAAGAGCTCAAAGATTTTTACAATATCTATCCAACTAAATTCAACAATAAGACAAATGGCATCATGCATAGACATTGGATGATTACAGCAAATCCAGATCTGACCGATTATGTGGAAAAACTCATCGGTGACGGCTTCAAAAAAAATCCAATTGTGTTACGCGACCTCCTAAAATATCGAGATGACAAACAGGTTTTGGATGCTCTGTTCAAAATTAAGCATAAGAATAAGGAATCCCTTGCGAAATTCATCTTTGATAAACAGGGCGTGAAAGTAGATCCTTATTCAATATTCGATATGCAAGCCAAACGCATCCACGAATATAAGAGACAACATCTCAATATTTTGCACGTCCTTTATTTGTATAACAAACTCAAGGAAAATCCAAATTTAGATATCCCACCGAGAACGTTTATCTTTGCTGGCAAATCAGCACCAAGCTATTATATTGCAAAGCAGATCATCAAATTGATCAATACAGTGGCAGAGCTCGTCAACAACGACCCTGCCATCAAGAACAAACTTAAGGTTGTCTTTTTGCCTAACTATGGTGTATCATTAGCAAGTAAAATGATCCCTGCAGCAGATGTCAGCGAGCAAATCAGCACTGCATCCAAGGAAGCATCAGGAACGGGCAATATGAAATTTATGATGAATGGTGCGATCACGCTAGCAACTTTAGACGGCGCAAATATTGAAATCATGAATGAAGTCGGAGAAAACAACATCGTGATCTTCGGTCTTCGCGATGAAGAAGTCTTTGATTATTATAAGAACGGAAACTATAATGCCTGTGAAGTCTATGGCTCAAATCCTAGTCTGAAACAGGTCGTCGATCAACTTGTCAGTGGCTTCTTGCCAGCAGCAAGAGATGAATTTGCACCGATTGTCGATCGCCTTTTAAGGTACAACGACGAATTTTTCATCTTGAAGGATTTTGTTTCTTATTGTGATGCACAAGAGCGCATCGGACTTTACTATCGAGACAAATTGCACTGGTCGAAGATGTCACTTGCAAACATCGCATGCTCAGGTACTTTCTCAGCGGATTACACCATAGAAAAATACGCATCTGGTATTTGGAACATCAACAGAAAACCGCTGGACTTCAAACTTTAAGATAATAGGTGAAAATATGGACAAGAGCACTTACCCAATAACGGAAAAACAGCTTGGTGCGATCTATCAGTCGCACCAAACCACTTTCAACGTTTGGGCGCCAACACATGAAACAGTCAGTTTAGCTATCTATGAAAACCCAAAAGCGCCCTTTCGGACGCTTTATCCCATGCAAAAATCCAGTGATGGCGTCTTCTCAGCGATACTTCCCGGCGATCTTCACGGTACTTTCTATACCTATCTTTTAGAGGGTCAATCAGAAGTGACGGATCCCTACAGTCTTTCGACATCGGCAAATGGATTACGCAGTGCCGTCATCGATCTTGAAAAGACAAATCCAGAAAATTGGATTGGTCACTTTAGACCTCGTGGCAACATGGGCTGTGACGCCATTTTATACGAAGTCCATGTCAAAGACTTTTCAGGACATGCCAATAGTGGCATGATACACAAGGGTAAATTTTTAGCCTTTTCTGAAAACGATACCAGGATTGAAAACACTTCAACAGGGCTTGATCATATCGTCGATTTAGGCGTGACACACGTCCATTTGATGCCGATTTATGACTACACAACAGTCGACGAGGAACTTGAAGCTGACAAGAACTACAACTGGGGATATGATCCAGAACATTTCAACACACCAGAAGGCAGCTATGCCACAAAGCCAGATGATCCAGTCAATCGCATCCTCGAGCTTAAGACGGCCATCAAAGCACTGCATGAAAAAGGATTGAAAGTCGTCCTAGACGTTGTTTACAACCACACGTATCGGACGGAACATAGCCATTTCAATGCATTGGCACCGCTCTACTACCATCGCATCACTGAAGACGGTCACTTCTCAAACGGTTCAGGATGCGGCAACGAATTTGCCAGCGAAACGCCTATGGGGCGTGAATTCATCCTATCGTCACTGCTTTATTGGGTACGCGAGTATCAAGTGGATGGCTTTAGATTTGACCTTATGGCGCTAATCGATAAAACGACCATACAGCTAGCAATAGAGAAGTTGCGTGAGCTCGATCCCGAGATTCTCATCTACGGTGAACCTTGGATGGGCGGACTTTCCACATTGCCTGAAACAGAACGCATCTACAAGGGCAGTCAATGTGATCAAGGGTATTCCCTTTTCAATGATGATTTCAGGGATGCCATCAAAGGCGACAACGATAGTATCGGCAAAGGCTTCATTCAAGGCAATAAAGACATGAAATTGCCGATGCATACAGGTCTTGTTGGATCGATTGCCTATGATGCAAAATACATCGGTTTCACGACACACCCTTGTGAAACGATCAACTATTTCAACTCCCACGACAATCTCATCCTCTTTGACAAGCTTAAAAAATCAGCATCTGACGCTACTTTTGACGAGCTTGTGGCTATGAACAAACTGGCTTTCAACGTGCTTTTTACGGCACAAGGGACCCCATTTTTTCATGCAGGCAATGAGTTTTTACGCGATAAAAAAGGGCATCACAATTCGTATAACGCCCCTTTGTCTGTCAACGCAATAGATTGGCAAAACAAGGTCAAGTACGAAGCGTTTTATAAGTACGTCAAGGACTTGATAAAGCTTAGAAAAACTTATAAGTGCCTAAGGCTCAAAAGCTCTGAAGCTGTTAAAAACAGCGTCTTCTTTATTGAAGATACAGAGTACGTGGAAGCATTCAAGGACGGTATCGTCAGCATCATCAAACAGGATGATGGTGAGACTTTCGATTGCATGCTCATCGCACACAATCCAGGTAAAGACGCCATGCTTTTATCAATCCTTGACCTGAAGGATACGATTCTTGAATTCTATGAATCATTTGATGCTTCGACATTATCTTTGGAATCCCTGCTGATAGAGTGCATCTTTGACGAGCATGGACTCCTCGAAGTCCCTCAAAACATCAATCCACTCACACAGCACTTGGTGAGAGTGAATCCGATCAGCTCTAAGATTTTCAAACTCAGTAGAAAAAGTTAAAAGGAGCTGTTGCAAATCAAATTACTTTGATTTGCAACAACTCCCTTTTTGTTTCAGAACTAATTCATATTTTATCATCCTGTCAACAAGATGATTTGCCTTTTTTATTCGCTGGACTGACGGCATAGCTATAACCATTCCATCTAATTTCCATCTGTCCGAATGTTTCTTCCATATATTGTTCCATGATAAAGTTAATACCTTCGATATTTTCAACGATATCGCCATCTTTTATCTGGTCTAGACCTAGACCATAGCTTGGGCCACCTCAGCCCATGCCTGCGACATATACCCTAATGTTGCCAGGCTTGTCGGGCTGTTTCTCTAAAACACCGCGAATACGTCCAATCGTATCCTGATCTATGACAAAATACATAGTTTCCCTCCATTTAATCTTTCTTAACGGTATCTTTCCGTTTTTACTATTATACCCTGCAACCTTCAAAAATAACAGTGACTCGATTACATAAAAAAAACGATACGGAATGCTCCGTATCGTTTCGTGGTTTCGTTTTAATTTAATTAATTTCTTAACCGCAGCTTGAGCAAGATCCGCAAGCAGATGCTTGTACAGTTACAGGTTGAACTGAATAGCCATTGCCTACCCACTCAACTTTGATTTCGCCAACTGTATCATAAACAGATTGTTCTACAACGAAATTGATTCCGTTAACAACTTCTGTAAAATCATTGTCGTTTACATTGTCAAGACCTAGGCCGAAGCTTGGGCCGCTGCATCCCATACCCGCAATAAATACTCTGATGTTTTGTGGCTTGTCTGCTTGTGCCGCTAAAACCTCAACGATTTTTTCACATGTTTCTTGATTTGAAGCAATATACATATTGTCACCTCCGTAAATTCTATCGTAGTGTCGATGTTTACACCTAACACTATTACCTTAATTGATTATAATATAATTCCGACTAAATTAGTATAGTTAATTTTAAATTTTAATGAATCTTTACAATTTGTTTTCATTTGGAAATAAGTGGTGTACTCGAAGCAGCATGTCAGAGAGCTGTGAAGCAGCAATTTGACCGGGTGCAGACAACTTTCCCAGAGTGCCAAAAGTTATCGACGACCCAAAGACTTCACCAGTCACTCTGGTAATCGCACCGAGGTCCGACATCGCAATCGTAACAAGAGGACACTGTGCATAATGTTCACTCATGACAACTGTCGCCTCGAGCAGTGTTAAAACGTCTTTCATATTTTTGGGCATGACGGCTATTTTAAGAATATCCGCACCCAACTTTTGCATGTTCTTAAGTCTGGTCACAATTTCATCAAGTTCTGGTGTTCCTTCAAAATCATGATTGGAAGCAATCACTTTCACGCCATTTGCATGGGCATAAGCGATGAGTTGTGACGCTATTTCGTCGCCCATAAACAACTCGACATCCACAAGGTCAACCAACTTTGAGTCAATTGCCGCTTTCAAAAGTGATTCATAACTTGAATCAATAGAGCCCATCCCGCCTTCATTAGCTGTACGATACGTAAAGATGAGCGGTTTATCGCCAAAAATTTGTCTGAGCTCGGCTAAAGGTTCGATGGGTCTCACCTGACCCTCGATGGGTCTCACCTGACCCTCGATGGGGCCCTCATAGTAGTCCGCACGCCATTCGACAATATCGATAACGCTACTCGCAACCTCGTCTCCCACGATCGCAGCTGCATCCTCAAAAAGCTCAGCTTTCGTCTTTGCTGTGAGCGACACGCAAATTTTGGGCGTCCCCTCACCAATCTTAACTCCCCGAACGATAACTGGATTCATGTTGCCTCCCATCAGACCAACTCGACATAACTGCCAGTGTTGCCTTTTTTTACGACAATCTTTCGATCAATTTTTTCCCTCAGTTCAGAAACGTGCGAGATGATGCCCACTAAACGATTGCCATGCGTAAGTGCGTTCAGCACATCGATGGCTTGCTCAAGCGACTCAGAATCCAGAGCGCCAAAGCCTTCATCCACGAACATCGTATCCATCTGAACGCCACCTGCATGTGTCTGGATCATATCTGACAAGCCCAGTGCAAGTGCCAAAGACGCTTTAAAGGATTCGCCACCCGAAAGCGACTTGACGCTCCGTGTTTTTCCAGTGTAGTGGTCCATCACGTCGATTTCCAAACCTGAATGAGAGCGCATATCGCTGGCTTCATCTTTTCGGACGAGTTCAAAACGCTTGTTTGTCATGTATGAAAAGCGTTTGTTCGCTTCCATCAAAACTCGGTTGAAATAAAAGGCTTGAATATAGCGCTCGAAAGCCAGTCTTTGCTTACCTTGCAAATCCCCATTCGCAGTATCTGAAAGATTTTTGATCGTGAGATAGTGACGCTCTAAGCCTTCAATTTCACCTTTCGTTTTCTTGAGGTTTTCATTAATTTTCATATTGTGTTCAATTCGGCTATAGACGACCATCTTGCGTTGCTCTGCATCCACTTTCTCAGTTTCACTCAGCTTCCTAGATGCCTCTAAAGCGCTGGTGTCGCGATATCTCAGCCCTTCAGTCTCAATCTGTAATCTATTTTTTTCAGCGGTAACGCTGGTCATCTGTTCCCCAAAGCGTTCAACTTCTAGTTTGATCAATCTGATTGTTTCCTCTTTGAGCAGTTTGCTATGGTAGTGGTTCACATCGCTAAAATGCTGCATTTTTATCGCCTCATCAAATTGTTTAACTAGAGTATCACACGCCTGCGATTCTATGCCAAGACTTAAATTCAGCTCCTCAAAGGCTGCCTTTGCTTGATCCAAAGCTTTTTTACTTGCCTGATATCTTTCTTCAGCCATCTCGAGTTCTTTTTTTAAGGCTTCAAACGCTTGCATTTTTTGTTTATGGATCATCGTCGCTTCACTGAAATCGCGGTATTTGAGTCGTGCTCTGATCGTCTTTGCTTGTGAGGCATCCTCTGTCATCGCTATTCTGAGCTGTGTCAATGCCTCTTCCGCCTCTTTGATGGCATCCAAGTGCAATTGAAGATCCTTTGATATGTTTGCAAGCAATGCCCTATTACTTTTCAGCGCCTCAACTTGCTTGATTTTGATAAGATGCTCTGCATTAAGCGCTTCAACTTGTCCAGCGATAAGGTTTATTTCCGTCATGAGTTTTGGCACAAGTGCCTCAAGGGATCCCTTACCAAGAAATGGCTCTGCTTCTGTTAAAAAATCACTTTGCATATCCGCGATGGATTGTTGTAAAGCACCGACTTTTATACTGCCCTCGTTCGTTTGATTTGATGCGAGCTCTACATCTCGCTTTAATGCATCTAGCGCTTCTTTTGTAGGCGCATTTTCCGATTTTTGTGAGGGTCTTGGATGTTCCGTTGCACCACAAACTGGACAAGGCGAATGGTCAACCAGTTGTTCAGCTAGTATGCTTGCCTGTTCACTAAAGAAAAGTTGTTCCAATGTATGATAACTGTCACGTTTTGTCACGTATGCCTGGTTATAGTCCTGGAACCTCAGTACAGCCTCTTCAAGTTCCATTTTTGTGGCATTCAGTTTGTCATTTTTTGAGTTTAACCGAATGAGTCTTTCATGCGTATTTTTCGCGCGTTCATGCTTTGAAGACGTCTCATTTATTGAGTTTTCAGCCTCAAGAAGCCCTTCAATTTCACTTTGAAGTACGCCAATCTTATTATCAAGAGCCACTTTTTCCGTTTGAAGGGATGTCACTAAGGTCGTCTTTGCTTCAACAGCCTTTGTATGTGTATAAACCTTTGCGTCTAAGGCGTCAAGCTCTCGATACATAGGTAAGGCATCCTCAATCAAAGCGATCTCACTTGAAAGCTTTACTCTATCCGGTTCCTTTGCTTTTGCCTCTTGAAACTGCTTGGCATGTTCTTCCGATTCAATCGTAAGTCGTTTGATCGACGCATCATATTGTTCAATTCTGAGATGTGTATCCTTAACTTTTTCTTGTGCCGCATATAATCGCTCTTCGACGGGTTTGACAAAATATAGGGCTTTTTCAGCTTCTATCACTTGATTCGCCTTTAACTTGAACACTTCGCTTTGATCTGTTAGCGCTGTAAACACTTGTTCAATCTTATTGAAAGCCTCGAGCTTTTGATTGTCTTGATTTGCTTTGTTGATTTCGAGCAAGAGGCGTTCCATGTCGCGTTGAAGCGATTCTATGCGCTCATTTTCAGAACTTAAGCGCTTTTGATCGTCCGATATAAGTGCAGACAACAGCACCATGATCTCAGCATAATCGTGCATGCTCTTGTTGTTTTTTAACGTTATGAGTCGCTCAAAATTTGGATCCTCATCTGCGCAGACGACATCGCTAAAAATTTGAACAATCTGGCGTGAAAGTGCCTCATATTCAGCTTTCATTTGATTGGACTGCGTTTTTAACGCGACTTGAAATCGCTCATACAGATCCGTACTGAAAACCTTTCGGAAAATAGCGCTTCGATCTTTGTTGTCCGCTAAAAGCAATCTTAGAAAATCACCTTGCGCGATCATCGCAATCTGAGAAAATTGATTTTTGTTGATTCCAAGTATTTTTTCTATCTCGGAAGTAACCGTCCCAAAGCTGCTTACCACTCTGCCATCAGGCAAATTCAATGTCGCTCCAGGCAACTCTTTGGTGAAGCCTTCACTTCTGAGCTTCGGCCGTTCATAAGCCGGGTTTCTTTCAACGCAGTACTTCTTATCTTTGTATAAAAATTCCAGCGAGACGAACGTCTTAGTCTCAGCTTTCGCAAAGTCGCTACGCATCATGCTGCCTTCTCGATACACACCACTCATCTCGCCAAACAAGGCGAAGCAAATGGCATCAAAAATAGTCGTCTTACCAGCTCCCGTGTCACCAGTCACCAAGAACAGACCGCATTCACCAAGCTTATTAAAATCGATAACCACTTGATCTGAGTACGGACCAAATGCGCTAATGGTTAATTTAATGGGCTTCATAACAGATCCTCCCCAAGCTTCTCCAGTAGGTCGCTTACTATGGCAAGCTTTTCATCACATAATGGTTCGTTGTTTTGAAGCGCATAAAACTCTGAAAACAGTTCCAAGTCCGTCTTATCATGGAGTGAGTCTGCACCCGTCCTATTGCTCAGCGTTCGACTCCTATTGTTCTCAAATTCGATGGACATGATGTTTGGGTAAACTTGTCTCATTCGGCCTATCGCGTCCAATATCTCTTCATCATCTGTCAAAGTGACGTGAATATAATCTTCTATGTTTGTCCCTTCATAACTTTCCTTTGAAAGGAGGTCGTTGATGGGGCCTTTTATTTTTCTCAAATCCCTCTTTGGCACCAATGACAATGCCTCTATCTTTACAGAGCCCTTCACATCAAGCGATACAATGCTTACAGACTTGTGGTGCTGCGCTTCGGAAAACGAATATTTTAGCGGCGACCCTGAATACCGCACAGTATCTCGTCCGATCCTATGTGGTTTGTGTAAGTGGCCAAGTGCGACATAGTCAAAGGCTTCAAAAACAGAGACGTCGATGTTGTCCGAACCACCTACAGAGATACTCTCAGAATCGCAGCGTTCAACGACCGTTCCCATGGCTGTGATAAACTGGTGCATCAAGAGAACATTACGCTTGGTCTTATCGATATTGAGGCTCCGAATCACCTGTGACAATGCGTCCTCATAGGTTTCGATGAGCACATCCTCATGATATGGCTTGACGTGGGCTGGCTTGATAAATGGCAACATATAAACATCGACTTCACCGTGTTCATCCGTTAACGTGACAGGGTCGATGCAGCCACTAAACACTTTTGACATATATATTTTTTGCCCTTCCATGATAGAAGAGCCAAAGGCGATACGCTCCGGCGAATCGTGATTGCCACTGATGACAAAACAGGGAATCCGCAGCTGTGCGATATTGCTTAAAAATTGATCAAACAAACGCACTGCCTCAGAGGATGGCATCGATTTGTCATAGATGTCACCCGCTAAAAGAATGCCATCAGGTTTGATGTCTTTGGCAAATGTGACGATCTGATCCAAAATATGCGCCTGGTCTTCGATCAAGCTCACTTCATTTAACCGCTTACCTATATGTAAATCCGACAAGTGCATAAATTTCATAAATAGCCCTCCAAGCATAAAAGATACAACCTATAGTCATTCGATGTATTACTCTTATTTTCTCATTTTATGATACAATAGTACATATAAATCTGTATACAATTGGATGGTTTACAAATGTATTTCATTAAAAAAAAATAATTAAAAGGAGGCAAATATGCATAAGAAAATGATTGTTTTCATAATGGTAGTCCTTCAAATATCACTGCTTGCGTATATTGTTTCCAATTTGTTTGGCAATCAGTATTTCAGCAATCTATTTGCTCCAGTTGCAACTCTGTCCTCAAGTATAGTCATTCTTTTAACCTTGAAGCATGGTGACTTTTTTAAAATCAGTTGGATTTTGCTAGCCTTAATGGCATTTTTATGGGGTATGGCGGATACTTATTGGATGATTCTCTATAACTTTTTAGGTTCAGATCCACAAGACTCCGTGTTTTTACTCTATTTTTATATGTTGCCAAGTATATTTATTCTTATATCATGCTTCGTTTATTTTAGACGCAATCTAAAAAAATGGCATGATTTCCAACTAACAGTCGATTCGGTTGTAACATTTATCATAATTTTTGTAACGCTTTGGTTTAGCCTTAGTGATCATTATGTTTGGGACAATTTCACAATCCACGAAAACATCTCAATATTGGGGTCGTTGGTCATCGATGGTTTTTCTCTTTTGTTGCTTGTAGTGATGATCGTTTCAGCTAGAGTAAACAAACTCAGCAATACGATGTTGTGGATCATTGCAGGGCTCTCCACTTACATCTTTACTGATTTTTTCTATGGGTTTTCAGTTATTCTAGATTTTTATCAGCCAAACACACTGATCGACACCCTTTACATTTTGTCCATCACCTTTTTTGGTACAGCAGCCTACATAGAATGGAAGAAGCCTAGTTTAATAAAAAATCCAGATATGAAAGTGGCACCTCAGAATTTTGGTGGTAATAAAAGACTTCTTTATTTTACATTGTTACCAATAACTTTGGTTTTAATCGGAATTTTAAACTTTAATGCTTTATTCATCATCGGCTTTTTCATATCCTTTTACTTTGTCGTCAGCAAGAAAATACAGACTGCAATCCACACCGAGGCTCTCTTAACAACAGAGCGCGTGATCAACGAGCGCCTTGAGGATCTCGTTTCAAAGAGAACCTTCGATTTGAAGACGTCAAAGGAAGAATTTGAGCAGTTGGCCATTCGAGATACGCTAAGTTCGTTATATAATCGACGCTACTTCCTCGACAAACTCGATGCATTGATCCAAACTGAAAACACGCATTTCTCACTTTATTATTTGGACCTCGATCATTTTAAAATAATAAACGACATCCATGGTCACGAGATGGGCGACGAAGTCTTACGCATTATTGCCAATCGCTTTATAGAATGGCAGTGTGCTAATAAAATCGTCGCACGCGTGGGCGATGACGAATTTGCAGTGATTCATATCCACGAGCCATTAGATGATAAGCTGATTAACCATGAAGTGTGTTCTCAGATATTAGGGTTATTTTCAAACAACATAACTGTAGGCGATTATATATTCAACATAAGCGCCAGTATTGGCATCTCTCGTTATCCATATGACGCAACCGACAAATATACCCTTGTCAAACATGCTGATTTAGCCATGTATCAGGCT
Source organism: uncultured Fusibacter sp. (assembly GCA_964384705.1). Taxonomy (GTDB): domain Bacteria; phylum Bacillota; class Clostridia; order Peptostreptococcales; family Acidaminobacteraceae; genus Fusibacter_C. The sequence goes on from CAYLNI010000005.1 coordinate 34,927, forward strand.
AAAAGAAGTGGAGACCAGATTAAGTATGTATTTTACTCTCGAGAACACAGCCAACTGGTAAAAAGAAAAAATAAAATTGAACTGCTATTAAAAACGATAGATTATGACAAGGAATTTTCACTGCATTTTCAGCCTCAATTTTCGATTGATGGCAAGGTGTTATTAGGCGTTGAAGCTTTATTAAGGTGGCAAAATCCATTACTTGGTAATGTATCACCTGCAGAATTTATCAAGATCGCCGAAGAGACAGGCAGTATCATAAAAATCGGCAAATGGGTAATCGATACCGCGTTTAAACAGATCAAAGAATGGCATGTCATGGGTTACAGCTCACTTAAAATTGGCATCAATTTATCGCCATTACAATTTGATAGCGTTGATTTTTTCCCATATATTATAGAAAAAATCAACACCCATCAAATTGATCCAGCATGGATTGATTACAGAAAGTAACGCCATGAATTCTGGTACGATATCGGAAGAGATTTTTTCCGCTCTTGCGAATCTTGGTGTTCAGATCTCAATTGACGATTTCGGTACTGGCTACTCCTCTTTAAGCTATCTCAAACGTTTTGACATCGATCGACTTAAAATAGCAAAAGAACTGATTGATCACATCGTAGATGACCACGAAGAGCGTTTGATTATCAACGCGATTATATTAATGGCTAAAGGCCTTGGTATTTCAACCATTGCAGAAGGTGTTGAGACAAAAGAACAACTTAATATACTTGAGCAATTAGAGTGTAATGCAATCCAAGGATATTATTTTAGCAAGCCTTTGACTAAAGAGGTCTTTGAGTCAACCTATCCAGTTGACTCTATAAGTTTATAATATTTTCCAGAGAATGATCGAAAGCGACCCAGCAATTACAGCACCTACCCAGATGACACCGACATAAAATGCGATTGCGCGTTTTTTAAGGAATGTCATCATACCAATAATGACCGGGATTCCAGTTGCTTTGCCCGCAATGAGAAATGCAAAAATCGCAGATTCAGAAACGCCAGAGGCAACCATGGATTGCATCAATGGCAATGAGGACGCTGAATTGATATAAAGCGGTAAACCTACCGTTGCGCCTATCAAAACCGATAGAAATGAGTCTTCACTTAAAAATGGCATTTGAAAATCCATTGGAATTATAAACTCGATGCTTTTTCCAATGATGATGAAAATCAAGAAGTAAAAAATAATTTTCTTAAAGCCAGTTTCCCATATTTCTGTGAGAAACTCCTGCGATTTTCCTTTGACGTCAAAGACCTTTTTCGCCTTGTCGCCATCGTGCGTTTCATACGCTGTATCATATTGAGGTTCAACAACTGTAAAAGCACTGGTATCTAGCGTTTGTGATACGTTTGCTTGTGTTGCGTTTCCTTGTATGGCGTTTGATCGAGTGTTCTTTGGCTTATCTAGAATTCTAAATTGATCTTTAAAAAACGACGTCCTCTTTTCAAGCACTGTGGCGAGATACCCTGCAAGCAATCCGATAACAATTGATGCAACAAGCATGCTTATGGCAAATCGCCACCCCATAAAGCTCCCTTCAAATAAAAATTCTGAAGGACTGGCAAGCGGTGAAGATATCAGAAATGCCATAACCGGACCCCATGGAAGCTTGGTTAAAAACAGTGAGATCACCACGGCCATTGTACCACATGCGCATAGTGGTGTCAGAGCGCCAAGTCCCACAGACATAGGTACGGCTATCTTTGAATGCTGTAGCAATTTGTTCTTTAGCCTTTCTGGGTTGACAAAAACCTTCATGCTTGTGGCAATCAGGATACCCATAAGGATAATGTACCAATCGTTGACCAGATAGTAAATCAACGAGTCCCCAATAAATTTTAAGTACGTCATAACGTGCCTCCTTCAACAGTTGCTCTTTGCAACTGTTTTTTTAATTTTAAGGCAACCGAAGTTGCCCTTAATTTTTAATAACATGCACTTGGCGCATCAAATTTAACCTTTTCGATGGCATCAACCAATAATGCGACACTTTCTACTACTCGTTCTCCTGAAGAAGCGCCTAAATGTTCGAACACTTGTCTGTAAAATGAATCCATAGAGGCTTCTATGCTCCTAAATTGAATGATACCTTCTGGCGTCAAGGAGACTTCTTGGATACGTCTATCTTCTGCGGCTTCATTTCTCTGGACCCAGTTTTGCGTCACAAGGAACTGAACAACACGACTTGTTGTGCTTTTATCGAGCTGTAAAATGTCCGCCAAACCATTTACAGAGAGTTGACCGTTTCTACCAATTTCGACTAAAGCGTGACACTGTGTGAGGTTCGTGCCACAACAAGATGCTTGTGTTCTTTCAAGTAGCCCCAAAACGCGCTCAAGCTTTCTTAACGATTCTCTTAATTGCTTCTGATCTTCCATCACGATACCACCTTTCAAAATGATTGTATCATACATTAGTTGTTTTGTGCAACTATAAATCGTAATTATTTCATTAACTTTGCAATAAAAAATTAGTCGCAACAGTAACGCTCGATGCCTCTTAGAAGGATGCGAACGAGATTTCGAATTTCACTTTCGGAGTAAGCGTCGAGCATCTGCACTTGAATGGCACTTAAGAGACCTAGATAAATGATGTATATCAAATCGGCGACATGCTTGGCATCCGTATTTTTACGTACTTCACCTTTGTCTATGGACCTTTGGACGTAATCGAGCTTTTCTTGATAGATGTCGTCGTTCATGGCATTGAATTTGCCAAGCAAAGGTTGCAGCTCTTCTATCGTATCGATTCCTATGAAAAAATTTGGTCCAAACCTTGTATTTCTCTGTGCACAGTCAAAGATGACATTTTCCATGAATACCATGATATGCTGATCCTGAGCAATTATATCTGCATGAGAGGCTCTAACATCTTGGTCATAGTTTTCAAATGCAGCAGCATAAAGGCCAAGTTTATCCTTGAAATGATAGTAGATTGGTCCCCTTGAGATGCCAAGTGCATCCGATATGTCTGTTAGATTGGTTGCAGCATATCCTTTTATAGAGAAAATCTCTGTTGCCTTTTCAATAAGTGTGTCGACGGTACTGAATTCACTGGGATTTGTAGACATTGATACAACCTCCTTTATGTATATTTTTTATTTTAGCATGTTTGAATTTCAAACACAAACAACTAAAGGAAATTGCATAATTACCTAACTGACGCATCCGATCATGCCTGAGCAAGTTTCGGGTAGCAAAATGTCTCTGGAAAGCGTACATCTCCAAGTGTCCTAATCATCCAGCCACTTTTTTTTTCTTTAAGGCTTTCAAGTGGTTCACTCAATTGCACCCCAGTCATATCAAATGCGAAATCCACTTTTTCAATCTGATTTTCGGGCATTCCTGAAATTGCTTTTATAATAGATTCCAGTGATCGAGCATCCATTACATAATAATCTAGAAGCGTCAGCTTGCGTCCATCCTCAGAAATGTCTGCGATAATTAGGCAGTCATCTCCAAGCGTATAAAGCTTATCTTTGATCCCATGAAACCAGTAAAACGCAGCGATATGCGCATCATCTTCGACATCAAACGCACACCCTTTTGGCATTGCACTGCGCTTCCAATGTAAAAATGCTTCCAGTGACAAAGTGGTCTTATTGAGTGTGAGCGAGGATGACGATTCCGAGTGCTGATTAGCTGGTATCACATAGTGGTAACACGTCTCAGGGATTTCGACAAAACCACACTTTTCATAAAGTGGCTTAGCATCTAGGTCGGCTGCCAAGTAATATAAACTGACTTCGTCATCAAAATCTTCAAAGATCCTCTGTATCAACGCATAGGCAAGTCCTTTTCGGCGATAGGCTGGATCGGTCATGACGGTCCCAATCTGTATCGCGGATACTTTTTCATGGACGCCCTTCATTTTTATGGTCATGCGGTTCGCGGAGGCATTGGCGACGATTTTACCTTCATCATGAAAGCTGTAGGTTATGTAGTTGTCATCCCAACATCCATTTTGATACCAAGCCTCAAAGGAGATGCCGAATGTATTTTTTGCCAGTGCATCAAACGACTGTCTAAGGCCATCGTCATTTTTATAGTCTTTCACAAAAGTAAGCATGTTTCCTCCTTCAAATCACAATAGCACACTGCAAATCACAATAGAACACTGTATAAAATCGGAATCACCATCACAGCGGTCAACAATCTAGCGAGCTGAAGTGTACTGATCGTGACGATATCCGACTCAAAGTCTTCTGCGAGCACAATCATCGTAGAGAGTCCACCAGGCAACACGCTCATCAGCGATGTGAGAAAATCCAGTTTAAATAGTTTACCAAACATATAAGCGATCAATAAACTTGAAGAAATGATCAATCCCGTCATCATCATGAGTGGCATCCAAAGTGATGCAACGACTTTCATACTTTCAAGTGTAAAGCTCGTACCGATCACAGCGCCCATCCCTATCTGAGCCATATCATAGATCCGCTTTGGCGGTGTCCTAAAAGGTGTTTTGACGATCAGTTTGGTTGCTGAAACGCTAAATGTCGCGCCAAGCAATAATGCCGCTGGGAGGCGTAGCCATTTAAACAACAACGCCCCTACTAGTCCCACCACAAATAACCAAAGGTACGCATGCATCGGCCTACTATTTTCAGATGCTGGTACGAATACTGGCACTTTCACTTTCTCGGTGGGTTCAAGTTTCAACAACCGCACAATTACATGCTTGGTAAGGAGAGGGACAATCATGATAATCGATAAAAAACGCAATAGCTGAAAGGCAGTCACTTGGGCAAGATTTGCGCCAAAGGATACCGCTAAAACGCCCGTCTCAGCAATGCCACCGGGAATCACCGCAAGAAATGAAGTATATCGGTCCATGCCACTTATCTTTGTCAGTAGAAAACCATAGCCCATGGTCAGCAACAGATACACTGCGGATATTGCGATTGAAGGCACAATGAGTCGCCTCAGCTGTCGTAGCGCATCCTTATCAAATCTTAGTCCGAGATAGACCCCAAATAAGATGGAAAAGACAACTTGAAGCAAGGATGGCAATATAAATGTGATACCCGTCAATTGAACTAAGGCCACTATGAATATAGGGCCTATAATCTTACTGGCGGGAACATGTAACGTATCAAACACTTTATATCCAAGGACACTTAAGGCAGAAGCGCCAAGTATCGAAACCATCACATTCAAAAATACCTCCCTTTTGACACCTACAAATTTCAACTACTCAAAATTGACAAGTCACTTTCGTTCCAATGTTTCGCTGAGTTCGTGTATCAGCTCTTTCACCTTGTCGCTATCCGTCTCAGTCAAGCGGTGCAGCGCCATAACTATGATCGCTTTAGTTAGATCGGTTGGATCGAACCTACATTCTTTCTGCACTTTAGTCAAGAATTTTTTTGACAATCTAAATGTAAACTCATGCAAAATCACATATGATCTCGCAAAGTCATAGATGGGATTGCCTAGCTTTGCATTGACCCAATCAATGATCGTATACTGCTCGTTTGAATACATGATGTTTAAGAAGTGAAAATCCAAGTGACAAAGGGCCTGATCATCGAGAATCTCGGAGATGTATTGCAGGGCATCGGCCTGAAGCTTTTCATCATAAGTCATCTTTGAGATCACACGTACCAAATAGGGATTGAGTTTAGGTAGCTCAATCTCCCGGATTGCGTGGACTTCCTTAAACAAGCGAAACAGATCGTCTACGCCTTCTTTGTATTTTTCTTTTCTCATCCGATCGGCAAGGGATATGCCCTCTATATAGTCCATTTTTATGCTGTTTGGAAACTCCGAAGGCATATACTTAACGGTAGGTAAATGGCATGCGCTAATCACATTTTGAAGGTTCATCTCATAGTCGAGCCATTCTTCAGGATAATTCGCTTCAAAGCATTTGTAGGCAAAGCCCTTCCATAGGTAAACATTGGCCATTTTACCTTGACCGATGAGACGTCTGTCGTTTATAAATTCTGCGTGCATACTTGTACTCCAATCACTTACGGAAATTGTCGTCGCCACTTTTTAAAAGTGTACGTGTTTGCTCAAATTGTTGGGTTAGAAAGATTGAAGAACTGCCTATTGCGCCAACTTCGTCCAATAGTTGAAATCTCGATGCGGGTGCTCTTATGGTCCATTCATCCATGGCGTCTCTGTTTCTAGTTCGCACACCTAGAAGGTCCGAACGCTCGACGCAAAGCATGCCCTCTTTCAATTTGCTTTGAAGGATTACTATGCCGTAAGCGATTACATCTTCTGCGCTGGTGATGTTCGCATTGGCGCTGTTTGCCTCGCCCATTTTTCGATAGTTGTGCCACCTAACAATAAAGTGAAGCCCTCTTAACAGATCGTAGCTATAATATCTCGGAAATTGAAGCTTCAGAAAGTCTGGATCCATAAGTTCGCCTGTCAATTTATGAATCAATCGATGGTCGATGACATATGCTGCTGCTTTGTCTAAAAAGATATCTTCTTCCACAGAAAGCCCCGTCTGTTCGGCGCACATCATCAATGCCTCAAACACAGGTAAACTGGAAGCGATGGAGCTCTTCATTGAAATCCTATAGGCGTCATCTTCGCAGTTTAGACCGCCATCTGGGAGCTGATATTTTAAAAACCAAGGTCTAATCCAAGGCAGTACGTCATCGACATCCGGTCTTTTGGATCTCAAAATCTGATACATATTGCCGAGCTGACAATGGCACGGTATGCGCGTATATGGGTTGATACCCACTGGCAGTTCGTGCTCATGAATCGGGAAAAACTTCAAATAATGCGTATTCATCATATCTAAAACCAATTGGATGATATAATCTGGAATGTAGCTCACATACCCCATTTCATAAAGCAGTGACATATGCCACCACGGTGAATCCCATTTTGGCCAATAAGGGTCTAGCTTTATGCTTTTGATCGCGTCGTCACTATTTAAGTAGGTCACAGATTCAATAAACGCTTTTTCGAGATGGTGCGTTTTAATCAGTAAAGGTGTCTCCAATTTGGAACCTCCGTTTGATTTGTCTTCTATGTCCTATTATACCATCAAAACCTTTCTATAATAGCATCAAATCCATTCTAAACTGCAATCAATACCTGTCTAAAACATCTCAAGAACCCCTTGTTTAATGGCCACGCGCGTCATGACATTAAATAACAGCGTGCCAATAAGCATCAACACAATGCCTAGACCGATCTCACCCATGAGCATGCCGCTTATCTCGGAAAAAGGTGCACCGGCATAAAGTGCGCGGCTGGCTTCAATACTACGGGTGAGTGGCATTGCACTACCGATGGGCTGTAGCCACACGGGCATGCGCGCCAGCGGGAAGTTTGCACCCGTCAGACCAAGCATGGCCATGGAGGCAACATTGAGAATCATATTGAGGTCTCTGGTCAATAGGCCAAAGCAGGAGATGATCAAACCAAAGGCCATGGCCGAAAACGATGCCACGATCAGAACGAGCGTGAAAGCTGGCCAGACTGACAGCGGAATGCGAAAGCCAAAGAGTAGCGCGCCAACAGCAAGCCCTACAACCACTGTGACCAGCCCGTCCAATATGTGCAGCGTCGCCCTTGGCAAAAATATGCTGACACCACTGGATGGCGACGCGACGAGCAATTTTTCTCTTGTGTCAGCTGGGAGCCGACGCCGAAAATGGCATTGAAATACGTGAGCACCAAGGCATTGCCAATCAACCAGTAGCTGACATCGACCCCTTTATTGACATACCTAGCTACTAAAGTGAAACAGAGCATTTGCATAAGTGGTGACCCAAGGTTCACCATGAGATATTGACTCAGTGACATGACGGCGAACAAACCTTTGTAAGAAAGCGTCGCTTTTCGAATCAATCGTTTTATAGGATCCATCAGTACACCTCCAAAGTGGCTTCAACGCGGCATTTGACGTCGATTTTATTGAACATGATCAGCGATAATACGGTATAGACCAAGGTTAATGTAAGCAGGCCCGCGATATAGGGCAACACGTCCGCCCATGATCCACCCCATACAGCGTAATGTATGATTTTCACTGCCCATGTCGGGGATAATGCGTATGAGAACGTTCGAAGGATAACCGGCAGCTGCTCCAGTGGAAATAAAATGCCGCATAAAATGTAGATTGGGTATTCCATAAAATTCATAAGAACCCTTGCGTTTCGGGACAATGTAAAGAGCGCCGCAAAGAGGTAACCGATGGCCACGAGCGATAGCGTCATGAGTGCGAGTCCGATGACGAGCCAGAGAACATTGTCCACGATGATGCTTTTTTGAAACACGAGTGCGACGACACTAAAGCTGAGGCAAATGCTGAGGAAGCCCCACACTGAATTGCCGATAATCTTACCGAGAACGATCCACTTAAAGCCAGCCGGTGCGGCATATATGGTTTCAAGCGTGCCGTACCAGCGTTCTCTGTGTATATCGCTCGCCGATGAAAAGCAGATGCTGGACCAGAATGTCGATAACCCGCTCCCGAACACGGCATAAAGCGTAAAATCCATTTCAGACCGCTCGAGATAGATCATGCCGAGCAATAAGCCAAAGATGATGGGTTGTGCGAGCACACAAAATCTGAACATCGGCCTGCCGATGGACGTCCTAAATTGCTGTGTGGCGCTGGCTATGATGGCATTCATGCTGGCCTCCCCTCTACCAAGTGGATATAGATGTCCTCCAAAGAGAGGGCCGCGTCATCCTGAAGCTCCGTTTTCGCACGTTGCCTCAGACCCTCTACGGTATCAAGCGCTATGAGTTCGCCGCCGTTTATGATGGCAATGCGGTCGCAAAGCGACTCAGCCTCTTCCATATAATGTGTTGTCAACAGAACGGTTTTGCCTTGATCGGCGATCTGCCGCACCATTTTTTTCAGTGCCCTCGCAGCAACTGGATCAAGACCCAAGCTCGGCTCATCCAGGAATATGACTTCGGGCTCGTTAAGTAGTGCCCTGGCAATCTGGAGGCGCTGCTTCATCCCCTTTGAATAAGTCTCAACCTTATGTCGCCTCACATCGCTCAGCCCCACTTCTTCAAGGAGTCGATCGATCAGTGCAGGCTGCATTTTTCTTGGCACTTTGTAAATATCAGCGAAATACTTCAGGTTGTCTTCGCCACTTAACCGCCAATAGAGACTTCTCTCACCGCCAAAAATAAAATTGATGCGCGGTCTTATGGCTTTTTCATCTCCAAAGGCATCAAAGCCAAAGATCTTAGCCTCACCTGAAGTGGGCGCCAGCAGTGTCGTCAAGATTTTGATCGTCGTCGTCTTACCTGCGCCGTTGGGTCCGAGTAGGCCAAAAATTTCTCCAGGATAGATGTCGAAGCTGATGCCCTTTAGCGCTTCCACGGCTTTCTTTTCTTGATTCAACAAACCAAGCTTTGTCATGTACGTTCGTTTTAGGTCCTTCACTGAAATAACTGGGAGGGGATGTGTCGTCATTGTGCACCTCTTTCTTGAAATTGATGGGATTGATGAAATTGATATTAGACATTTATCTTATTAGATATACGTCTAATATACAATTCTTTCATTTTCGTGTCAAGAGCGTAAAAAAAAAGTGCCTAAGCACTTTTCGTTGAACAATTATATTTGAATTTTTATGGATCATTATCTAGGATCATTTATTTAGGATCGTCTACTTTTCTTTAATATACTTAGTCACTTCATCAAGAGAGAAACTGAGTCTCGTATAGTTGGTACTAAAATACTTGATTTGCTTAACTTTCTCGACATTCACCAGGCCTTGCTGAAAAAGCGCTTCTAGGTGATGAGAGACCGTCGCTGTGGTGAGATTTAGAGCCTCGGCTATCTCTTTGCCGTACATTGGGTGCATATAGAGCATTCTCAAAATTTTAAGTCGTGTGGCATCGGATACACTCTTTAGAGGGTCCAAGACGGTTTCCAAAAATGCTTCAGGTGTTCGCGGTCTTCTATTGATTGCTTGGATGAAAATCATGCTGTCGCCATCCATTAGGCGCATCGAATAAGGGCTGATAAAATAGACCGGTACAAATTCATACCGCGTATAATCCGCGATATTCCAAAAGGGTTTGCCCATAACCTCTTGCGCATAAGAAAGAGGATGTCTTTCAAAAGTGCCTTTGGTGAACTGATCCAGTAGCGCGTCATATCCTTTGGTTTGGACCAATGTGTCCAATTTATCATTAAATGGCTTGTACGTATCAATCGTCTTTAATAGGTCACAAAATTGGTCGATGACACTTGATAGCGATGTGATGATGGCAACAAGGCTTTCATCGTATTTCAAACGGTGCACCAATTTTATGGCCGCCTCTGTCGATGATAAAGCAGCTTCTGCCTCGCTTTCATCAATATCATGTCCGAGTAGTGTGACAAGTTGTTTCGCAGGGGTATTGCTTCGAATTTCCTGGATAAATAGCTGAACATCCTCACGCTCAAAGGATAACAAAGCAAATTCCAGCCATGCAAAACGCAATTGAGGCAGCTGACTGAACTTTGCGAAAAATGACATATTGTCGACTTTTATTGGCTCAAATTCGTCAAAATCCATCACATCGATGTGGTCCATGTTATTGCCCAAAGTGCACATCAATGAAAGCGCTTCGATGACACGACTATTTTCTATTTTAAGTTGATGTCTAAAGCTTACTTTCATAGATTCTCCAATCGGTATTATCTGATATTGTATTTGACATAGTCCTATTATAGTCTTATCCCAGTGGATATTTCAAGTGTGATGCGTTATTTTCATTTTCTAATCCAATCCTAACGACATTCCCATGTCTGTCCCTTATAATATGGATATAAGTATAGAAATTGCATATTTGGTTTTTATGCAATTGCGTCGAAGAATAACGGATAATAACGTAATAACGGAGGAATAATATGTCTCTTATAGGCAATTTGATATGGATTATTTTAGGTGGATTTATCGCAGCAATAGGCTGGACCATCGCAGGCGCATTATTATGTATCACAGTGATCGGCATTCCATTTGGCATACAGTGCTTCAAAATCGCTGGCTTGTCACTCGCACCCTTTGGAAAAGATGTCAGTATCGGAAATTTTGGTGCTGGTGGGCTGATTGGCAACATCATTTGGCTTTTGGTCCTTGGATGGGAGCTATGTTTGATGCATCTTACCTTTGCACTTTTGTTAGGCATCACCATCGTAGGCTTACCGTTTGCGAAACAGCATTTAAAATTGGCACAGCTTGCTTTGATCCCATTTGGTGCGAGGATATAAGCTATAGTTAATAAATATAGAAAATAGAATATATAATATAAATTAAGACCCCCATCATTTGGATCATAGTTTGATCAAATGCATGGGGGTTTTATAATCGTCAATTATGTTATGGGTGTTAGACACAACTTCTGAATGAAATAGTTCCAAACCAATTCTGTTTGAATGCTCCTACTGTGTATCAAATCAAGGGTCAATCCATTGAGTGTCGCTGTGTAAAGCGCTGCAACTTGATATGCATCTTCAGATTGAATCAATTCAAGCGCGACACCTCTATCTATCATGCGCTTATGGTAAGCCATTGTCTCAGTTTCAAGTCTTTTTGTCTGCTCCTTTAACTTGACCACCCGGAGACTCAAAAGATAAAACTGATTTAAAATCCTTCCCAATTGAGGGTTCGTTTGTAATGCCAATAAATCCTTGAATCCAGATTCAGTCAGCTTTTGGCTGTACTCTTTTAGGGACCAGTTTTCAATATCAGTTTCAAAGTCGCTGATGATGGCGTCCACCAAATGGGTGTATAACGCCTCAAACAATGTTTCTTTTGAAGAAAAATGATGATAAAGTGCCGCTTTTGAAATACCCACATCTAAGGCAATTTGACTCAATGCCGCCTTTTCATAGCCCTGCTCTGCAAAGTGTGCAAAAGCTGCCTCGAGTATTTTCTCATAGGTTGACAAGATTAAACACCTCCATCGGATAAAGTTCTCATTATAGATTCAATAGGCCCTCTTGAAAATCTTTTGGACCATAGATAAGAAAAAGCCACCATTAAGGCGTAAGTCCCAAAAGATAACAGTAACACAAAAACAGCAGTCTGCTCTTTGATTAAGCCCATGACACTTGCAATGGTCAACACCAAGGCACTATGACCTACATAATGCGTGAGTGCCATTTGCCCTGTTTTCATTAAAGCTGTGGTCAGAAAAGCGTCTGGTTTCCATTGATCCACTAACATCAGTACTAAAATGATAAAACCGATTGCCCAAGCAGATGCCCCAATCATATAGAATAAATTTGCGGGCATGGGTTTTGTGTCCACTAAATAGATGATCCATTCGTTATTACCGCTCACGGCTATTAATCCTGCCGAAATCAGTTCTATCAAAAGCGCTACACCAAAGCTTACTTTCAAGAGCTTCCTTCTCTCCTGAACGCTACTCAAATCCATTTGACTGAGTCTTAATCCCAAAAGCATAAACCCAAACCACGGAAATATCGGATGAAATCCGTTAAAAAACAAATTTCTTAAAAATCCTTTAACTGTATAGAAATCTACATAGCTTAGGGATTCTATTTCCCAACCACTTAGATAGTTAAATCGCACTTGAAGAAACGTTGAAATGCCTAAAATGAAAACAATCAACCAATCTAGCTTTTTTGGTGGCAAGCATAACAGAGGTATAACCAAAAGCATATACGCACCGTAGTAATGCAGAATATCCGCACTCCATTCATAAACGCTCCATAAAATAAGTCCTAAGACCCATAAGAACATGGCGCGAATAACAATTTGTCGCCTTACCTTCTTCTTAAGCGATGCATCAGAGGATGTTCTAGCTTGTCTTGTCATAAGGCCGAGTCCTATGCCTGCCAGTACAATGAAGACTGCTACGGCTCTCCCTTCAAGAAGGGACATGAACCCATAAAGCCAATAGGTATCTTGGACTTCAAAAACAAGTTTGTAATTGACCAACATCATACCAAGAAGTGCAAACGCACGCGCTACATCTAATCCTTTCAATCGTTCCATAAAACCTCCACGAAGATTACCGACCGGTAAGTAATTATAATATAACTCGATATTCTTGTCAACAAGGAAGTAGATGGTGAACTAACTGTAATGGCTTAGTCAATTGTTACTGTAGCACTTTCATCAAATTGATAACGGATTCGACAATAATTTGTGGATTGTCATAATTTATCGAATGACCTGTGTTAGGTACCTGAATATACTCAGAATTTGTAGATAACCCAAATAGCCATTCTTGAGAGTCTTTCCATGTAATGTTGACTTGCTTCTCTACGTCTTCAGAGAAACCCAATTGAGCGTTTGGCATACTATAACCTTCAGGCGTTAGTACCTTAAGTGGCAAAGATCCAAGACTATCTGAGGTCAACAAACGCTTTTCTACCTCTGGTATCAACGCCATTTCTGCCTCGACTGCCGTAAAAAAATCATGGTCCCAGTGCACATTTACATATTCTTTCTTCGAAATACGACTTGGGAAATTAGCAGGTATTGTGCTACTCCCTATCAACCGAATAACACCAAACTTCGATAAGATTTTAGTCATGATTTGATCTTGCGTTTTAAAGAATGCTTCATTAAATGATTTAGCATTTTCAGAAAAATACTCATTACGAGCATCTATGAGCACCATTCCTGCGACATACTCTGGATATTTCTCTGCAAAAAGTCTTGTATATAGTCCTCCAGTGGAATGTCCTACAAGAATGACAGGTTTATTAAATTGTGCATGATCTATGACCGCTTTCATGTCTTCAAGAACTGTATCAATCGTTGTTTGATTCTGTGCAGGATCACTCCAACCATTTCCAGATCGATCATAGGTTAGTACTTGGGTATGTTTTGAAAGTTCTTGTTGAACGTCAATCCAATCATATGACCAGTTGCCTGTACCGGTTTCTATTACTACTGGATACGCATTGTCGTCTAAGCTTCCTTGCACATTAACATGAAGGCTATGACCATTAATTGTAACTATTTCTCCATGAGGTGGATAGTTGTTTTGTACATTTTGATAACTCACCGTTTCATAAATAAAACCGATACATAACAGGCTGATACTTAAAGCAAGCATTCCAAGTGCCGTTTTTTTGAGTATCCTAACCAATTTACTGCTCTTTTTTTTCGTATTT
>CAYLNI010000005.1:49061-53168 GCA_964384705.1 uncultured Fusibacter sp.
ATCTTAATACCTCACCATGTTAATAAAATCTGATTAATGGAGCAACAGATCGACGATCCACTGCTTAATGATGCCTAAACTAGGGAACACTTGCTTGATGCGATCAACCATTTGATCCGCTTCACTAGGTAGGCGATAAACAAATTCGATACTGTCACTAATGACGTTTGGATCTTGCGTATGGCCTGCAACTTGTGCGATGCTTTGTCCACCGATGGCGATATCACTTGCGATTGCCATTCCGCCTACTGCCATATTTTTTGCGATGCTATAACCGCCAACGGCTAAGTCGTATGCTGCGGCCACACCGCCCATTGCCATAATTAAACCAAGAGATGCGCCACCAAAAGCAAGTAAACCTATCGCGATACCACCGAAAGAAAATACGCCTACAGAAACAGCGCCGATGCTGACGACACCGATGGATACTGGCCCGATAGCTATGATGCCTTTGGCAATTTTCATTCTGTTTGACACAATGTGAATCAGTGGTAAACCAAAAATCCTAGTCTCTGATTCATACTCCCAGCCAGTTGCAACGGGTAAACTTAGATTTGCCGAGAAATCTGCCGCCACTTCTGCTGGTGTTCCCATCAGTGACACTGGATCAGATAGGCCGAGCTCTTCTGCTCGGACATTTAAAGCGTCGATGACATCTTCGCGAATACGCCTTTTCATTGCTTGATTGCATTTGAGGTGGTTTGAGACTTCTGTCGCATATGCCAAACTTTTCACTTTAAATGTATCGTATGACGCATTATCATTCCTTGAATCTATTGAATCTCTTTTATCTATTGAATCCATCTTGTTTCTCATATATGCCTCCTATCCTAGCATTCTAGAAGTGATCGATTTAAATGTGGTCCACTCGTCCGTTAATTCCTCTAAAGCAAGCTTGCCTTCATCTGTAATTTTATAGTATTTTCTGGGTACGCGACGTTCGCCGTCAAAAGCTTTTGAGTAACTTTGAATGTACTTTTTATCCTCTAAACGATACAAAATCGGGTAAAGTGACCCTTCCTTGATCGTGTAATACCCATCGCTTTCAGACTCCATCTTCTTTATCAGATCATAACCGTATACATCTTCCTCTGAAATGATCTTAAGCACCACAATCTCAAGAACACCTTTCTTAAGTTGTTGATTTAGAACGTTCATCGTCACACCCCCTAACTCGAGTTGTCATTGCAATATACTTAGCATTGCTATGTATAATGTTATACTATGCTTGTGTGGGGATTTTGTCAAGGGGGTTTTGGAAAAAAAAATACCAGCACCTTCGTATTTGCGAAGATGCTGGTGTTGATCCATATAAAAAACACAGTTATATCAATACATATCTTATTAGAGCAATTTGAAACATAATGTTACCTAGCTACAAACAGATCACAAATTCTACGACATATTTATGAAACAATTATCTGGACTTTTTCTTATGAATAGTTATAGGTTCAGGCGGTCTCTTATTTAGAAACATATTCACCCATTTCTTTGCTGTTTCGGTCAACGAATCTTCTTTAATGTCAAATCCTAAGATATCAACTATTTTTACTACGTTTTCATTTAACTTAAATACATCATCTACTTTTAAATGAGGACTTAACCATAATTGTCTACCAGTATAGTCTTTTATTATAACTGGATATACCTCATCTCTATGCATATATCCTGATCCCTTTATAGTATAGCCACACTCTACAGCTTGTTCAGTAGTACTGAATATTGTTATTTCAGTGGGTGAAGGAATAAATTCCATATATTTGTTAAGTATTTCTGTCGGATTACTATCCCAACCAAAGTGCCTTGATTGGACTAACACTAAATTAGTATCCAGTAAATACAAGTCTGCATAAGCATCATTCCTACCAAACATCTCATTTCTCTTCACGATTCCATCACGTTTAAATACTTCCCAGTCTTGTTGATTCTTAACTATTTTAACTACATCAAATGACCGTACAATTAATTCAATCTCATCTGTTAAAACACCTAAATCACTGAGGATCCTCAAGCTTCCGTTTGGTCCTTCTCCTACGTATCCACAATTGCAGCTTCCTAACCAAATTGCATTACCTTCAATATCTTTTATTACCATATGTGGGTTTGTTAGTTTTTGTAGTTCTGGATGATCACTACTTCCAACACTTTCATAATAACCATCAACAATTGGGTCAATTTCATTGAAATAAATATAGACTCCGTGTATTTCTTTCAATTTGCGTTTATGATTCATATAGTACTCTATGCTTTTTGCTGTTGTACCAGCATTGTCAAAATAAATTGATCCTCTTTTGCTTTCTAAATGTAAAGATTTATTTAACATAAAATCTTCCACATCCTTACGTAAAAACAAAAGACCATTTGCAGTTTTACGTAGATATCTTAATCCTTCATTATTTACATAGTGATTTACTGTTTTAGTGGAGCAATCTAATAGCTCTGCAACCTCGCTAGTAATTAAAATATTTCTTACTAAATCATCTCGATATTTCTCCATTCTAACCTGCCTCTCTAAATTATTATACCATAGTATAAATTATACCACGGTATAAATAGTTAGCAAATAATTGTTTTGACAAAAATTTGTTTTTAGCGATTTCATTGCCTGCGTCATCCACTTCTAAAACGACTTAGTCGTATTCGTAGAAGTGCGAAGGTATTTGAACTTGCGCCGCTCTTCTCAAGAACGAATGTCACTTGGTTGCCGATCTCTGCAGTTTGGATGCTCCTTTGGCTGTGCAGGATGAGCAAGCTTTTAGACGCATTATATACAGCGTCTCATGCCGTAATCCTTTTACATGAATTTCTTTCCATAAATTAAGCCACTGCCATCATAAGGCGAACTTCCAACTTCCGATGATGGTGACAGGTTCAGAAGTGGAAGTTCGCGGAGTGATGATATTGATTTAACTTGGTTTTAGGTATTGGCGCGAATTGTTCCCATGGTACCGTAATTTCTAGTTTATTTACAAAATTACTACCATAACTATACCGAGCATACTTGGTGAAAAATCTAGATAATGTTGTCTTAATTCTTTATCACTCATCTTAGTAATGGATTTCTTCAGCTGTGAGCCTTCAGCATCCTGCGTTTCAATACACCGGTCATTTACATCGTATTTGTTGATGGTCTCTTGACCTAGAGAGTCCACAGAGATCTGTGCATTGTTTAGGTCGTACTCTTGCGTTTCGACAATCTTGCCATGTGCGTCGCGTTTGCCGACCACGCGGTTGAGGGCGTCGTAGATGAAAGTTGAATTGTTCCAATGAAAACCACCGCATCAACGTCACAAAGTGAAAAATGTAAACACTGCCATTAAGGCGAACTTCCGACTTCCGAAGATGGATACAGGTTACTAAGAACGCTGTTATACAGCATTTTGTTACTGACTATAGAGTGGTCATTATAATTTTGACCAACAATTTGACATATCCCAGTAATTTGCTTATAGAATTTCTCGTTTAAACATCGACTGTGCAATCTTTCTTAATGTATTCTGATCATACCCACCACCTATGGAATAGGAAATGTTAAGGATTTCATCGGCTTTTGAGTCAAGTACTTCGTCAGTTAATTTTTGTTTAATTTCCTTGTACTCCTCTCTAATTATTTGCTTTGCTAAATCTCTATCTTTATCTGTTGCTTGATACATAAATGCCTCCCATTCATTTGGGTAAATTAATTAAATCATTAAGGATGATTTGCTTGTTAGTAAAGCTTGTGTTGCTCCGCCAATGCCGAATTCTGGAAAGTCATTTATGAGCGGTTCAAGATAATTTGCTTTTCCCCAATTTCCACTCGGTGCTCGAATATCATCGATAATTTGAAGTGTGTCAAATGATCCACGGACCGATGCATCATGAGGTACCTGTAACTTGCCAGGTGAAGCTACATCATATTTACTAAAGCTGAAGTAGGTTCCATTGATATTGGCAGGTATTGTCTTTGTATTTGCTAAATCATCAATATACGGAGCACTTTCAGACATGTATCTATAGCCTGTCGATGGAATAGCGGTTCCATTTGGTGCTACATAGAAGTCTGTCTTAACAACACTCCCAACAACATCATCAATCTTACCCGACATCCCACCAGTACTCACACCA
>CAYLNI010000006.1:0-11990 GCA_964384705.1 uncultured Fusibacter sp.
CCGGATTATATCGCACATTTGAAAGAAGCAAAATCAGATAGACAAGAGACAAATGTCTCGCAGTCATTAGATATGACAGATGTTTTGCCTGATGGTGACCTATATACCATGATGGACGCAATTGAAAAAAGGTTGATTCAAAAAGCGCTTGAGCAGTGCGATGGCAGTCGAACGCGCGCTGCGGCACTTCTAGGCATACATCGAACGGCGCTTTATAAAAAGATGTCCAAACTAGGACTTGGGGAAGGGAGAATTTCAAATGAGTATAGATAAACTTATCAAACCCTCCATGCTTAAGAAAGGAGACAAAGTGGCAACCGTGAGCTTGTCATGGGGCGGTGCCGGGGATCCTGGAATCAGAGAACGGTATGAAATCGGTAAAAAACGCTTGATGGATGATTTTGGTCTTGAAGTTGTCGAACTATCGCATACGCTTAAAGGCACTGAGTATGTTTATATGCATCCAAAGGAACGTGCCCACGAATGGATGGAGGCTTTTAAAGATCCGAGCATCAAGGCGATCATATCGTGCATTGGCGGCGATGAGACGATGAGACTTTTACCTTATATCGATTTTGATGTGATTCGTTCAAATCCAAAGATTTTTATGGGCTATTCTGACACGACGGTGAATCATTTCATGTGCCTAAAAGCAGGTATTTCCAGCTTATATGGGCCAACCATATTGGCTGAATTTGCTGAAAACGTCGAAATGCTCGCCTATACAAAAGCACATGTACATAAGGCGTTATTTGATGCATCACCAATTGGAGAGATTGCTTCAAGCCCACAGTGGACTTCGGAAAGGCTTGAATGGCATCTACCAGAAAACAATCGTATCAAACGCAAGATGAATGACGAGATGCACAGGATAGAATGCCTAAACGGATCTGGAAAAGTGACGGGCAGACTCATCGGTGGATGCTTTGAAGTATTGGATTGGCTACGCGGCACACCACTTTGGCCTAGCCCAGAAGCATTTGATGGCGCGATTTTGTTTTTAGAAACCAGTGAGGACAAACCAGAACCATCTTATATTCTTCAAGTCCTTAGAGCTTTCGTCGCGATGGGCATAATAGATCGCATCAACGGCATCATTTTTTCGAAGCCGCTAGATGAAGCACATTACGAGGCATACAAGGACAGTATTAAAACGGCAATAGTCAAAGAAGCGGGTTTCAAAGACCTTCCAATCTTGTATAATCTCAACTTTGGCCATGCATCACCAATCTGTGTGTTGCCTTATGGCGCTTTGGCGGAAATCGATTGTGAGACGAAACGCTTTACCATTTTAGAAAGCGCAGTGATCTAGCCATGCGCATTTTTGTCGGTATCGATTTAAAACCAACACTAAAAAGCGAAATTATCAAACTGCAAAGTAAAATCAAACCCAGTGCAGTTAAGGGAAACTGGAAGAACGAGGACGATTTTCACCTTACATTAAAGTTTTTAGGCGATATAAGAGAGGAGCAGTTAACGGGTCTATTTGAGACGCTCGAAAAAATCAATGGACAATTCAACCCATTTTCAATCCATTTAAATGGGCTTGACGTATTCGGATCTGACGTACCTTCACCTGTAACGGGATTGACACCTGTGCGCGTTCTATGGCTTAGTTTAGACGGCGATTTAGAAGCGCTAAACGACTTGTATTTTGTCATAGAAAATGCCCTATGTGACTACGGATTTGCCAAGGACTATAGACCGTATGCGCCCCATGTCACTTTAGGGCAGGACATTAAACTAGCTGGAACACTTGAAACTTTAAAGGCGGCTTTTGAACCATTCGATGAGAGGATCGATGTCGATGCCGTCACTGTGTTTAACTCTGAAGTGGTTGGTGGAAAACGCGTGTATACACCACTTAAATCATTTAATTGCAATACAAAACAGACTGGAGGTTAACATGGCTTATTCGAGATTACTCAATTTACGCGTTGTCGCAAGGGATATGGTGATGCATTATACACCGACGCTGATCGTTAGTGAAACGGATTTAATACTTGTAGACTGTGGCACACCTGGCCTTATTGATACCCTTTCTGAAGCGATGGAAATGGAAGGCTTCAAATTAAACGACTTGACGAAAGTGATCATTACACATCATGATCACGACCACTACGGCTCCCTTGCAGAGATCAAAAGACTAGTGCCTCAGATAAAGGTCATCGCATCGCCGATTGAAGCACCCTACATTGAAGGGCGGAAAAAATCTCTCAGACTGCAGCAAGCGGAAGCGTTATATGACACATTGCCTCCAGAACGCAAGGAATGGGCAGATTGGTTCCACAAGTACTTGGCGTCCATTGAGCCTGTCAAAGTAGATGTTTTGGCAAATGAAGGCGATAGCGTCGATAGTGCAGGTGAGGTCGTTATCGTGGCAACACCAGGACATATGCCAGGACACATATCTGTATATGTCAAAGGCGATAAGACGCTGGTTTCAGGCGATGCACTCGTTGCAGAAAATGGCGTGCTTAAGATGGCGAATCCTCAATATTCACTAGATCTTGAAACGGCACGAGCATCAGCGAGGAAGTTGACAGAACTAGAAATTGAGCGCATCATTTGTTATCATGGTGGCTTGATAGAAGGTAATATTAAAGCGGCACTTAAAGAAATCATTTAAAGAAATCATTTAAAGAAATCACTGAAAGTCTTAGGGGGTTATTATGGCAATCGAACATGTTAGAGAGCACCTTAGAAAGTGGCATCGTGAAAATGACATCATGGAATTTGAAGTATCTAGCGCCACAGTTGAATTGGCTGCAAAAGCGGTAGGTGTAGAGCCAGCAAAAATTGCAAAAACATTGACTTTGAGAGATGGCGACAGCGCTATGTTGATCGTCGTCGCAGGCGATGCAAAAATTGACAATATCAAATTCAAGAATACTTTTGGCTTCAAAGCGCGTATGTTAACTGCTGAAGAAGTCTTGACCTATACGGGACATGCTGTCGGTGGCGTCTGTCCATTTGGGATTGAACGTCCTATCAAAATTATGCTTGATGCATCGCTTAAGCGCTTCGATTTTGTCTATCCTGCATGTGGGAGTAGCCATTCCGCCATTAAAGTCACAACAGATGAAATGGCAGAATATTCTAGTGCACATGGATGGGTTGACGTTTGCAAACTCAGAGAAGATATGATGACAGAAAGCACTGAAAGTTGACCTGATTAATATCGGGATATTCGGGTAAAATGGTAGATACGTACTTAGTTTTTTTGTGAAAGGACGTGTCTATGCATCTAGAAGATTATACAACCGGTGATTTGAAGAAACAGCTTTTGACCATGGCGGTGCCAGTGAGTGTCGGGCTGTTTTTTAATACCATGTTCAATGTCGTGGATACGTATTGGGCAGGTCGTTTGGGGACGTCGTCTCTTGCGGGGATGTCATTATCATTTTCTGTATTTTTTATATTGATCGCAATCATAGCTGGGCTTGGCACAGGGTTATCAGCCTTGCTTGCAATCTCATATGGAAAAAAAGACGAAGCAGGTGTAAGGGCATTGACGGTGAACGGACTGGCACTGACGCTCGCTGTCGGTGTGGTCGTTGGCATTCTTGGTTATATCATATCGCCGAAACTGCTCGCTTTACTTGGCGCCGAAGGTGATACCCTTTTACAAGGGACTTACTATGTAAGGGGGATCTATGCAGGCACACTCTTTTTTGCGCTCAATTCCGCATTGAGTGCCTTGCTATCCTCAAGAGGAATCACGAAACCGTATCGCAATTATTTGATTGCTGGCTTTTTTATTAACCTCATCTTAGATCCGATGTTCATCTATGGTCCCTTTGGTTTGCCGAGAATGGGTACATTTGGCGTCGCACTGGCAACAGTCGTCGTACAGATATTAGGCAATGTATATCTGACATACAAATGTGTGAAAATGCTTGAACTGGATGCTTCGATTTTCAAACGCGCAGGGATCCAGCTTAAAATGCAGTTGGAGATATTATCACAAGGGATACCAGCATCACTGAATATGTTGACGATGGCACTAGGCATCTTTGTTATCAATTATTTTATTTATAAACACGGGGATGATGCCGCTATTGCAGGTTACGGTGTTGGCATGCGCATCGAGCAATTGGCACTATTGCCAGCAATCGGATTAAATACAGCTGTTGTAACGCTTGCTGGGCAAAATTATGGTGCTAAAAACATCAATCGCGTAAGATTGACATATACAGAAGGTCTTAAATTGGGTATGATGATTATGACTGTTGGTATGATTATTATTTTCCCACTGGCTTCTGTCTTGATTGGTGCCTTTAACCAAGATAAACAAGTCATCTTTGAGGGTGCAAGGTATCTGAGAATTGAATTCATAGCCTTCAATGGTTACATTATATTGAATATAGGGCTTTCAGTTTTACAAGCGATCAAAAAACCGCACTATGCTATCTGGATTGGCCTATATAGGCAGATCGCGATGCCAATCTTACTCTTTATACTTTTTGGTGAAGTGTTTGGCTGGGGTTTAGTCGGTATTTGGTGGGGCATAGTGACAACTGTATGGACGGGCGCTCTTGCGTGCATTTTAGCCACGTCAAACGAACAAAAAAAACTCGATAACGACAACTAAGGAGACACGATTATGCACCAAAGAAACGAGAAAAATGAATGGATGATGAAAGTCACTGTTGCCGTGACTTATACATTGATGGTTGTAATGAATGCATTGGCGAACATCTTGCCGCTAAATAATATAGGAACAGGTGAAGTGTCTGACACTTACGCAAATCTATTTGCACCAGCGGGTATCACTTTTGCGATTTGGGCCATCATCTATCTGGCCCTTGGTGGTCATGTCGTATTCCAGTTCCGTCAGAAATTTTACTCACCTGAAACCGGAGCGATGATCCAGAAGATGCGTGTATGGTTTTCAATATCCTCAGTCGCAAACATCCTATGGATTTTCTCATGGCATTATGACCGAATTGGCCTATCGGTAATTTGGATGCTCATGATACTCTTTTCACTCATTAACTGCAATTTATTGTTACATTCGGCAAAACTCACTGCGCATGAACGCAGATGGATTCAAGTGCCTTTTAGTTTATACTTTGGATGGATTACGATAGCCACTATCGCAAACATTACGACATGGCTTGTTAGCTTGAATTGGAACGGTTTTGGCCTTCGTGAAGACCTTTGGACCAGCGTGATTCTGTTGGTTGGTCTCTCTATAGCCGCACGAACGATTTTAAAGTTTAGAGACATCACTTACGGCGTTGTGATCTTGTGGGCATTTGCAGGCATCTTGATCAAACACACCTCACAATCGGGGTTTGATGGCGCTTATCCGATGGTTGTCGCCACGGTGAGTTTTGCTATTGTCGCCACGATTGCAAGCTTGATTCTCATCAGTTATCAACGCATCGAAGTGATTCGCAAAAAATTTAGAAATTAAGCTGATAAGAAAAATTCAAATCAGAATGTACGTTAAAAGGAGATATCAAAGGCCCAATGCCTAGGATATCTCCTTTAGTATTTTTTGAACAAGGTGGTAATTTGCCTAGCCTAACGCAACATCAAGGAACATCATGACGATAAAGCCTGCCATGGTGCCGATTGTTGCGATATCGCTGTTGCCGGACGTTTGACTTTCCGGAATCAACTCTTCGATGACGACATAGATCATGGCGCCCGCCGCAAATGAAAGCGCATATGGCAACAGCGGTCTTGCGAAGAATACTGCGGCAGCCCCTGCAACACCTGCAAAAGGTTCCACCATTCCCGAAAGTTGGCCATACCAGAAACTCTTTGTGCGACTTAACCCCTCGCGTCTAAGTGGGATAGAAACGGCAGCGCCTTCTGGAAAATTCTGAAGACCGATGCCGACCGCAAGAGCGATAGCACCAGCGATTGTAGCAGAAGGCAAGCCAGCTGCTGCGGCACCAAAAGCCACACCGATTGCCAAACCTTCAGGGATGTTGTGTAAGGTGATCGCTAAGACGAGCAACACACTGCGTTGCCAACTGGTTTTGATGCCTTCGGCATTCTCGACCGGTTGGAATAGATGTAGATGGGGCGTAAACGTATCCGCTATTTTTAGAAAAATACCGCCTGCTGCAAACCCTATAACGGCTGGAAACCAAGGCTTCAAGTTCATTTGTTCAGAGAGTTCGATTGATGGTGCAAGCAGTGACCAAAATGACGCAGCGATCATAACGCCAGCTGCAAACCCAAGCATGGCATCTAGGACCTTTTTATTGATTTCTTTAAAGAAAAATACCAGTGATGCGCCTAGAGCTGTTACAAACCAAGTGAATAGTGTGGCAAATAGAGCCTGAACAACGGGGCTGTATCCAGATAAAAAATCGATCATAGTAATTCCTCCCTGATGAATTTCATGGATATAATTGCTTTATATGTTTATAAGTATACTGCGAGTTGCCATCAACGTCTAGAGGTGTAGTAGAAAGAATGGCATCTGTCATGTATAATATAAGAAGACTAAAAAACAAGATCGGGTGGATAGCTAAAATGATACAAACAACACAAGCAACACTGACGGAAATTTTAAAACAAGTATTCGGTCATGACACATTTAGAGAAGGACAAGGGGAGCTCATATCGCATATCGTATCGGGAAGAGACGCTCTTGGGATTATGCCCACAGGTGCTGGAAAATCAATCTGCTACCAAGTACCTGCACTGTCTTTTAAAGGGGTGACCTTGGTTGTATCACCACTCATTTCCCTCATGAAAGATCAAGTAGGCGCATTGCTGCAAGCGGGTGTGAAGACGGCTTTTATAAATAGCACACTATCGGCCAAAGAATATGCCGAAGTCTACAGAGAGGCACTTACAGGCGCGTATAAATTGATATATGTCGCGCCGGAACGCCTGATGACGGAGGATTTTTTATCACTTGTGAACCGCATTGACATCGACTTTATCGCGATTGATGAGGCGCACTGTGTGTCACAATGGGGACAGGATTTTAGACCCAGCTATGTAAAAATTGGCGATTTTATAGATAGTTTACCAAAGCGTCCAGTTGTGGCAGCGTTTACAGCTACAGCTACTGCAGATGTGAGTGAAGACATCTCTAGGCTTCTAAAGCTCAATGATCCTTATTTCACGGTGACGGGTTTTGACAGACCTAACTTAACTTTTAACGTGATCAAACCTGAAAATAAATATAAAGCACTCGTTGATATCATGCGTGTCAACGATGACAAAAACGGCATCATCTATTGTGCAACACGTAAATCCGTGGAGGAAGTCTGCAGCAAACTCGCCGCGGATGGGTTCTCGAGTACGCGTTATCATGCAGGTCTTACAGAAGATGAACGACATGACAATCAGGACGATTTTATCTTTGATCGCAAAAAAGTCATGGTTGCCACCAACGCATTTGGCATGGGCATCGACAAGTCAAATGTGGCCTTTGTGGTGCACTATAATATGCCTAAGAGCATAGAAGCTTATTATCAAGAAGCCGGCAGGGCGGGCAGAGACGGCGAGCCAGCTCAATGCACCTTGCTATACAGTGGACAAGATGTCAGAATCAATCGTTTTATGATAGAGCAATCCGAATCCAATCCAGAGATCAGCGCGCGCGTTCGTGCTCAAATCAAAGAAAAGGATTTTGAACGTCTCAAGATGATGACGTATTATAGCACGACGACTGAATGCTTGCGGGAGTTTATATTAAGGTATTTTGGTGAACGCACGCATAGTTATTGCGGCAATTGTTCAAACTGTAACACGACTTTTGAAACGGTGGACATCACCGTCGAAGCGCAAAAGATCATATCATGCGTCTTCAGAATGTCCAAGATGAACCGCAGTTACGGCAAGCTCATGATCGTAGATGTTCTAAGAGGCAGTACAAATGAGAAAATCAAACGCCTAGGTTTAGAAGCTTTGTCGACGTACAACATCATGTCGGATGTGCCTTCAAGACGCTTGCATAAAATCGTCGACTACTTAGTTGACCACGAGTATTTGGCAACCTCATTAGATGAATTCCCAGTCATAGAGTTGACCGGCAAATCTGGAGAAGTGATCAAGCAACTGAACCCTGTCTTTATGAAACTCCCTAAAGAGGTCATTAAAACTGACGCAGAACGACAAGATGAAAAAACAGCGAAAGGCAAAAAAGGTAAAAAGGCAAAAGGCAAACAGAAGCATTCTACCTCTGACGATCCATTATATGATAAACTCCGAGATTTGCGAACCAAACTCGCTGCACAGCAACGCGTACCGGCCTATATCATCTTCTCAGACGCTTCTTTACGCGATATGTGCGTCAAGCAACCGACGACCCTAGACGCCTTTATGGACGTTTCGGGTGTTGGACAGTCCAAACTTGAAAAATACGGCGACGCTTTTACAGCTTTGATTCGAGAAGCGATTTAGTATAGGAGCACTGTTATGGCATGTGTAAAAGTATTTTGGGAAAATCCATATTTGACTGAGCTTGAAGCCAATGTGACCAGTGTAAATGGAAACGTGGTCACGCTTGACCAGACGATTTTTTATGCGTTTTCCGGTGGGCAACAATCCGACTCTGGAACGATTGAAGGGCTAACAGTTCTAGATGCGAAAAAAGAGAATTTTGAGATCTATTACACGCTTCCAAAGGGTCATGGCCTTAAAGTTGGTGACAGAGTAAAACAGAACATAGACTGGGAAAAACGTTATAAATTGATGAAACTTCATTTTGCAGCGGAGCTAGTCCTTGAATGCGTCTATCAAAATTATGGACACCCTGAGAAAGTTGGCGCGAATATCACTGAAGATAAGGCCCGAGTCGATTTTAGCTGGATGGGCAATATTTCATCGATTTTTCCTGAACTTCTACCACAAGTGCAAGAGCTGATCAATAGAGATATAACGATTGTAAGTGCTTTTGCAGATGTCTCACAGGAGAGTCGCTATTGGGAAATCGAAGGATTTGCCAAAGTGCCTTGTGGTGGCACACACCTCAAACGAACAGGAGAAATCGGAGCAATAAAATTGAAACGCAACAATATCGGAGGTGGCAAAGAATGCATCGAGATTTTGTTGACATAAAAAAGTTAAATGAGGAGAAGTTATGCGAGAGATGACGTACACACAGCTTATAAATCAAACATTGTCACTCTATTCACAAGGTGAGTTTGAAACTGCCTACAACTTGATCACAGAAAAAGGCATTGAGGTTGATGGCATACCTGCTCAAATCTATAACTTCAGGTACGCCTTAGCATGCAAACTGGGTGAGACGGCTTTGGCGCTGGACATCATGAAGGAAGCCATCATTGACAATGGGTATTGGTACGCTTATGGTTACCTGATTGAAGACGACGATTTAGAACCCCTAAGGGGGGAACCGCTGTTTGAAACGCTAGTCGAGCTCTGTCGAGAAAGAGAACAGTTTGCACGGCTTGATGCGAAACCAGAGTTGATGATAAAAAATGGCAATGACTCGAAATGGTTGGTTGCGCTTCATGGCAATCAAGAAAATGCACGCATAGTGGAACCTTATTGGTCAGTGTGCATGAATCACGGCTATTCATTGGCATTGCCACAATCCGATCAAATTGAGTTTTCTGATGCTTATTGTTGGGATGACCTCGAAAAGAGTACATCTGCTCTGAAAAAACACTGCGAAAAGTTGTTTTTAGAGTATCCCGAGTCTAAAGACAACCTCGTATTAGCCGGCTTTTCTGCAGGTGCAAGAACGGTGCTTGGCGCAATCTTATCAGGAGAAGTTAAGGCCAAAGTATTAATACTCGTTGGCCCATGGTTACCAGAGGTGGAAGCTTGGATTTCCCTTTTAGACCAATTAAAGGATTGTGAAGGCAAAATCTATATTTATTGTGGTGAAGACGATTCGGATGCCCTTGAGGGGACACTCAAATTAGTGACCTATCTTAAGCAGAAGCAGATTCCTCATGTATTTAAGCAGATAAATGACCTTGACCACGATTTCCCATTGGACTGGCATCAGATACTCGAGCGCATATTAATATCAACTGAAATAAGTATTGATAGACCTAAACCGGAAGATGAAGCGGCATCCAATGAATTTTTCAAAAGTATTTTGACGTACACGTTTGAATCCAATGGCATCGATGGCATGGCTGAAGATTTGGATCTGGAAATCAAAACTAAAATCAAATATCTGAAACAGGATATTGACAGTCAAGGTGAGAAAAGGCATTTTCTCATCGCAAAAATGGCAGATAAAATCGTTGGCACAATCGAGTTCGGTCCGGCGAATGAACTGATCACCGCATGCAACGATGCTTATTTGAGCAGTTTGCCTGAAATAGGTTCTGTCTTTGTCAATCCGCAGTATCACAACCTCGGCATCGCATCAAAAATGCTGAGCGCTATTTATGCGATCCTAAAGCAGCGGGGCATCCATGCTTTCTGTCTAGACAGTGGATATGGCCATGCACAAAAGGTATGGACGCATAAGTTTGGCGCTCCGAAAATCACACTTAAGGATCAGTGGGGCGAAGGCCTAGATCACATGATTTGGCAAGTTGAAATTAATAGGAGTATGTTATGAACGTGTTTTCATTTAAAGCAGAAATAAAAACTATGGAACCAGGTACAAACACCGCATATATTGAATTTCCATACGATGTTGAAGCTTCATTTGGTTCGAAAGGCAGAATAAAGGTCGTCTGTTATTTTGAAGACGTCGAATATCGAGGGTCACTCGTCAAAATGGGTACAGAGTGTCATATCATCGGCATGACACAGGATATCCGGAAGAAAATCGAAAAAAAAGTGGGCGATATCATCAACATCAAGATATATAAAGATGAAGCCGAACGCATCGCTGACGTGCATCCTGCTTTCGATGCATTGATGCAGCAAGATGACGTGCTACGCAGTGCCTATGACAAATTGTCGTTTACACGAAAAAAAGAAATTTTCACAAAATTGACCGAAGCAAAAAAAGAAGAGACGATGCAAGCAAGACTGGCTAAGATAGTCGAATCGCTGAAATCATAAATTAATTTAAAATTGGAGTTCTTAAATGGTAACGTTCGGCAAATTAGAGACAGACAAAAGTGTCGCAAAAAGAGAAGCAACATATGGCATACTCTTTAACGCAAATGACGAAATCGCCGTGGTACAGACTTCACGAGGGTATTTTTTACCCGGTGGTGGGATCGAAGCAGATGAAGATCATACAGCATGCCTCGTGCGTGAATTTCAGGAAGAGATTGGCTATGTCGTTGAAGTGAAAGACTATCTAAGTTCGGGTACTCTGATCGGCTATGCCCCAGGAAAAAGCAAGTGCCTTGAAATGGTCGGTCACAATTATATTGTCGCCGATACAGGGACTAGAGCGTCAATCGTTGAAATGGATCATGCTTTAGTGTGGTTATCACTTCAGGATGCACGAACACAGCTGAGATTGACCCATCAGGCATGGGCAATTGAGGAACTGTTAAAAAGCAGAAAAGTCGAAACGCTCTGTGCGTATAACACGCACTGGAAGACTTGGTTTGAAGCTTTGGCCGACGTCTTGCGTCATTCTCTCGGGGAACAAATTGTAGCAATTGAACATATCGGGAGTACTGCCATAGAAGGGATGTGCGCAAAGCCCATCATCGACGTCGATCTCGTAATGGAAAGCTATGACGCATTTGAAGCCATTAAGCGGACGCTTGAAGGCTTGGGCTATGTGCATTGTGGCGATCAAGGCATCTTTGAAAGAGAGGCGTTTAAGAGAAATCCGATATCTAAACATACATTGTTTAAAACGGATACAACGGATACAACGGATACAACGGATACAACGCATGACCTTAATAATGAATTACTTGATGAAATACCGCATCACCTATATGTATGTCCAAAAGACAGCCTTGAACTCATGAGGCATATACGCTTTAGAGATGCCTTAAGGGCGAATCCTCATCTTGTTGCTGCTTATAACGCTATTAAAGCGACTATTATTGATGAAGTTGGACCTTACGATCGTGAGAAATACGTCGAGCTTAAGATGACGGCGTATC
>CAYLNI010000006.1:12000-15014 GCA_964384705.1 uncultured Fusibacter sp.
AAGACTTTTTCAAAAACTCGGGCGTTGTTGATCTTCACATGCATACGACTGCTTCGGATGGCACTTCGACACCTGAAGCGCTCATGGCAGAAATCATCCTAAAACGCCTCGCATTGTTTTCTGTCACGGATCACGATAGCATCGAAAATATTGATACAGTGTCGAAGCTCGCAAAAGCCAATAATATCGATTTTATCCCAGGCGTAGAAATATCAGTTTCTTTCGTAGGGAAGGAACTTCATATCCTCACGTATGGCGTCAGTACGGAAGATGACGCACTAGCTGAAATTTTGCGTCGCAATCAAGCGATACGAGAGGCACATAACTTGGCACTAGTGACCTTTGCTTGCGAAAGACATGATAGTATTTTCGATTTTGATCAATATGCGCATGAAGCGACAAGAGGTGGCTGGAAGGCACTAAATTACCTTCTAGACAAAGGCCTTGTTACATCGATTTCTGATTTTTTTGGTTTGATTGACGCGTTTGGCACGCCACTTGTGTTCGAGCCATATGATGAGGTGATTCCAAAACTCCATGCACTTGGCTATTTACTGGTGCTCGCACATCCGCCTGCGTATTATGGCGGGCAACGCTTGCCGATTGAGATGTTGGATGCATTGGTATCGCTGGGAATAATGGGCATTGAGTGTTATAGTCCTTATTATAAATCTCAAGAAGATGCGGATTATTATCTGGATTATTGCAACGAGAAATCGCTTGTCATCACTTGTGGCTCGGATTATCATGGTGCTTTTATTCCGAGTAGAAAGCTGGCATTGCCTTCGAAGCTGACTATGGATGTGAGCTATGAACGTTTAAAAGCATATATACAAAAATAATAAAACGGGAGAGTTCTCCCGTTTTTGATTTTATAGCTTATGAAGTATCAATTTACCGGCCTCTACAATGATGTCTATGCTGCCATTGTCAACCAATCGCTTGACATGGGCATGGATTACGGAGCGATTGAGCAGGTTTTGAGAGACATTTTCAGTCAAATTGTATCTTTCACTAAGGCGTTGGTGTAAGGTGTCAAACGTGCAGGAAGCCTTGGTGACCAAGTCGTGGATCATATCTTGCGTCTCCATTAACGCTTTATAGTTGGAGGCGATGATGGTTTCTATTTCTTGGACATAACCCCCATGAGCGATTACATAGCCCCGAGCAGTTAGCGTTTTTAGCTTTTCAAGGGATTTGAGATGTTCGGTAACGTCATAAGTGAAGATCAAAGGATGCTTGGCAACGATTTCTGAGCCTATTAAAGCATCGCCTAAATAAAGGATGTCATCAGGTGTTCTAAACCCAAATTGGTTGGGTGAATGCCCTTTTAATGAAATGGCTTCAAACAGATGCGTATCACCATCAAAATTGATTGAGATTGGTACTTCTTCTGTGATCACATGTGTGACCTTCGAAGGTTTTGCCATAAGAAATTTATTTTGCAGCGTTTGTAAGGGATAGGCGCCATAAAGGTATGTAGGTTCTAATATCGGCGCTTCAATGAACGCTTGCTCAAGGCTAGGCGCATAGATTGGCGCATTAAATCTATTTTGAATAAACGCATTGCCGCCACAGTGATCGGCATGTGAATGTGTATTGAGCACGCCTATAATCTGAATATCACCAAAATCGCGATAAGCTTTTCTCACGCTTGAATCGTCGTTGCCAGAGTCGATGAGCAGAAGTTGATTGTCGATCTTGTAACCGCCGATGGCCACTTGTGAAGGGAAATAATAACTGTTGCCAAGAATCTGTTTCATAAATAGATGCCTCCCTTTTCAGTATTTGCACAAATATCTTACTGACATTATATTGCAAATCCATAAAAATAACATCAAATTTGACTATATTAATAGGAATGTGATATTTTAATCATATCATGTAGAAAATTAGCGTACAGGGGTGCATATGACTATTGAAATAAAGAGACTCACCAATCTAGAGGTTCCAATATTTGAGAAATTTGCGCAGTGGACGAACGACCCCGAAATAAGGCCCTATTCCATTCCGAGGTTTTCTGAACGCGAGTATATCGATGTTACCCCTGCTGAACTCATGTCATCATTGCTCGGCAATATCAAGAAACGCATATATGTCGTCTACGATGGTGATTTGCCAATTGGTGAATGTAGTATCGATACAGATTTCGAGTCGCGCATTCACAAAGAAACCGATACGGCATGGATTAGCCTCGTCATTGGCGAAAAAGCGTATTGGGGTAAGGGCATCAGCATTCAAATCATGACTTTTATTGAAATGGAATGTAAGCGGCTAGGTTTGCGAGCTATAGAGCTTGGCGTTTTTGAATACAACAAGCGTGCAAGATGCTTGTATGAACAAATGGGCTATGAAGAAATCGCTAGGATTGACAATTTTGTCTATAATTTTGGGGCTTGGCATGCTGACATTCGCATGCTCAAAAGATTGTGAGGGGTTATGATTAAACAAAAACGCATTGAAGACTATGGGGTATTGATTGGCAGATTGCCAAAGGGCGTGCGCAATAAAATAACGGATGTCCCTGGTGTTAAAGTAGGTCACTGTACTTTGGACGATGGCGACATAAAAACGGGCATCACAGCTATAATGCCGACACCTCATAATATTTTTGTCCATAAATGTATCGCTGCTGCCCATGTAATCAACGGTTATGGGAAGACAATCGGCCTCGTTCAGGTAGAAGAACTTGGTATGCTTGAAAGTCCTATTCTCTTGACAAATACATTATGCGCTTCACGTGTCGCCGATGCGTTGATCTCTTATACGCTAGATCGATGTGAAAGTGAAGAAGTGCCATGTCTTTCATTCAATCCTGTTGTGGGTGAATGCAATGACAGTTATCTCAATGCCATAGGCAATCGCGTCATAACACATGAACACGTTTTTAAAGCTATAGAATGTGCAGACAGCGACTTTATGGAAGGTGACATCGGTGCAGGGAAAGGGATGTCTTGTCACAATCTAAAAGGCGGCATCGGCTCAGCGTCAAGAATATTGCAATTAGCTGAGGG
>CAYLNI010000006.1:15035-18491 GCA_964384705.1 uncultured Fusibacter sp.
CTTGCAAATTACGGTGCTTTAGCGGATCTGACCATAAATGGCGAAAAGGTTGGTCAAACGATTAAAGAAGAAATCGCGAATCGCACAGAAGTGGATAAGGGGTCCATTATTATCATACTTGCAACGGATGTACCCCTTTCAGATAGGCAATTAAAGCGCGTTTGTAAACGTGCGGTGGTTGGCATGGCACGTGTGGGTTCCTACATTGGTCATGGCAGTGGCGATATCGTCATAGGATTTACGACACATCCGATGACTGAGGCAGACAAATTGGCGGGTGGTTCGATCAGGTATGTTGCACAGCTCGAGGAAGATCTGTTGGAAACGGTCTTTAGAGCGGCTGCTGAATCGACAGAAGAAGCAATATTAAATGCACTCATAACTGCAAATGAGACGACGGGCGTTCATGGTCACACGCGTTATGCACTCAAAGACTATTGGCAAAAATAGGAGGCTAAAGAGATGAAGACGACACCTATTGGATCGAGAAGCGTCATCTTTACATTTGAATCACGTGAATTGGGATCGGATTGGGATTTGAACCTACACCTCATCATGGGAAATGCATTCAATTTCATCATCGATCCAGGTTTAGGTAACTTCACAGTTGAACCGATGATTGCCTATGCAAGTTCACGAAACGATTTACCCTTTGTGATTATCAACACCCATTATCACTGGGATCACACTTGGGCAAACGATCAAGTTGAAAACGCTTTGATTATCGGTCACACACTTTGTGGCGAGAAAATTGAGGCGAATTGGTCAGCAGAACTTGAGCGCAATAAATACTTTGTAAGGGAGCCGCGCGTCAAAGTACTGCCAAATCTCACTTTTGAAGAAGCGCTGTACTTTCCAATTGACAAAATCAGGTTGATTCATACACCTGGACATTCTTCAGACTGCATCAGTATTGTTGATGAAGTAGATGGTATTATGAATATGGGCGACAATATCGGAGATACCATGGCTGAAATTGTGCCTTATCTCGAATGCGACCGTGCCACATATCGCTTAAGTTTACTGAAATGCAAGGGTTATCAGTGTCACACCATCGTTTCAGGGCACAATCAAATACTCGAAAGTGACGTCATAGATAAGATTGTTGATTTGTTATAGGAGAATAAGTGTATGATTATAGTAAGTGCGTGTTTCGCAAACATCAAATGCAGATTCGATGGCGATCAAAAAACTGTCAAGTGGATACAAGATTTAGTTGTTTCAGGTGAAGCCATCCCGGTTTGTCCAGAAGTACTAGGCGGTCTGCCAATACCGAGGCCGGCTTGTGAGATCGTGGTAGACGAAAATGGCACAAAAAAAGTGATGGACAATACGGGAATTGACCAAACGGAGGCATTTGTTTCTGGCGCTGAAAAGACTTTGGCCATCGCCAAAGCATGTGGCGCAAAAATCGCCATACTAAAGGCAAATAGCCCATCTTGTGGAAAGGGATTCATCTATGATGGGTCGTTTTCAAGTGTGAAAGTGGAAGGAAATGGGCTCGCAGCACAGTTATTGCTGGATCAAGGGATCAAGATTTTTAATGAAGATGAAGAAGCGGAATTAGGAGGATACTATGCCACAAGATCAAAATGAAGTTGATGTCTACATAAGTACTTTTCCGGAAGAGGTACAAGCGAAACTCAAAGAAATTAGGGAGTTGATCAAATCGCTTGTTCCCGATGCTACTGAAAAAATGAGCTATCAGATGCCGACGTTTTATTTGGATGGCAATCTCGTACATTTTGCAGGTTATAAAAACCACATCGGATTCTATCCAACGCCAAGTGGCATTACAGCTTTTGAAGATGAGCTCAAGAAATATAAATACGCCAAGGGTTCAGCTAGATTTCCACTCGATGAGCCACTGCCGATTGAGCTGATCAAAAAAATCGTACAGTACCGTTTGGAAGAAACAGCGGAGAAGAATAAGAAGAAAGTTAAGAAAGAATCAAAATAAATAGTTACTCCATAAAATCTCCATAACCTTCTGATACAATGACTTTGAAATTAGATTGTGGAGGAATATTATGAGAATGAATCATGCATTAAAAATAATGGCATTGTCAGTGGCGAGTGTTTTAGTACTTACGGCTTGTACATCGACAGATACCGTTGGCAAATTTGCTACAGAGTCTTTTGATGCAGTATCCGTGACACTTGCTGATCAAATCGCATTTGATGAAGTTGCAAACGCTTGGGCGCTTAAAGCACCTACTGGTGAACGTTTTTCAATATCTGCTGACTTTACTCAAGGCGTTGATACAATACAAGAATTCGACTTACAACCTTTCTTGGATGCGGGTCTAGATGTGACAAAGCTTGATGCGACTATTTTCTCAGTCAATGCGGAGACAAACAAACTCCTCGTTATCGGCAACCTCGGCGATGAAGCTGTTTCTATCGATGCAACAAAATCTATGACAACTGCCGTTGAAGGTATCGTCAAAGATTATAGAGACAGTGTTGGTTTCCACGCGAAACTCGATCACTATGGCATCGCTATGGGCAATGGCAATATGTTTGAATGGGCAAGTGATATGGCTACAAATGATAAAGACATCGTGTTTGTATTAAATCCGGAGCCGTTTATCAATGCCGGTGCAGATCCTGTCAACATCGCTGGATGGGCGTATGCTGAAGTTGAAGTTATGGATGAAAATGATAAACCTTTGATGGTTTATAAATTGTTAAAGCCCTTTGATCTCGCTAACTAGTCTTGATTTTTTAAGACAGTTGGTTGATTTTAAAAATAAAGACGACCGCGACAAAATGGTGATGATCATTTTGTTGCGGTCGTTTTTTTACGTCAATTGCAAAGAAGGATTTTCGAAAGTTTTGTAGAATTTTATAATAGAAGAACTGATTCACATTATTATTTTGGTAGGGAGGCGATAAAACAATGACAATCTCAAAAGAAGAAAAGGCGAAACTCGTCGCTCAAGTTCAAAGGTATTTTGAAGACCAGTCCATGGAGGAAATCGGGAACCTTTCTGCAGAACAATTGATTGAGTATATGCTGGATATCCTTGGGCCCTTTGCGTACAATCAAGCGTTATTCGACGTCAACAAAACGCTTAAAGCTCACTTCGCCCAATTGGAGGACGCATTATTCATTTTGGAGAAGCCCTATAAACGATGATCCAGCGGGGAAGCATCATTAGATCGTGATGAAAACACACAAAAATGAAAATGGACCCATAAGGGTCCGTTTTGCATATTTTCTCTGTTATATTTGTATCGTTTGAAGGTGTTTGATGTGCGTGTTGTTGTTGAATTTAACCGTTTCCGCAATTGAACAATATTTGTCGACCATAGTGACGACCATTGCTTCTTTCTTAAGAGGCAGAGCTGGCGTCAGAGGCCACATATGCTTCAGTATGATTTCGCGTTCTATTGCCCCTAATTCAAAATATTCTAGGGCATTTCTTAAGGCGACACGTGGATGTGAAAATC
>CAYLNI010000006.1:18505-19105 GCA_964384705.1 uncultured Fusibacter sp.
TAAACCTTCAGAGTTGCCTTTGATATGCCAATCGTAAAGAAAGAAATCGTGTAACAGTGCTCCGCGGGCAGTTGAGCGGTAATCGAGTCCGAGTTTTTTACTGACGACAAAGCTCGTATAAGATACGTAAAGACTATGCTCAAAACAAGTGGTATTCCCGTGCTGGATGAAGTTTTTCATGGATTGCACCCGCTCGTGTTTGAGAAGGTCAACAACGCAATCGATGTATTCGTTGATCCTATTGAGATCAAGGTCAAAACTAGGATCGAGTCTATATTTGTTGGTCATAATTATCACTCCAGATTAGAATTCCATTAAATCAAGATTAAAATAGAAATGTCGCTAAATTACAGAAAAATTTCATGCTATAATGAATTGAATATGAAATAAAGGTCATAAATGGGCTATATTATTTATACCCCTATGCCTTAATATTATAGCTTACATGTGAAGAAAAATGGAGTGAAAATATGAATATTTCGAACATTAGAGAAGCGAGGCTTACTGATGTCACAGCTATCTGCGAGATTTATAACCCATATGTGATCGATTCAACGCATACCTTTGAAGAGTTGCCTGTGACTGAAGCGGTCATGCTTG
>CAYLNI010000006.1:19134-42065 GCA_964384705.1 uncultured Fusibacter sp.
ATGAAGCCTTGCATAGAACGTGGCCATTGGTTTGTGTATGAAAATGGCTCAAAAGTGATTGGTTATGCCTATGCAAACGAATGGAAGGCACGCTCTGCTTATCGCTTTACAGTTGAAACTTCTGTTTATGTGGCAGCAGATCACGTCGGGAAAGGTGTTGGACGTCAAGTTTATGCACACCTAATCGAAAAACTTAAAACTGGAGATGTTCATGCCATTATAGGTGGCATTTCATTACCCAATCCTGCAAGTATAGCACTTCACGAATCATTGGGATTTAAGAAAGTTGCACACTATAAA
Organism: uncultured Fusibacter sp.; assembly: GCA_964384705.1. GTDB lineage: Bacteria > Bacillota > Clostridia > Peptostreptococcales > Acidaminobacteraceae > Fusibacter_C. The sequence goes on from CAYLNI010000006.1 coordinate 19,435, forward strand.
GAAATTGGATTCAAAAAAGGGCAGTGGTTAGATGTCGGTTATTGGCAATATGAGGTAACCCATGTTTAGAGATATAGAGCGTTCAAATGAATGGGTTGACATTGAACCAATAGAAAAAGGGTGGTCAACCGATGAAAAATTCAAGGTTACATGTAGAGATCAGAGCACTTATCTCTTAAGAATTTCACCAGTAAAGAGCTATCAGACGAAAAAAATAGAATTTGAATATTTGAGTCGCGTCAAGGCATTTGAATTAAAGATGACGTTACCGATCGCCATCGGACTATGTGACAACCGCCAGTCGTGCTATTTGTTGTTTACATGGCTTGAAGGCGTTGATGCCAGTAGTGTTATCGAATACTTGCCTGAGGAGACTCAATATGCGCATGGCATAGCTGCTGGTGAGGCACTTCGAAAAATCCATAGCATCGAGGCACCGCAAACGCAAGAGGACTGGGAAAGCCGTTTTAATAGAAAGATGGATCACAAAATTGCTTTATATCACGCATGTCCCATAAAAGTTGATGGGGCTGAGCATTTGATCAGATATATTGAAGCCAATCGGAAGCTTCTTGAAGAAAGACCGCAATCCTTGCATCATGGCGACTTTCATATTGGCAATATGATTATTACACCTTCAGGTCAGCTTGGTATCATCGACTTTAATCGACTTGATTTTGGCGACCCTTGGGAAGATTTCAACCGCATCACATGGTGTGCGATGGCTAGTCCTAAATTCGCCTCAGGACTAATTGATGGTTACTTTGAAAAAGATGTCCCAGAACTTTTTTTCAAACTTATGGCACTTTATATCTCGAGCAACCAATTATCATCAATCCCTTGGGCGATACCTTTCGGGCAAAGCGAAGTCGATGTGATGATCGATCAAACAAAACTGGTTCTAAAGTGGTATGACAATATGAATCATGTGATCCCTATGTGGTATCGCTCAAAATGACGCATTGGAGGAAAAAATGAAGCTGCAATACGAACTAACCAGTCAAGATTTTATTGATTTTAATATTAATTTTATAGAAACGTCGCCCGTTATGAAGCGTTCACTCTTAATACAACGCGTCATGTTCCCGATTCTTTTGTTGGCATCCCCGGCGACCTTAAGCAATTTGTTTGATGTACCTTTTGTGGTTTTGATGACAGTTTTTGGGGTATTGGCTATTTTGTGGCTTGCATTTTACCTAAAATGGTTTAAATTTAGAATCGCCCGCAAATCGGAAAAGCTCATCGCATCCGGAAAAGTACCAGGCGTCGTTGGACCACATGAACTCTTTGTTGAGCAAGGCGTCATCTCTGATAAAACATCTGCAGATATAACGCGATATGAAACCATTGAAAAAGTTGTAGAATCGCGAACCCATATTTTTATTTACGTCAGTCAAGTGATGGCGTATATCGTCCCTAAAAAAGTGTTTGCGACACCATCAGACTTAGAAGCGTTTAAAGAGTTACTAAATGCGTTTAACAGTTAAATAATTTCATATCAGGCGCTAAATGCAGCTATGAAAGAGTGAGGTTTCTATGAAAATTGATTATCGTATTGTGCCATATGAACCGGAATATCTAGATGATTTAACGAGTATGGCCCTGGATTTATGGCCCAAAAATGAATACATGCATTTAAGAGATGAATTTGAGCGATTTGAAGGTGATGAGAAACAGATGGTTTTTCTGAGCATTCTCGAGGATCTCCCCGTTGGGTTCATCCATGTCGCATTGCGTGCGGATTACGTAGAAGGGGCTGATTCAAGTCCTGTGGGGTATGTTGAAGGCATCTATGTATTGCCTGAGTTTAGAAAAAAAGGGATGTCTAAAAAGCTGCTCCATGAAGCAGAAGAATGGTCAAAGTCAAAGGGATGCGTTCAAATTGCGTCAGATATTGAAGATGAAAATGTGGTGAGTTATGATTTCCATGTCGGGGTTGGTTTTAAGGAAGTGAATCGAGTGATTTGTTTCATTAAAAACATTGATTAAAAGAGGAGTGACTATGTCTAATCGTGGTATAGAGAGCGCTAAAAGTGTGATTCAAGGAATCGTGACATTTTTTGCAATTTTGTCATTTATATTTTTGGCAATATTGACTGGCTTAAGTTTGTTATCTAATAGTGCTTATAAAAAGTTTCTTAAAAGTCCGCAGGGACCAAAAAAATACTAAGGATTCATTCTATGATAAAAAAAAGTGTTCACATGGAAACCCCCAGACTCATCATCAGAGACCATGTTGAGTCAGACTTGGAAGATTTGGAAACGTTGATTGGCAACAAAGACAATATGATGTATATCATGGATTTATATGCAAAAGATAAGAATGCCGTGATGGAAAATCTTAATACTGCCATGGATGCCATCGCGAAACCGAATCGAGATAAGTATTTTTTTGCAATAGTTGAGAAAGCTTCTGGGAGCTATGTTGGCGAAATTGGCTTTACTTTGTTAGATGAAGGGTTAGCCGAGTTGGGCTATTTTATCAAACAACCATTTTGGAACCTTGGCATAGTGACTGAGGCAGGCAAAGCGGTTCTTGAGTTTGCGTTTTGTGAGCTTGGACTTCATAAAATGGTGACGGGTTGTGTTAAAGAGAACGGTGGTTCAGAGCGCGTCATGATCAAGCTCGGCTTTTCCAAAGAAGGTGAACTAAAAGCGCATCAATTGGTTCAAGGTGAATGGAAAGACCGCGTAATCTACGGGTATCTTAAAAATGACTATTTAATACAGCATAGGGGTCAATATGAATCGAATTCAAACATTTAACAAGCTTAAAGAGCGCCTCTCAGTAGGCGCTTTTGAACGCATCGAGAGTGAACGCATCAAGCGCGACATCGATGGAATCGTGGACAGCTTTTGGGCGACGCATGACGATCATTCGGTGATGCAGCCTACGGTAGACCTCAAAGAGCTTTGTGCCTTCCATCTCAACCTAATAGAATTGGTATCAAACCGAATAAGAGCGGAATATTCTTCGATCAACGAAGCGCTTCTGCGTGCACATTTGTCAGCTAGAGATGTATTAGATAATGACAAGGTAGCAAACGGAAAAATGGCAGATGGCATCGTCTTGTTTTCTGCGGCAAAGACTTATTATCTCATCGGCGATATCCATTCTGACTACAGCTCATTAAAGCGCGTCTTTAAGACGACGGCTTTTTTTGAAACGATGAACGATGACAATCCAAGCCATCTTATCTTTATGGGCGACTATGTGGATCGAGGCAAAGCCCATCTAAAGACGGTGGAATACTTATTGATTATGAAATCTTTATTTCCAGAGCGCATCACCTTACTTAGAGGTAACCACGATGGTGGCATTTTGACAGAATCGGGCATTACGAGTCTGCCGTATCGCATACCGGAAACGGATAATCCGCTCGATTATTTTCCGAGGTATTTAGAGGCTCTGTGTGTTTCAAATGCCTCATTTTCTAACACTGTGTTACCAGCGTATCTAAATTTGTTTGATACATTGCCATACATCGCGTTCATAAAAACGGGAGACATAGTGGTTGAATGCGTACATGGTGGCCTTCCAAAGCCAATGATTGATAGTGAGACAGCAAAGGCGAAGCTGTACGCCCATTTAAAATGTCTGTCGGACTTGACCTTGTATCCTGAACTCGACAATGCTGCCTCAACAATCCTTCAGAATATCATGTGGAGTGATCCTCAAAGAGCTGGAGAAGACTTATTGCTAACTGGAAAAAGGTTTAAATACTCTGCGGCACACTTTGACACCTATTCAAATTATTTTCATATTGATACATTATACAGAGGGCATGAAGTCGTTGAAGATGGCATACGGTCACACTTTGGGGATAAAGTATTCACGGTATTTTCAACGGGAAACTCTTATGACACTTACTACCACTGGGTTTCGCCTAGAATAGTCGAGCTGAAACCCAATGGCGAAAAGACGTTTCTACCATTGACGGAAGATTAGTATCGGTAGTAGGAACAGCTGTTTTGAATACTTTCTGAATATTTTATGAATACTAACCGCATGTTTATAAAAAAAAACGAATAATATTTCAAAAATACTATTGACACGCATTTGTTGGTTATGTATAATTAACCACAAGTTAATCATTTTAATGCGTTTGAGAAAAAGAAAATATAGTGGCGTTGGTCCAGCGATATAGGGTTTGGTGTGAGCCTATACAAGACAAATCTATTGAGAACTTTTTCGAGCAGCTTGCAAGAATTGAGTAAGGCAAGCCGGTTTTTCCCCGTTAACAGGAATAGGTATCGACATGTGTCCGTACTGATAAGAGAGAGCTTAGAGCTAAGTTGGGTGGTACCGCGGAGAAATTCGTCCCAGACAGGATTGATTATATTCCGCTTATCTAGGTAAATGATCAGTCTACGTAAAGTAGACTATTTTTATGCCAACATTTCTTAAGCAGAAACGATGAATCCTAGATTAGGGTTATTTTTTTTACTCTAAAATGTATAATAAACCAAATAAATGTATAAATATGGAGGTATGTGATGAAAAAGAAAGTTGTTTTGGCGTATTCCGGTGGATTGGATACATCTGTCATTTTAAAATGGTTATCAGTAGAAATGGGTTATGATGTCATCGCTGCTTGTATCGATGTTGGTCAAAAGGATGATTATGAAGCCGTATGGAAGAAAGCATTAGATACCGGGGCGACAAAAGTCTACATCGTCGATGCCAAAGAGGCATTCGTTAAAGATTATTTGTTTAATGGCATCAAATCAGGCGCACTTTATGAAGATGACTATTTGCTTGGGACGGCGTATGCTAGACCATTGATTGCAAAGATGCTCGTAGATATCGCCATCAAAGAAGGTGCAGTTGCCATCTCGCACGGTGCAACGGGTAAAGGAAACGATCAAGTCCGTTTTGAAGCAGGCATTAAAGCCCTTGCTCCTGAACTTAAAGTCATCGCCCCATGGCGAATTTGGGATTTGAAATCTCGTGAAGATTGTATCGATTATGCTGAGAAGCATCACATTCCATTATCGGTAACCAAAAAGGATATTTATTCAAGGGATGAAAACCTTTGGCATATCAGTCATGAAGGTGGCAATCTTGAAGATCCATGGAATGCACATTCAGACGATGTTTATAAATGGTGTGTGTCTCCAGATAAAGCACCAGATGATGCAGAAGTTGTCGTACTTACCTTTGAGAGTGGTATACCAACTAAGTTGAACGGTGAAAGTCTAAGCCCAGTTAAACTGATTGAAACACTAAACCATATCGCTGGCAAACACGGTGTGGGGATACTGGATATCGTAGAAAATCGACTTGTAGGGATGAAATCTAGAGGTGTCTATGAAACGCCGGGTGGTACGGTAATTTATAACGCACATAAAGCGATTGAAAAACTCGTACTCGACCGACAGACGATGGCCTTCAAAAAAATCGTCGCACAAAAATACAGTGAACTCGTCTATGACGGTCAATGGTTTACGTCACTCAAAACGGCTCTTGATGCCTTTATCGATGCAACACAAGTCAACGTAACGGGTGAAGTTAAACTTAAATTATTCAAGGGATCATGCACTGCCATCGCGTCACAATCGCCTTATTCACTTTACAATGAAGCGTTTGTCACATTTGGTGAGGATGCTGTTTATAATCAAAAGGATGCTGAAGGCTTCATCAACCTCTTTACTCTACCAATCAAGATTAAGGCACTGATGATGCAAGAAGGAATCGGTCAAAATGAATTATCGAAAAGCATGCTTGGCGATGAATCAATCAAACTGAGTGTTTACAAAGTGGAGGACATAGCAGTATGAAAGTATGGGGTGGCAGGTTTAAGTCCCAGAGCAGCGGCTTACTAGAGCGCTTCAATGCATCGATCGACTTCGACTACAAGCTCTATCATGAAGATATCAAAGGGTCTATCGCCCACGGGAAAATGCTTCATAAAATCGGTATTTTAACCGAGGAAGAAACCAGTTTGATAGAAAGTGGGCTCAAAGCCATAGAAGCTGAGATCAAAGCGGCGATAGCGTCAGGCGATGTGAGCCAAGTGTTTAGCATTGGAAACGAAGACATACACATGAACATTGAAGCATTGCTCGTTTCCAAAATCGGACCGTTAGGTAAAAAGCTGCATACTGGACGTAGTAGAAATGATCAGGTGTCACTTGATCTCAAAATGTACACGATGGTGAAAACCAAAGAGATTATGGTTCAGATCAAAGGGTTAATGTCGTTACTCCTCGAACTAGGTGAGGCATATGTGGATGACATTATGCCAGGGTACACGCACCTTCAACGTGCACAGCCGATCCGGTTGTCCTTTCACCTAATGGCCTATTTTCAAATGCTCAAACGAGATTACGGCAGATATGCCGACCTCTATGAACGCATGAACGAAATGCCACTTGGTTCGGGTGCCCTTGCAGGTGTCAACTATGAATCAGATCGTGAATTCATTAAGGAAGCGCTGGGTTTTAAAGGCATCACAGAGAATGCCATGGATGCGGTCAGCGATCGTGATTTTGCAATAGAATTTGGTAGCGCTGGCGCAATGCTCATGATGCATCTTAGCCGATTTTCAGAAGAGTTGATTCTTTGGAGCAGTTCAGAATTCAAATTCATAGAGATCAGCGACACTTTTACAACAGGCAGTAGTATCATGCCACAAAAGAAAAATCCCGATGCCGCGGAACTTGTGCGGGGAAAGACGGGCAGAGTTTATGGCAACCTTATGAGCATTTTAACTGTGATGAAGGGACTACCGCTCGCTTATAACAAAGACATGCAAGAGGATAAGGAAAGCTTGTTTGACACAGCTGAAACAGTTGCTATGTGCTTAGATGTCTTTACAGAGATGCTTAAAGAAACGACATTTCTAACAGATAACATGAAAAAAGCAGTGAAAGCAGGATTTCTAAATGCAACCGATCTTGCCGATTACTTGGTGCTTAAGGGCATTCCATTTAGAGAATGTCACGAAATAGCTGGTAAACTGGTTGGTCACTGCATTGAAAATGGCATGGCACTTGAAGAACTCTCATTGGAAGTTTTTAAGGCTTGGTGTCCATTGATTGAAGTTGATATCTACCAAACACTAGATATTGAAACGGTCATAGAAAATAAAAAATCTTATGGCTCGACATCAAAAAAGTCGGTTTTAACAAGTTTAGAGAATGGAAAAGCTTTTATTAAGGCGTTAGAGTAACAAACGAAAATGATAAACAAAACTAAAAATATAAAAAGAGAAAATAGGAGGCAATATATAATGAAAAAATTACTTTCAATCATGATGATGATTACTTTGGTAACACTTATGTTCACGGGATGTTCGACACAAGCAGAAACAACTTCAACAGAAGCGACAACGGTGGCTACAGATACGACAGCAGTGGAAACAACGGCAGCTGAAGCGATTCCTGCAGACAAACTACAAGCAATCAAAGACAAAGGCGTCTTAGTATTAGGCACCTCTGCAGATTACCCACCTTTTGAATTTCACATCGAAGTGAATGGCAAAGACACCATCGTTGGTTTTGACATCGATATCGCTAATAAAATCGCAGAAAATATTGGCGTAGAACTTGAGATCGTAGATATGAAATTTGAAGGCTTACTCCCAGCGCTTACAGCTGGTAAGATCGACCTCATCGTATCAGGTATGACACCAACAGACGAACGTAAGCAATCTGTCGACTTTTCACTCACTTACTATGATGCACGACAAACAATGCTCGTCTTGACTGAATCAGTGGGCACACTCAACACAATTGAAGCTTTTGATGGCAAAATTCTAGGCGTTCAAAAATCTTCAATCCAAGAAGACCTTGCAAAGACGATGTTCACAAGCTCAGAAGCAAAAGCGATCGACAAAATTCCTAACTTGATCATGGAACTCAAAACTGGCAAAGTGGACGGCTTAATTTTAGCTGAACCAGTTGCAAAACAGTACGCTACAGCAAATCCTGATTTATCACTCAACGGTTTGGATCTAGGCAGTGAAGGCGGCTCTGCTATAGCAGTACAAAAGGACTCAGGCACATTCTTAGAGGCGATTGATGCAACAATCAAAGACCTTATGGACAGCGGTGAAATGGATCAAATCATCTCAGACGCAATGTTGCTCAGTGAAGGCGAATAATGAATTTTAGTTTCTTACCCAAATATCTAGGGTTCTTCATCTCAGGGACAGGCTATACGCTTCTACTATCGGCACTGACCGTCATATTTGGCCTGATTGGCGGATTAGCCCTCTCCTTGATGAAGACTTCAAGCAATAAAATATTAAAGGCGTTTGCCGTGAGCTACATTGAATTTGTGCGCGGCACGCCACTTCTCATACAACTTTACATCGTCTACTATGGCATACAAGACATCCCCATGTTGGCAGCTGGTGTTGTGGCGATGAGTTTAAACAGTGCTGCTTATATCGCGGAGATAATCAGGGCAGGTATAGGTGCCGTTGATAAAGGACAGAAAGAGGCTGCTAGATCCCTAGGCATGCCGGTCTTTCTGACTTATAAGGAAATCATTATCCCGCAGGCGATGAAAAACATTTTACCCGCTTTGGGCAATGAATTTATCGTGCTCATCAAGGAGTCTGCCATCGTTTCGGTCATCGGCATTCACGACCTCATGTACAATACGGATGTCGTCAGGGGCAATACGTTTATCGCTTTTGAACCCTTAGTTGTTGCAGCACTCATCTATTTTATACTCACATTCACACTTTCTAAAGTGCTTGGAAAAATTGAAAGGAGGATGACGGTCAGTGATTGAAATTAAAAACCTAGGCAAGTTTTTTGGAAAACTCGAAGTCCTCAAGAATGTGACACATACAGTGGATCAAGGCGAAGTCGTCGTCATCATCGGTCCAAGTGGTTCAGGTAAGAGCACGCTACTTAGGTGCATCAATTTACTTGAAAAACCAACGAGTGGTGACGTCATCTTTGAAGGTGTCACACTGACGGACCCATCGGTGGATCTTGATCGTCATAGACGTAAAATCGGGATGGTTTTTCAACAGTTCAACTTATTCCCCCATAAGTCGGTTATTGAAAATATCACCTTGGCACCCATAAAACTGAATGGGCTAAGTAAAGCTGAAGCGAACGAAAAAGGTGAGAATCTCCTAAAAAGTGTTGGTCTCATCGACAAGCGCAATGCGTACCCAAATCAGTTATCTGGTGGACAGAAGCAGCGTATCGCCATAGCGCGTGCGCTGGCTATGACCCCAGACGTTATGCTCTTTGATGAACCGACTTCTGCCCTCGATCCAGAGATGGTAGGCGAGGTGCTTGACATCATGAAAGGACTCGCTCAAAATGGCATGACCATGGTCATCGTCACCCATGAAATGGGCTTTGCGAAGGAAGTCGCAGATCGCGTCGTCTTCATGGACGAAGGTCAAATCGTCGAAGTAGGCAGTCCGGAGCAGATATTCAATAACCCACAAGAAACGAGGACGCAGTCCTTTCTTTCAAAGGTGCTTAAAGCATAACTAAATAACGAAAAGCAACCAATATAAATTGAATCCCCTGCCTTCATGCGTATGACGCACGGATCAGGGGATTTTTTTTCTCTGAATGATTAAAAAAGGTGTAAATGGATAGCGCGTGTTGAAAAAAAGCGTTACAATTATAATTAAGTCGTGTATCGAAAGAGTGTAGAAGGATGTCAGCATGGAACGATGGAAAATAAATTTATACATATTATGGATTTCACAAGTGATTTCGCTGACGAGCTTCGGCTTTGGGCTACCATTTATACCGTTCTTTATTCAAGAACTTGGCGTGACGGACCCTGATCAGCTGATAACGTATACTGGCATCCTATCGGCTGCACCTGCGGTGACGATGGCGATCATGTCGCCGATTTGGGGCATTTTATCAGATCGATTTGGTCAAAAACTCATGATCCAGAGGGCGAGGCTCGCAGCGGTGGCGATCATAGGGGGCATGGGTCTCGCGGGAAACGTTTGGCATTTGATTCTTTTAAGGTTTATGCAAGGCCTTTTTACAGGTACGATAACGGCTTCATCGGCATTCGTTGCGGTCAATACCCCGAACAATAAGTTGTCATATGCGCTTGGGTTTTTATCGTCTTCCACGTTTGTTGGCTACTCGCTTGGCCCACTTTTAGGCGGAAAAGTTGCTGAGCAATTTGGTTATCGTGCGAGTTTTTATGTCGGCGGACTTTTGATGTTGATGGGCTTCCTCGTCGTCACATTATTTTTAAAGGGTGAAAAAAAGAAAACCGCACAACGGACGTCTGTCATCAGGGGCAAAAGCGGCTATTCAGAGCTTTTCGCCATGGGCATCATGATGCTTCTGCTCATGCTATTTTTGCAACGCATTATACGCACGGTCTTTAATCCATTTATCCCACTGTTTGTACAAGAAACCACGCAAACCATCGTCGGTGCTGCATCGACAACTGGGTATATCAACGGTCTTGTTGGATTTGTAACAGCAGTCTCGGCTGTGCTCATCAGTCGATTGGGCGACAAATACGATAAAATGCTCTTAATCCGCATCATGCTGATCATCGGTTTGGTGGATGTCCTGATTATCAATTTGACGACTGGTCTCGTACCTTTTGTGATATTCTATACAGCGCTGTTCTTTATTATCGGTGGTATCGAGCCGCTGATCACATCGACGACGGCAGAGATGACGCATCCTGACAGAAGAGGTACGTTATTTGGCATACAGGGCTTAGTTGGCAGCTTAGGGTGGATGGTATCACCCGCCATGGGCACTTACGTCTCACTTATTTTTGGCATCAAGCAAATCTTTTGGGTCGTGCTTGGCTTTATGTTGCTCAACTTAGGCGTGGCATTTGTCGTAAAGAAACAAAATGAGATAAATGAGTAATCATTGGAGGATGTGATGCTTCAATATAGAAGTGGCACCATAGATGATCTGGATTCAATCTATGAGAGTTATGCCTTGGAATTTCATGAAAATGAAAGAAAGACAAAATATCAACTAAAGCAATTGATGATCAGAGGGGCGTATCACTTGTTGATTGCAGAAGAACAAGCTGAGGATCAAGCAATCCATCGAATTGGATTTGCATGTCTATACGTGCCACAAAATGAAGATTTTATTTGGCTCGATTATCTCGTGATAGAAAGAGCGTATCAGAGCAAAGGATATGGCTCAAAATTTTTCGAAGAGATGATGCGCATGTGGTCAGATCGTAAAGGCATGTTTATCGAAATTGAAATACCAAAAGGTGATGATATCAATCAAGTGCGTCGTATCGCCTATTATGAAAAACTTGGCGCAAAACGCCTTCCAATAAACTATCATTTGCCGACAGAAGTGGACGACATGGCCATGTATCTATATTTTAAGCCGTCGACCATGTTAGCATCTGAAAATAATTCATCAAACGATAATGCATCGAACGAATCATTCAATCTTTCGAAAGCATATATCCAAAAGGCAATCAACCTAGCAAACAGTACCATACACTGGGACCATGCCAATCTTGAATCGGTGTGGCAAAAGAATCACTTTATTGAGTTGTAAATCATTCGTGGACACAAAAAAAAGCCGCTAAGCAGAAGATACTGCTAGCGGCTTTAGCTATTTAGTGAAGGGTTAATCAATGACTGGTGCATTTTCACAGAGTGGCTGTCGGCTCTTTTTTTATGAAGCATGGTGTATTGTTTTGGTGTGACACCAAAATGGTGCTTAAACAATTTGATAAAATAGGAAATACTCTCAAAGCCTAGATCATAGGCGACTTCTGACACGTTTTTCATGAGAAGGTCCTCTTTGGATTGATTGATTTTTAAGAGGTTTTGATATTCCTTAGGCGTCATGCCTGTGGCATTCTTAAAATGTTGAATGAGAGAACCGGGAGATAATTTTAAAGTGTATGCAATCTCCTTAATCGTCATCGTTTGACTATAAATATGCTCCTTAAAATAATGAATCGTGTAAGCCACTGGCTCACGGTTTTTTTTTTTTTTTTTGGGAAACTTATAATCCTTGAGAAGCGAATAAACGAGTTCTTGAGCATATAAGTCGACTAAAAAGCCCTTATTTGGATCAGCGCCCATGAAGAGTGTATTGATCCGACTGAGTTGTGTTCTAAACTCAGGGTTGTATTTGAGTTTGTCGATGTGAAGGGCATCCATTGGTACGGGTGTGTCAAAATGGTTTTGAAGTTTACCTATTGTGTCTTCAATCAATCGATCGCTGATTTCATAGACGATGGCGATAGTAGGGTCTTTGATGTTCATATGAACGGTTGAATTGGGTGGCAAAATGATGAACTCGTTTTTCCTATATGTGAACTCAGAGCCATCGTTGATTTTGACGTGTTTCGTCCCATCGGCAATCGTACAGACTCTCGTATACTGGTAAGATTTATAATCCCCAATATAGTCTTTTGAAAGGTCGTAATAAAGTATTTTGAGATAATCCGTTTCAAAATTATCTGTTTTTTCAAATTGGACACTAAAGTTATTGAGCATGAGGCAATCCCACCTAAAAACTTATTCTCTTATCAAAAACAGTTTAACATATTACAACCATGTAAACAATAAGTGAGAGTTTGTGAAATATAACGTCAAAAAACTGAATTTTCAGTTAGTTTTAAAAATAGAGTTGATGTATAATGATTACATTAACTTAATAAATTTGAGAGTGTGACGTATGAAGAAAAGCAAAGCAGTCATGGGCATAGCAGTTCTCTTATTAATGATAACAATTACATACGCATACTGGATTGTAAGTGCAGATAAAGCACCACCGTTCATCATTTTATCTACGACAACCAGTACACAAGATAGTGGTTTACTCGATTATTTGTTGCCTTCATTTGAAGAGGCATCTGGTATAGAAGTGAGAGTGGTCGCAGTAGGCACGGGGGCAGCCCTTCAAATGGGACGTGACGGTGAAGCAGACGTCTTACTCGTCCACGCTAAAGAAGATGAAGCCGTATTTGTGGCAGAAGGGCATGGCATAGAGCGATTTGACGTCATGTACAACGACTTTGTACTCGTTGGACCAACCGGTTCTAAAGCATCATTAGAAGTGAAACAAGCAATAGATACTGAGGCGGCTTTCCAAGCAATCGTCGACAATGCATACACTTTCGTCTCAAGGGGCGACGATTCTGGTACACATAAAAAAGAGCAGAAACTATGGACAAAGGAACCGTCAAGCGACTGGTATGTATCCGCCGGTAAAGGGATGGGCGATGTGCTTCAGATGGCAAATGAGTTACAAGGCTTTACTCTGACAGACCGCGCAACTTATTTATCGATGCAAGCAAGTCTTGACCTTGAAGTTGTGCTTGAAGGTGACCCCGAACTTCTGAATTATTATGGTGTGATTGCAGTGGATCCAAATAAAAACGCGCGTATCAACGCAAAAGGTGCAGATGCGTTTGTAAAATGGATGCTGTCAGACGAGACTCAGACTTTAATCGGTGCATTTGGCACTGAAACCTATGGTCAACCGTTGTTTTTTCCAAATGCAAAGTAATATGCAATTTCCTCAAAAAAACGAATCATATGGAGACGACTTGAATGGATATTTTTGTGGATGGTTTTAGAGATGCCTTCAAATTGTTGATTGGTTTTGATCAAGAAGTCTATGAAATTATCATATTGTCTATTGGACTCTCGATCGCTTCAACTATTTGTTCTGCCATTTTTGGGATACCCCTCGGTTTGATTCTGGGGATAAAGAATTTTAGATCAAAGCGTTTTTTGACGCGCCTCCTATATACACTCATGAGTTTACCACCTGTGGTCATTGGTCTTGCCGTTGTGTTGTTTCTCTCAAGAAGCGGGCCTTTAGGTAGCTTGGGTTTGATTTTTACACCGGGTGCTATGATCATTGCACAGACCATCTTGATAACACCCATAATCACCGGCATCGTGTTCAATCAGGCGAAAGACAAAGGGCTTGCTGTGATGCAGATCGGCCAAACACTTGGTTCTGGAAGATTAGACCTGCTTTGGCTCCTCATCAAAGAGCTAAAGATTACGATTTTGATTGCTATCGTCACAGGATTTGGACGTGCGGTTTCTGAGGTTGGTGCGGTTATGATCGTCGGCGGCAACATCAAGGGTCATACACGTGTGATGACGACCTATATTGCCATGAACAACAGCATGGGTAATTATGCGACCGCTATCGCAATGGGCATCGTCCTATTATTCATATCCTTTACTGTGAACTCCGTCTTATACCGCTATATGGATGGCGAGTAAGATTAATGATGAAAATTAAAGTGTCAACATTAAGCAATATGTATCGCTGAAGAGGGGACGCCATGCAAATACATGTGACAAAACTCGTAAAATCCTATAAGCATAAAGTCATCTTAAATTTGGAGCCATTTCAGTTAAACAGTGGCCTGATCTATGGTTTGGTGGGGCCAAATGGCATCGGAAAAACTACGTTGCTACGCATATTGTCTGGTCTTGAGAGGGAACATACGGGCACGATTACCTACGATGCGCAGCCAATGGACAAAGAACGCATGAAAAAAGTGACCTATCTCAGTCAAACGCCTTATATGATGCGTTGTTCTGTTTGGGAGAATATCGCCTATCCACTTAAAGTGAGAAAGGTCCTTGAATCCGAGATTGAAGAACGTGTTGCCGCTGTGATGGACGAGTTTGGCCTCAGAAGTTTATCGGAACAACTTGCTACGAGTTTGTCGGGTGGTGAAGCACAAAAGGTGGCATTGGCACGGGCTCTGATCTTTAAACCTGAAGTTCTATTGTTAGATGAGCCAACGGCCAGCATAGATCCAGAGACGATCGAGACCATCGAGCATGCCATCAAACGTAGAAATCAAGAATACGGGATGACGGCAATAGTCATTTCACATAACCGGGATCAAATCAAAAGGTTGTGCGATCGCGTATTGACATTGAGTGAAGGCATATTGACTATTTCGCAAATAAACTAATTCATATAAGAGTGAGGGTATTATGTATAAAGTGGGGATCATAACGGCGAGTGATAAAGGGTCACGTGGTGAGAGAGAAGATGTGAGCGGTCAAGTGATTCATGAGTTGGTGACAAAAGCGGGCTATGAGGTCGTAAGCTTAAAAATCCTCCCCGATGAACGTGAAGCGCTTAGTATCGAGATGATGAGACTGGCCGATGTGGTTGGTGTGCATTTGATCTTAACGACGGGGGGCACGGGCTTCAGCAAAAGAGATATCACACCTGAAGCGACAAAAGCGGTCATAGAACGTGAAGCGTCTGGCATCGCAGAGGCGATAAGGTACAATAGCCTTCAAATCACACCAAAAGGGATGCTCTCACGAGGCGTTGCAGGCATTCGTGGTGAGACGTTGATCATCAACCTTCCTGGGAGTCCCAAAGCCGTTCGAGAGTCTTTAGAGTATATTTTGAAGCCTGTGTTTCACGGTCTTCAAATATTGGTAGGCGATGATTCAGAGTGCGGACAAACGAAATAAGTGCAATTATCAGTTTAAAAGAGGGGCGTAAAATGGATTTTTTTGACGTGAAGACTTTAGATGACGTACTAAGCCTAGTGACAACCAGTCAAACAACGCATTTAAAAATAGAAAAAGAGTGGGTAGCCATCGATGATGCTGTGGGTAGAGTGCTTTCTAGCACTTGGCAGTCTCCTATTGACCTGCCCAATTTTAACCGGTCAACAGTAGATGGTTATGCCGTGTTCGCCAGTGAGGTCTTTGGTGCATCGGAGTCGATACCAAGTCTGTTGACTATGGGTGGTGAGATGGTCATGGGTGATTCGGAGATTCCTAGTTTGAAGCCAAACGAAGCTATCTATGTATCAACTGGTGGCGCTGTACCCAAATCTGCAGATGGCGTCGTCATGATCGAATATACAGAGAAACTGGATGCACATACGATTCTTATCAAACAACCGATTCATGTCGGCGAGAATATCACCTTCAAAGGTGACGATGTAAAATGTGGCGAAACTGTACTAGAAATGGGAAGAAGGCTTTCGCCCTATGACATTGGTTTGCTCGCTGGACTGGGAATTCCATGTGTTGAAGTCTATAAGCCGATTAAGGTGACGGTGATCTCAACGGGTGATGAAATCATCTCGGTAGATGCGCCAGCTGCTTTCGGAAAAATTCGCGATATCAATGGCAATGCTCTATGCGCCGCATTAAAAGCGTATGGTGCCCAGGTTATAGGACCAGTCCTCGTAAGAGACGACTTTGAGCAGTTGACGAAGGTCTTTGAAGAAGCGCTAGAAAGTTCGGATTGCCTGCTCATTTCGGGCGGCAGTTCCGTCGGAGCGCGTGACTATACCTGTGATGTCATTAAACAGTTTGAAGACAGTGAATTACTGGTGCATGGTATCGCCGTAAAACCTGGCAAACCGACAATTGTAGGACGCATTGGCGAGAAGTTCGTATTCGGCCTGCCAGGCCATCCATCAGCTGCCTTGCTCCTATATAACCTCATCGTTGTGCCATATCTTGAGACACTTGTCGGTTCTAAAATGCACGCGATCAACGTGCCCGCTGTTTTAAGTAGCAGAGTACATGGTGCACCGGGTAGAGATGCGTTTGTCATGGTGTCTCTTGAAGCCTCAACGGATGGACAAAGCTACCTTGCAAAACCCATCCATGCAAAATCGGGCATGATTACGCTGCTTTCTAGTGCCTCCGGGTATATAAGGCTTTCGCGTGACCAGGAAGGTTTAAGCGAAGGCACAGCTGTCATGGTGACACTGCTCAGACAGGAAAAATTTGTAGGGAGATGAAATGATGCAGAAGATATTCATAGGCAACACGCCCATCGATCAAGCCATAGAGCAGTTCATGCGTCAAGTGACAATCCCCATACAATCAGAATGGGTGACCTTATCTGATTCCGTTTTTAGAAAGACTTTTGTTGCCGTTCACGCCTTAAAATCGTCTCCTGATGCACATGTCGCAGCGATGGATGGCATCGCTGTCATTTCAGAACGAACAAACGGAGCAAGTGAGAAAACACCAAAACAGCTGATTGAAAATGAGGACTTTGTCTATGTGAACACAGGCAATCTCATGCCAGAAGGGTATGATAGCGTCATCATGATCGAAGAAATCGTGCCTGTTGCGTCAAATCGCATAGAAATTATGATGCCATCTTATCCCTGGCAGCACGTGCGTCAAATCGGGGAGGACATCATTCAAGGTGAGATGATCCTGCCTTCCAATCATGTGATAAGACCCCTTGATTTGGGTGCCATGCTCAGTGGTGGTATCGATACAGTTTGTGTGTATAAAAAGCGTTCCATCGGCATTTTACCCACAGGCAATGAAATCGTTCAGTCGCTTTCAGAGCTAAAACGCGGTAAAATCATCGATTCGAGTTCGAAAGTGTTCGAAGGTTATGCGAAAGAATATGGCGCTTTATCAACGATATATCCACCGGCTATCGACGATTTTGTCGTGCTTCAAAATGCGATTAAAAAAGGTATCGAGGAAAATGACATCCTCATCATAATAGCGGGATCTTCTGCAGGCGCAAAGGATTTTACAGTAGATGTTATCGAAAGTCTAGGTCGCGTCATCGTACATGGCGTCGCAATGAAACCTGGCAAGCCGACGATACTCGGTTTGATTGACGGCAAGCCCGTCATTGGATTGCCTGGATATCCCGTGTCTTCGTATTTTACCTTTGATGTGTTTGTGAAACCGCTGCTGACGACGCTAAATCCAAATTATACGGGCAATCACATAGATAGACGAAAGCAAGCCGTAACGGATAGTCAAGATCCTGAAAATAGCGCTGAGACTAACAATCACCTCGAAGTCACTTTGACCCAGCGACTCGTCTCTTCGCTAAAACATGAAGAGTATGTGCGCATGCTGCTTGGTCACGTCGATGGCAAGTACATCGCGACACCATTAAACCGGGGGGCGGGCTCAACGATGAGCCTCGTACGTGCCGATGCAATCTTAAAAATCCCTCAAGAAGTTGAGGGGATTGAAGCGGGTTCGCCAATCAATGTGACGCTCATCAAAAATCGCAATGAGATTGACAAACGCTTAGTGGTCATAGGTAGTCATGATTTAATCCTCGATTTCATAGCGGATAAACTGCCTTTATCTTCTGGCCATGTTGGCAGTATGGGTGGGATTCTTGCGATCAAAAGAAATGAAGCGCATATTGCGCCAGTACACTTAATCGATGAAAAACTGGGTACGTATAACTTGCATTTACTGAAGCAATATTTTAGTGGTGATGCGGTATGTCTGATAGAAGGGGTTAGACGTGAGCAAGGCATCTTTGTAAAGCCAAACAATCCCAAAAACATTCAATCTCTGAAGGATCTTCAGCGCGATGATGTGGCGTTTGTAAACCGTCAAAGGGGTTCAGGGACAAGGCAACTGCTGGATTTCGAACTTGCAAAAATGGACATATCGCCAGAAACTATATACGGTTATAAAAGAGAAGTGAATACGCATATGGCCGTAGCTGTTTCCGTTCTTTCTGAAGGCGCCGATGCTGGGCTAGGGATTCGTTCCGCTGCAGAGGCATTTGAACTTGATTTTATCCCTATAGGTTACGAAAATTATGACTTTCTCGTGCGAGAAAAGGTTTTAAAGGATCCGCGCGTGAAATCATTTATAGAATTATTGAAATCGGACTGGTTTCGAGAGGCGCTTAATACTGTAGGTGGCTATGCGCTCGAATCGCCAGGTTTGCTGCATAAGGTGGGTGAGATATGATCGATCAATTTGGAAGAACCATAAATTATTTGAGACTATCCGTAACAGACAGATGCAACTTAAGGTGCAAGTACTGCATGCCGGAAGAGGGCGTGGAAAAACTTGAGCATAGTGATATTTTAAGACTTGAAGAAATCGATAAAATCGTTGGTCATATGGCTTTTCTCGGTATAGACAAGATTCGGTTAACTGGCGGTGAACCCCTTGTAAGGTCTGGGATTGTGGATTTAATCAAGATGCTTCATGCGCATGATGAGGTCAGAGAAATTACGATGACGACCAATGGCATTTTGCTCGCGGACATGGCTGAGGCGCTAAAAAAAGCTGGGCTACGGCGTGTAAACATCAGTATGGATTCGCTGAATCCACTGAGATATCAAGCAATGACTCGCGGTGGTGACTTAAACAAAGTATTGGAAGGTATTGAGGCGGCAAAACGCGTTGGATTGACCCCAATCAAGATCAATGTGGTGCTGATTAAAGGGTTCAATGACGATGAAATAAGAGATTTTGTCAACATGACGCAAGATGATGACATCGATGTGCGGTTCATTGAACTCATGCCGATCGGTGAAGTGGCAACTTGGTCACAGGACCATTTTATGTCCAATCAAGAAGTACTCGATCGGGTACCAGAGTTGATACCGATGATCAACAAGGATCCGAGCTCACCTGCGGTAACCTATAAACTCCCAAATGGAAAGGGTAAAGTGGGATTGATCAGTCCTATTTCCTGTAAGTTTTGCGACAACTGTAACCGCGTAAGGATGACCGCTGAAGGGTTCTTAAAGTATTGTTTGCATTCAAATGAAGAAATCGCTTTGAGGCCACTGCTTAAAAATGAAAAATTGTTGCTTCATACATTGAGACGAACAATTTTTGATAAACCAGAAGCCCATCAAATCGAAACAGTGGCGCCTATAACGCGCAATATGGTAGAAATCGGCGGATGAAAAATAGTGTAGGTGCAGAGTAGGTTAGGAGGTGGATGATGAATTCGGAACTTAAATTGACCCATTTTAATGCAGAAGGTCGGGCACACATGGTCGAAGTCAGTGAGAAAGTGGATACCTACAGAAGTGCAATCGCAAGAGGTTCCGTAAGAATGTCGCCTCAAACGATTGAAACGATCGTCTCTAATGGCATCAAAAAAGGCGATGTACTCGCAGTAGCACAGATAGCTGGCATCATGGGTGCAAAAAAAACGAGTGATGTGATTCCAATGTGCCACCCACTGAATTTGACGGGCATTAACCTTACTTTTAAGGTTGAAGAAGATGGCATTTTGATTGAATCTCAAGTCAATCTATATGGCAAAACTGGTGTTGAGATGGAAGCGCTTACTGCAGTGAGCATCGCTGCACTTACAATCTATGATATGTGCAAAGCTGTGGATAAATCTATGGTGATAGGCGATATAAGATTGGTTTATAAAATAGGTGGCAAAACAGGGACATACATTCGGGAGGGCGAAGGCATTGACGATTAATAGTGGGATTATCGGTAAAGTAAAAGCGGTAAACATCAGTAAAGTGAAGGGTGTCATCAAGGAGTCGATCCCATTTGGAACGTTCGAGGAAGACTTTGGCTTAGTTGGCGATGCGCATGCTGGAAAATGGCACAGACAAGTGAGCTTGCTCGCACAAGAGAGCATCGATAAGATGACAGGCATCGGCATTGAAGGACTTTGTAGTGGTAAATTTGCAGAAAACATCACCACGGAAGGTTTGATTTTGCATACGTTGCCAGTCGGTACGAAAGTACGTATCGGGGAAACGGTACAAGAAGTGACGCAGATCGGTAAAGAATGTCATACCGGTTGTGCCATAAAAGTACAAGTTGGTCAGTGCATCATGCCAAAAGAAGGCATATTTACTCGAGTCATAAAAGGCGGCATCGTCACAGTCGGTGATGACATAGAGATTCTTTAACATCAATCAGTACCAAAATCCGAGTTAAATGATCTAAGGCAAGGGCTATGACATTTAACCAATGGGTGACTCGGGAAACCGAATCGCCTCCCTTTTGGAAAGGATTTGGAATAAAAGAGTTCAATATTTTTATTCAAAAGGAGGCTTTTTATGTACGGTTACCAAGGTAAGATTTTAAGAGTGGATTTAACGACAAAATCATGGAAGGTAGAAGCATTAGACCTCGATATGGCTCAAAAATTTGTCGGTGGTAGAGGACTTGGCACAAAGCTTTTCTGTGATGAAGTGCCTGCAACTGTGGATGCGCTTAGTCCTGAAAACAAATTGATCGTGGCAACTGGTCCATTGACTGGAACGCCAACACCAACTGGTGGACGTTACATGGTCGTCACAAAATCGCCATTGACAGGTACGATCGCTTCGTCCAACTCAGGTGGTTACTGGGGTGCTGAGCTTAAATTTGCTGGCTATGACGTCATCATCGTAGAAGGCAAATCGGATAAACCGGTATATATCATGATCGAAGACGATAAAGTTGAGATTAGAGATGCCGCACATGTTTGGGGCAAAGTCGTTTCAGAAGCTACATCGCTCCTCGAAAAAGAAGTACCTGAAAAATCACGCGTCATGACCATTGGACCAGGCGGGGAAAAACTTTCGTTCATGGCTGCGATTATGAACGATTTGGCTAGAGCTGCAGGTCGTTCAGGTGTTGGTGCTGTCATGGGTTCTAAAAACCTCAAAGCAATTACCGTTAGAGGGACTCAAAAAGTAGCGATTGCCAATGAAGAAGCCCTTAAAGGTGTCGTAAAAGACTGTAACACAAAGATTAGAGAAAACGGCGTAACGGGCCAAGGTTTACCTACCTATGGTACGGCAGTTCTCGTCAATATCATCAATGAAAACGGTGTATTCCCTACAAACAACTTCCAAACATCACAGTTTGCCGATGCGGAAGAGATTAGCGGTGAAACACTTTCTGAAAAATATTTGGTTAAGAAGGACCCTTGTTACCGTTGCCCAATCGCTTGTGGTCGCTATTGTAAAGTCGACGATATCGAAGGTGGTGGCCCTGAGTATGAAACAATCTGGGCATTTGGTGGTGACTGTGGCATCTCGAACATGGGCGAAATCATCAAAGCGAATTACTGGTGCAACGAAATGGGCTTAGATACTATTTCAACAGGTGCGACCATCGCTGCTGCAATGGAACTCTATCAAAAGGGCTACATCAAGCCTGAAGATTTAGAGGGCACACCGCTTGAATTTGGCAACAGTGATGCCATCGTAGAATGGACTAAGAAGATTGGCTTGAGAGAAGGATTTGGCGATAAGATGGCTGATGGGTCATACAGACTTGCAGATTCATATGGTGTACCTGAGCTTTCAATGTCAGTCAAGAAGCAGGAATTACCTGCTTATGACCCTAGAGGCATTCAAGGTCAAGGCCTTCAGTATGCCACTTCAAACCGTGGTGGATGTCACGTAAGAGGTTACTTGATTTCACCTGAAATCTTAGGCGTCCCAGAAAAACTCGATCGTCTTGCAATTGATGGCAAGGCGAATTGGGTTAAAATATTCCAAGATTTCACGGCATTTATCGATGCATCAGGCCTCTGTTTATTTACATCTTTTGCAATGGGCGCACCTGATTATGCAGCGATGTACAATGCAGTTGCTGGAACGACATTTACTGCAGATGACGTCTTACTTGCTGGTGAAAGAATCTGGAATATTGAGAGACTCTTTAACCTTGAAGCGGGCATTGATCCATCTCAAGATACACTGCCAAAGAGATTGTTAGTGGATCCAATAGAAGAAGGACCTTCGCAAGGTCACGTGACGCGTTTGTCAGAAGTATTGCCTGAGTACTATGCTTTGCGTGGATGGGGTGCTGATGGCATACCAACTGACGAGCGTAAGACACTTTTAGGCTTATAGCAATGACTTTATAACTGGATAGACATAGGCTTCTGTTGTTTGACTCATGTATAGAACATGATGTGAGATAGCGGAAGCC
>CAYLNI010000006.1:42174-51826 GCA_964384705.1 uncultured Fusibacter sp.
TGTTATCGAAAAACGTGGGGCAATTTGGGTGCGCACATGCCTTCAGATATTCTTAAGACCATCTTAGGTGAGTTGACACAAAAACGCCCTGAAAATGACGAAAAGCCTTTTATCAAAGAGATTGTACTGGGTGGTATCGGTGAACCGACGATTCATCCTGACTTTTATCACGTACTAGAACAATTAAAAGACATGTCTATCACCTTGACCACCAATGGGACGACAATAGATGATAAAATGGCTGAAGCACTTGTCGACTATGTTGATAAAGTGGTTGTTTCAGTCGATGGTTCACAGTTGGTATACGATCGAATTCGAGGATTTGATTACAACCAATTGATGAACAATTTACAAAGACTCAATGCGGCAAAAGAAAAAGCAGGTAAGAAAACACCGGCTCTGTATGTTCAAATGGTCGTGTCAAAAGAGAATTTGGATGAGGTATCAAGTGTTATCGAGATCTCAAGTAGAATCCATGCCAGTGGCCTCATATTATCTAATTTACTACCTGTGACACTTGATGATAAAGATGTGATATTATATACGCAATATGACCCAACTGAGATGAAATCCCATTTTAATGTGATTCGAAATAGAGCGATGCGAGTGGGTCTTGATATCAAATTGACAGAGACAAAACTTAAGACAGATAGACGTTGTAACTTTATAGAAAAATCGGCTATGGTGATCAATGCTCGGGGTGAAATTGTACCTTGTTATCGATTTGCACATCATGGCACTGAAGTCGTGTTTGGCAGATTAAAAAGCATTGAGAAAGTCGTCTTTGGCAAGATTGGTGAAGCATCGAAGCGTTTGAGCAGCAATGATTCGCTGGCGGCGTTGTGGGATGAACCTTCCTATCTAGCGTTTAGACAAATGGTCCATAAAAATCACTATCCGTCATGTCCGGATTGCGATTTAGTGGATGGTTGTGACTTTGTACGGACGACGGCGGGGGATTGTTATGGCAATACACCTTCGTGCGCGGATTGTCTATGGTCGAGGAATATCGTCTATTGTGTGTAGTTCAATTGGAGGAAGCATTATGATAATTAAGGTGAGGTTATTTGCAACCCTTAGAAACGGTAGAGGAAAAGAAGTCATGTTCGATCTTGAAGAGGGTGGCACGGTGCGTCAAATTATAACCAGCTTAGAAATTCCAGAGTCAGAAGTCTCAATATTGCTCATCAATGGGCGAGATGGTACACTTGACAAACCACTTGTACAAACTGATGTGGTCTCGATTTTCCCACCCGTTGGAGGTGGCTGATGCGCCGCGCTTTCATAGACCGATATGCAAAAAACAAGCAGATGCTATCAGAAGAGGATATTGCCAAACTGCATAAAATGCGTGTATGCGTCATTGGATGCGGAGGTTTAGGCGGTTATATCATCGAGATGTTGGGTCGAATAGGGGTTGGCCAAATGACGGTGATTGACGGCGATGTCTTTGATGTCACGAATCTCAATCGACAGCTTCTGTCGCTTGAAAACACGATTGGTATGTCAAAGGCAAAAGCTGCAGCTCAAAGAATGAAACACGTCAATTCAGAGGTGAGCGTAACGCCGCATCATCTTTTTGTGCGCGAAAACAATGTCGAACTTTTGATTGAAAGCCACGATATCGTTGTGGATGCACTTGACAATATCGAGTCCAGACGCTGCATCGCAAAAGCCTGTGAGACACTTGGCATCCCATTTGTACACGGCGCGATAGCAGGATGGTATGGTCAAGTTTCAACGATTCTACCGGGTGATAAAACGCTTGATAAGCTCTATCACACGTCGTCGGGACGTGGTGATGAGGCTGTCTTGGGGAATCCTTCATTTACACCTGCACTCGTTGCAGCCATACAAGTGAGTGAAACGATTAAAGTGCTTCTTGGTAAAGGGGATCTGCTACAAAATAAAGTTATGCATATTGACCTTTTGGATAATGAAATCAATGTTTTCGATTTATAAAGGATGATCTAACAAAAATAAAGCCAGCTTTCAAGACATTTAGTCATGAAACTGGCTTTAAAATACTTAAAGGTAATTATGCAATTTCCATAATTATTTGAGCAATTTGATGCTTCCGATGATCGGTAGTTCTTTTTCAACCCCGTTAAGGGCATTGACAATGCCTAAGATGCCGAGAACCATTACAACTAAGCCACCGACAGGTGCGATGATAAACCAACCGATAAATGGAATAATCGTGCCGACGATGCTTACAGCAAAGCCAAGTAAAAGTAAGATAAGGCCTTGATTTGCGTGGAATTTACCAAATTCTGAATCTTTAGCGACAATTAAGGGTAAAAAGAATATGATGTATGCTAGTGCAGCGATTACCTTATTGTCTTCAATATCCTTGTTGATCGTATTGTTATTGTTGGTATAGTTGTTAGTGTCATTATTGTCGTATCTGTCTTTGTTATCGTTGTTATTGTTATTGTTGTTCTCCATAATAACCTCCTTAACACTAATATTTTTAATCGATATCGATTTTATACCCAAAGGTTTATATTTAATTCATATAAGTCTATGTGAAAGAGAGGCTTTAAACATGCTTCATATTGAGCGGGCAAAAAAGGATGATTCTCACGTTTTGACACAATTGGCGATAGATTCCGAAGGAACTTGGGGTTTCGAGCCTGCATTCATGGCACTATTTAGAAGAACGTACAGAATTACGAAAAATTATATTGTTGGGAATTTAGTCTATAAAATGCTGATTGATGACAAATTGATCGGTTTTTTTGGTATAGTGAAAGAAGATTATGTCAGTACACTCGATTATTTCTATATCGCACCTGAATATATAGGTAAAGGATATGGCAAAAAAATGTGGCAGTTTATGCGAGAAGTTTGCACTCAAAACCACATTAACCAAATTGAATTTGTCACAAGTCCTGAAGCGGGTAGTTTCTATAACGCTTGTGGTGCTATCAATACTGACATTGTTGAGTCCCTTGTGATTAAAGGGCGTATGATTCCTAAATTTAGGTATAAGATAGATCCTTCTTCATAAAATTCACACAAACGCATGATAGAATCAACATAAAACGATTTATAGGAGCGAGTCATTATGGCGAAACAAAACAAATGGCAACTTAAAATAGAAAACATGACATGTGCGCACTGCGAGATTAAAGTGGAACAAACCATTAAATCGATCGATCCAACGCTAGAGATAAAGGCATCGTATAGTCGATCAGAAGCGGTCGTGAAATCTGATAAAGAGAAAGTGGATTTCAAACAAATCAAAGCAGCACTTGAAAGTGAAGGCTATACAGTTGTCGATGTTAAGAAAGATACCGATTCTCAACCAGTTAAGGAAGCGGATAAGTTATCACCGCTACATCTCGTTGGAATCGGCATCGCAGTCATAGGGATCTATCTCTTAATCAACAATACGATCGGATTTAACTTTATCCCAGAGATCAAACCGGGTATGGGCTATGGCGTATTATTTGTCATCGGACTTCTGACATCGCTTCACTGCATCAGCATGTGTGGTGGAATCAACTTATCTCAGTGCATCGTGACTGATATTCAGGCAATTGAAAGCAATCCCACAAAGCGCTGGATGCAAAAGATCAAACCGAGCTTTTTATATAACGGTGGTAGAGTTGTATCCTACACGATTATTGGCGGTATCGTCGGTGCGCTTGGCAGTGTGGTGACATTTTCTGGAATGGCCAAGGGCATGATCACCATAGTGACAGGTCTATTTATGATCATAATGGGACTCAATATGTTGTCATTGTTTCCATGGCTTAGAAAACTCAACCCTAAAATGCCAAAAATATTTGCCAATATGCAGCTCGATCCAAAAAATAGCAAAAGACCATTTTATGTCGGTTTACTCAATGGCTTGATGCCTTGTGGTCCACTTCAAGCGATGCAGCTATATGCACTTGGAACCGGTAGTGCTGTTACAGGTGCTTTATCCATGCTTGCGTTTAGTTTAGGCACGATGCCTCTGATGTTCGGTTTTGGTGCAATTAGTAGCTTACTCAGTCGAAAATTTACCAAATCCATGTTGAAAGTTTCCGCAGCACTTGTCATCCTTTTAGGTTTTGTCATGATGAGCCGCGGTTTTGCGCTCAACGGAACTGGCATCAGTTACGGGCAAGTGGATGGTTGGAGCGTCGCACAGTTAGATGACGATGTACAAAATATCGTAACACCACTTGAAGGCCGTGACTATCCAGCGATTATCGTACAAAAAGGCGTACCAGTGCGATGGGTCATCGAGGCTGAAGCGACCAGTTTAAACGGTTGTAACAATCGAATTAATCTCAATAAATTTGGACAACCTGATATCCCGCTCTATACAGGTGAAAATGTCATAGAATTTACACCAACCGAATCGGGTAGTTTCTTCTACTCATGTTGGATGGGTATGATTAGTGGTCAAATTAAAGTAGTGGACGATTTAAATGCCTTAGATTCATCATTTGTTGAAAATGAAAAAACGATACAGTTACCGGGCGCAAGCTCGACAGGAGGCTGTTGTGCACCTTGATCGAAAAATACTAGTCGTAGAAGATGAAGAAAAGATTTCAGAAGTCATCGTTTCATACCTTGAAAATAGCGGGTATCAAGCAATCGTTGCCGGCAATGGGGAGGACGCGCTTGCCTTATATTCTGAGCATCGACCTGAACTAATCATACTCGATTTGATGCTTCCAGGCATGTCAGGAGAACAAGTTTGCGAGACAATTCGCAAAACATCAGAAGTGCCAATCATCATGCTAACTGCTAAAAGTGACGAAGAGCATATCATTGGTGGTCTTAAGCTAGGGGCAGATGACTACATTGCAAAACCGTTTAGTCCTAGGCAATTGATGGCAAGGGTTGAAGCTGTTTTGCGACGTGGTATTAAACCAACGCCTTCAGAAGGACTGGTTGTGTTAAAGGACAAACATGAGGTGCTTAACGACGGCATAGCTGTCAATTTAACACCGATTGAATTCAAAATTCTCACGACGATGATGAAGTACCCAGAAAAGACATTTACGCGAGAAGAACTTGTGATTATCGTATTTGGAGCAGACTATGACGGTTATGATCGAACCGTCGATACACATATAAAGAACCTCAGACAAAAAATCGAACGCGATCCAAAGAACCCTAAACGCATCGTTACGGTTCATGGCATTGGCTATAGATATGGTGGTTAAATGATGAAACTCAAACTTAGAACAAAATTATCCGTGTCCTATCTTTTGATAGGACTTTTGTGCATCTTAATCATAACGGTCTTTTCAAATGTATTCCTAGAAAAGAGCTTTATTGACTATGTCATCAAAAATCAGACGATGAAAAATGAATCAATCGTCGAACAACTTCAAAGTCAAATTGATAGTGAAGGCTCTTTCAATACAGCGGCTATAGAAACCATTGGCATCACGGCACTTGAACAAGGGATGATCATGCGCGTTGAAACGTTGGATGGTCGATCAATATGGGATGCAAAAGTACATAATAACGGCTTGTGTGAAGAAATGATCGCGCATATGTCGATGAGCATGATGCAAAAAGTACCTAACTGGCAGGGTGAAGTGATAGAAGCGGATTATTCACTCGTAAAAAATGGCAAAGAAATGGGCAAAGTGACCATTGAATTCTATGGCCCCTATTATTTCACTGACAGTGATGTCGCATTTATAGAGACACTCAATCTCTTACTGTTGTTTGTAAGCGGTATCGCCATCATTATGGCATTGACTGTTGGGACGATTATGGCGCGTCGCATTAGCAAACCGCTCTCTATCGTTATGGAAACGGCCAATGAAATCACAAATGGCAACTATGAGGCAAGGTCGCAGTCGCATTCTACAACTGTCGAAATCGATGCCTTGACGGATTCGATCAATGGCCTAGCAGAAACACTAGAAAATCAAGAAAAATTAAGACAGCGTCTGACGAGTGATGTCGCGCATGAACTTAGAACGCCGCTTGCAACGCTTCAAAGCCATATGGAAGCCATGATAGACGGCATATGGGCTGCAGATGCGAACAGACTAAAGAGTTGTCATGAGGAAATTGTGAGAATCACCGAACTCGTAGGTGATTTAGAAAAATTGGCACGCGCAGAAAATGAAGCCTTTAAAGGCGAGCGCAAACCTGTCGCTTTAAAACAACTGATTGAGAATCAAATTAAAAACTTTGAAAGTGATTATTATAAAAAACACATTCTTATAGAATTTGATTGTTTGTCGGATGAAACCATCATGGGCGATAAAAATCAACTCAACCAAGTCATTGTCAATTTGATGTCCAATGCCCTCAAGTATTCGCCAGAAAATAGCAAACTGATTATTAGTCTTAGATCGAGTTCAACGGATATTGAGATCGCTTTTCAGGATTTTGGTTACGGGATAGCAGAAACGGATCTCCCATTTATATTTGAGCGCTTTTATAGAGCGGATCAATCTAGAAATCGAACGACGGGTGGTGCTGGTATCGGGCTTACGATTTCTCAGGCCATCGTCAAAGGGCATGGTGGAAAAATCACCGTATCAAGTTCATTAGGAAAGGGCAGTACTTTTAAGATTGTTTTACCCAAAGCGCCAGTTATTTGATATAATACTGGAAACTGATGTTAGGGGGACAAACCTATCAAAAAATTATTGAAAGTTGCGGTTGCATTTACCATACCCGTCTTGTTGGGTTATCTGTCAGTTGGCATTGCCTTTGGCTTACTCGTCGTTAAATCTGGATTGAGCATATGGTTGGCACTTCTCATGAGTGTTTTTTTATATGCTGGTGCGATGCAATTTGTTGCAATTCAGATATTGACGAATCCCATAAGTATGGTTCAAGTTGCCTTTATGACGTTGTTTGTCAATATCAGGCATCTTTTTTATGGCCTTTCTTTTATCGAACGATTTAAGCCTTTTGGATGGATGAAACAATATATGATTTTTGCCATGACAGACGAAACGTATTCACTTATGTGTGGCATCTCTGAAAAACAAGAGGTGGACTCAGAAAAATTGTTGTTTGCGATCTCTGCATTGAACCACGCTTATTGGATAAGTGGCACACTGATTGGCGCATTAATTGGCAATCTGATAACCTTTGATACTGCAGGTATTGAATTTGCCATGACGGCTCTCTTCGTAGTCATATTCATCGAGCAATGGCTTGCTGAGAAAAAGCACCTTCCAGCGATAACGGGTGTTTTATCCGCTTTAGTTGCCCTTAAACTATTTGGTCCTGGACAGATGGTGTTACCGGCCATGGTGATATTATTCACCGTCTTGCTCCTCCTTCGTAAAAACATAGAAGGAGGCGTGAAAAATGGATAAAATATTGGCAATTATGCTTATGGCACTTGTGACTTATTTAATTAGACTAGGGCCTTTTCTATTATTTGGCAAAGGTAAAAATACGCCAAAGTGGGTGACTTATGTCGGCCGCGTCTTGCCACCTGCCGTTATGGGCATGCTCATTGTCTACAGTTTAAAATCAGTCAAACTGCTTGAGGTGAGCAGCAGTCTTCCAGTGGTGATCGCCATTGCGATGACGAGCCTGCTTCATTTATGGAAAAGAAACAATTTATTAAGCATATTAAGTGGTACAGCCATTTATATGGCATTGGTCCAGTTGGGATGAGCTATAATCGTGATTTCAAATGGTTTGTATTAATTGAATGTTTCATTTATATCGCATTCACTGCTTTAGATATTGGATTTGAAGACCCATTACTGATGCGTGTTAGTGTTGCGCTTAAACTTCTGAGTATTGCGATTTGCGTCGTCTTTTTAAGCAGACTGTCACTAGCAAATCCTGAAAATAAAGACGCTCGTTTGATGGTGATTGTCATGAGTTTGACGTTTGCATCGGATGTCATTTTGCTCTTAACTCGACAGTTCATAGGTGGTCTCTTTCTTTTTGTCATCGTTCAAAGTTTTTATTCGGTAAGAATTCAAAAGAGGCTTATCATGAAAGACGTGTTTGTAAAAGGCGCAGTTTTCATCGCATGCCTGCTTTTTTTTATGCAAAAGATGCCAGAGCGGTTTAACTATGCGCTCATGCTGGCACTCGGTACTTTTTATGCCTTATTGTTCACTTGGAATATTTTCGCGATAACGATCCAGAAATCGAATAACGCGTATGATAGACGCCTGTTTGCCGTCGGTCTCGTTCTGTATGCACTCTGTGACATCAATGTCGCAATTTACAATTTCCCATCTTTATTTGAGTCAAATCTCATATTGTCGCGAATTTATGCATTTTCTGGTTTGGCGATGTGGCTTTTCTATCTACCTGGTCAAGTCGCATTAACACTTAGTGTGCGACGTAAAGTAGACGGTATAAGTGGATGATGGCATTGAAAACAACTAGCAATTAGACTATAATATATTGAGTTAGCGAAATAAATATGGAAATTGACGAATTACCAATTTCCTCATATTAGGAGAAGAAATGAATAAGAGTTATTTGTCACCAAAAGAAGTGGCACAGTCATGGATTGACATTGGAAAGAATAAAATTGGTTATTCCTTCATAAATGTATTCCTTCTTGCAGTATTAGGTGGTTTTTTTATAGGTTTAGGCGGCCACGGCAATCTCGTTGTCACACAAACATTAGGTCAAATAGATGGTGGTTTTGCAAAGTTCATGGGTGCTGCTGTATTCCCAGTTGGCATCATGCTCGTCGTATTAGCAGGTGGAGAACTTTATACAGGCAATGCTTTAATAGGTAGCGCTTGGGCAAATGGCGATGTGAAATTTTCAAAGTATCTGATCAACCTTGGGATTGTTTTTGTTGGTAATTTGGTCGGTTCTTTGATACTCGTCTATATCCTATATGCTGGTGATGTGTATACTGGTGATTTGGCATCTAAAGCAATCGCAGTAGCTGAAGCAAAGTCGTCTTTGACATTTACCCAGGCATTTATGAGAGGTATATTATGTAACGTCCTCGTCGCAGGTGCCGTGTATATTCAAGTGGCTGCAACAGATGCAGCAGGTAAGATTCTTGCACTTTGGTTTCCAGTCATGTTGTTTGTACTATCAGGTTATGAACACGTTGTTGCAAATATGTTCTTCATACCGATGGGTGCAGCGGTTGGCGCGAACCTCGATTGGATGGCGGTTGTCACCAACAACATGATTCCAGTGGCCCTTGGCAACTTCGTAGGTGGCAGTATTTTTATCGCCATCATCTATTGGTTCATCTATTTGAAGGGAAGTAAAAAATGAAATATATTGGATGCCATCTGTCTGTGACGAAAGGCTATTATTTTATGGGTAAGGAAGCTTTATCTATAAATGCCGATACTTTTCAGTTTTTTACTCGAAATCCAAGAGGTGGCAGCTCAAAAATGCTAGACCCTGTTGATGTCGTCAACTTACAAAAGCTCATGCTTGCGCATCATTTTGGACCTATTTTGGCACATGCACCTTACACGCTCAACCCTTGTTCTGCTGACGAGCGCGTAAAGGATTTTGCCTTCGACGTATTTTCAGAAGATTTAAAAAAGCTTGAGTCCCTTCCAGGGACTCTTTATAACTTTCACCCAGGTAGTCACGTTGGTCAGGGTATAGAAGCGGGCATCGAGATGATTGCTTCCTTGCTGAATCGCGTGATAGATAAAGATCAGTCGACCATCGTATTGCTCGAAACGATGTCAGGTAAGGGCAGTGAAGT
>CAYLNI010000007.1:0-17727 GCA_964384705.1 uncultured Fusibacter sp.
TAGGAGCACATTGCCATCACCATCATCTAATTTCAGTATATACACTTTAATTTGATCGCCCTCGTGAAAATCAAGGGGATTGTTTTCGAGGAGTTCAGCTTTGGGCAATATGCCATCTGCCATATAATTGATATTTACCATAACTTCATCTGAATTTGAAGAGATGACAACACCCTCGACGACATCGCCAGTGTACAATCTTTCAGTTGACCCATATTGAGCCAACAAATCACCCATGCTTTGGTTTTCCATAAAGATTTCCTCCAACTAATTAGTTTTCGATCTGTTTTGTTAGGATTACTTTAATCATAAATTTCGGTAAAGACATCATGCGCATGATGCGCGTCGGCTGCTTTAACAACCTATAAAACCACTCTAATCCCGTCTTTTGAAAGAATACGGGTGCGCGTTTAACCGTTCCTGCCCAAACGTCTAAAGCCCCTCCAACGCCCATTGCCACTTTTGCATTGATGGTCTTTTTGTATTTGTTGATCCATTTTTCTTGCTTTGGCGCACCTAGTGCGACAAACAGAATGTCAGGTTTTTTTTCGTTGATTTCATCGAGAATATGGAGTTCTTGATTGCTTTCAAAAAAACCATCACGTGTGCCTGCAATTTTAAGATTTGGATAGGTTTCTTTAATTTTGATGGCTGCGAGTTCTGCAACTTTTGGCTGTCCACCAAACAAATAGATCGATTTGCCCGTTCTATTACAGTATTCAAGCATCATCGTCATAAGTTCAATACCCGGTACGCGCTCTGTCAAACCTAAATGATGAATCTTCGATGCCAATACCACGCCGATACCATCTGGAATGACGAGATCGCCTTCATTCAGAATCGCTTTAAACTCTGGGTCATCTTGCGCTTTCATGATAATTTCTGTATTCGGCGTATAAATCATGCCAAGTTTATCGCCACTCATAAGTGCGATAAATTGTTTGTTTGCTTCTTCTGCATCTACATTGTCAAATCTAACGCCAAAAATTTTAACTGATTTAACGGCTTTTTCGTGCGCCATATTGCCTCCATCATAGTACCTTTTTTAACATCTCGTCGTTGATGAGTAATCGTTTTTTTAACGAGTGTTTTGCCTCTACTATTGCTTTTTTGCGTTCAACATAATCTGTATCGAGCTCAATCACAGCTTCAATCACTTTATCGGGGTCAAAGTCATCCATCGAACAAACAGGGTGCATATCAATCATATCCATAAAATTTTCAATTTTTGGGTCGTAACTGATACCAATGAAAGGCACTTCGGCAACGAGAGAAAAAATCAATGAATGCAATCTAGAACCAACTAAGATATCCAAGTTCTCTAGAAGACTCATAAATTCATCTGTATTATACTTATCGTTGACAAAATAGACATGATCATGGACATGAGCATGAATGTCATCGTATATTTTCGTGTCGTTCTTATAGTAGAACGGGATAAAAAGAACAGAATAATTTTCGGAAAGTCTGTTGGCCAATTCAATTAATTGGTCGCGTTTATCAGGCGTTCTAAAATCTTTTTGACGAATCGCAATGCCTAACAGCTTGCGCTGTCTATCTACAATACCTACTTTTTTAAGAATGCCCTTTCCGATTTCGGGTGTCTGCATGTTCATAGCGATGACCATATCCGCTGAAACAGAAACTTTTTCAGGGTTGACACCGATATCCAACAGCAACTTTTGAGAGTTGAAATCTCTCACGGTTGTATGTCTCACCCTATTGAGAACGCGAGCGACCTGTTTTTTGTTGTTTTCACGTATTATAGGTCCTATGCCGTTGCTAATACAAAAAACATGTTTTTTTAAAAACAAGCCCATGCGTAAAATCGTCAAATAATAGTGGATGCTTCTCGCGCTTGTATCGTCCTGTAGAAGGCTTCCACCACCGCTAAGAAGGATATCCGACTCTTTGATTGCAGAAAAAACTTTGAATATATCATTTCGTTTTACAGCTTGGACGTCAAATTTTGACATCGTTTCTTCCGGATTATGCGACAATACAGTGATCTGAATCTCAGAATCGAGATTACGGAGCTGCTCAGTCAGAGTTTCCAAGATTGCTTCATCACCAATATTATGAAACCCATAAAATCCGGAAATGACTACTTTATTCATATTTTTTACTCCCAAAATGTGCCACATATATTCTATTGATAAAATCTAAAACGAATACGACCACGATGCCAATAATTATAGAGAATGCCAAGCTGATCATCGTTCTACTAAATGACAAATAAATAGGCGCTCTCGAATGGCAATACGTGTTGACGATTGATGTCAAGCCGATGACGGATGCAAATAAAAACGAGAATAGCATTTTGTTGTAACCTCTTGCTGCAAAGTAAATCGCAGCACTCAAGGCTGGGAATGCGATAAAGATCTCCTTCGTCCTAGGTCTTGCTAGAAGATTGTCTTCCAGGAAGTTTCTAAAAATGAGTTCAATATTGAGCACTTCAATATTTGTTTCGTGACCAGATCTTGCAAGGTATACGTAGATGATACCACCGAGCATAACTGCAATTAAAGCGTAGTACATTTTCACATCTTCAAAGAAGAAGCGTTTAATGTCATCCATAAAGAAAGTATTGCCATCCAGTTCTCTTGTGTTGCGCTTATAGCCCAATTTAATGAGATAGATGACGACAAAAAACATCATTGGAAGCATCAAACTTGCTTTAACGCCTCTAAAGAAACTCATTTCAATCAAGTAATCCGCTCTCGACATAATCGCGCCGACGTAGAAACCGCCAATCATACAGATCAATACGGCAACCGTCAAGCCAATCGTGCTTTTCGTAAGGATTCCCTTCAATGTGAATACTTTATTGCTCAATAAGATATCTTTCACAAACTCGATCACAAAAATGATCGCCAAAGTCGGAAAAATATTCGCTGCAGCAAAGGCAAAAAGATCAATACTGATGTTTGGTGCGATATAGTTGATACCAAGTACGCCCGCAGCTCCGCCAATGAATAGCACCCATTCAAATTTCTCAGCAATATCGAAGACGAGCTTCATGATAATTAAACCAAGTACTAAAAGACCTAGGCTAGATAGCATAAGAAGGTATACAGAGGATTGGTTATATGGGATGACACTTGGTTTGCCCAAGGTGATATTATGCGCCTCAAGTCTTTTTTCAAGCCCTGAAAATGTTTCTTTATACTCGTCTAAATCTGTGAAATAAGTGAATTTGCTGTCTTTATATGGTCTGAAATAGATCACGCGAATGTTGCGTTCTGTTATCGCGCGATACATCGTATTTTCAATTTCTTTTCCACCATCGTAGTAACCGAGGTAGTTATAACGTTGTTGAATGTATTCAATCATCGGGAATACTCTGATGACGTTATATTCAAGGTCTTTTGCAAGGACGTCAACGCCTTTTTGTTCAATAAAACCAAGTTGATCTGCTGCTTCAACCATACCGATGGGCATACCTGAAGATTTAAGAACATCGTAGAGCTTTAAATCATAAGTGCCTTTTTCGGCATTGTAACTCATGATTTCACTGCCGTTAAAAATCAACACATTTGGCGTCTCACCAAATCTTTCTACATCTGCAAAATAGGCTTCTACCAATTTTGAGTTGTGTTTGTAAAAATTATTAGGTCTTAAATTGACTGCCAATCCAGCCTCTTTAATCTGAGCCACTTTTTCTGGATCAAATCCCAATCCGATATCTTCAATCGAAGATGATACCAGTTGTCTTGGCAATTTGATGCCTTTAGCCAAATAATCCGAATATTTTGCACTTTCAGTATAATAAATATCTTCTATATCCCCTTTAAGCACAATCGTGTTAATTGATTCATCGAAGAAATTATAAAACGCTTCGTCATATCTTGCCGCAATACCACTTGTCATGAATTCGAACAAGTCTTGATCTTTTGTACGAATTACGATGTTGTAGGGACTTGACGCTTCATTGTCTAAAAAAGTGACCGCTTCAGCGCCGTATTTGTCTTTCCAGTCCAAATCAGCAAGGACGTTTTTAAATAGATCGTATTCAAGCGGCTTCATCTCAGAAACCATGCTAAACAGAGATTCTTCTTTCAAAGCGACACTTGAAACACCTGCATCTCCTAATAATTTGAACATCTCAATTTCAGTCAGCCCTTGTTGCGATGCCATAATGGCAAATTCGTCGTAATCTGCCATTATTTCTACACTTTTCGACTGGCTTTCGACATTTATTCTTCCATAAAGCAACACGCCTGTAGCAATGATGCTGATTAACAATACCGCCATATAAATCTTCTTTTTCATAAACACTCCATCCTCTTACACTTTATCATGAAAAAACCTGCATAATAAATATACAGGCATTATGTCACATCCTCATATAATCCCAAACTGATCACAAGTGCTTTATCTACACGAGACATCACATCATCTTCGAGTTGTCCCAGTTTTTGAATTAAACGCGTTTTATCGATTGTTCGGACTTGTTCTAACAATACAACTGAGTCCTTAAGTAATCCAACTTGCGATGCCCCAACTTCGACGTGCGTTGGCAATTTGGCTTTAGCAATCTTTGCCGTAATCGCTGCTATGATCACAGTTGGGCTATATTTATTCCCAATGTTGTTTTGTATAATTAATACAGGCCTTTGTCCACCTTGCTCAGATCCCCTAACTGGTGATAAGTCAGCAAAAAAGACATCGCCTCTTTTAATGTTCACTTTTAGTATCATCTCCATTCAAATTGTCCCTAAGACACATAGCCTACAATAATTTTACGTACGGCCATGGATTCGTATCCAAATTGCTTATCTTCAAAAGACCAAAGTCTTCATTAGTTTCGTCATTCAATGACTATCTAGCGCATAAGCCCGCTTCAATAATCCATATAATATAATATCATAAAAAATTGTACACTACCACAACGAAGTCGTGTTTTATCCCAAAATAAGGTCAACTATTTGCACAGTTTCTCCATTTTTTAAATATCGTCTAGGAATGCGTTTGCCCATCATGCACACAATTTCATAATTGATTGTTCCAAGCATGTCCGCATAATCGTCAATACTAATGATTTTGTCATCTGCCTCTCCGAAAAGTGTGATGGTATCGCCAACTTTTATCTCTAATCCATCCACTTCGACCATGCATTGATCCATACAAATTCTTCCAACGACTGGTTTGATTTCACCTTTTACAATTCCTTTTGCTTTAAACGTAAGACCTCTTGTAAAGCCATCTGCATAACCAATTGGAATCGTGGCAATTTGTGTATCGGCAGTTGCGATATACTTATGGCCGTAGCTCACGCCTTCACCCTTTTGAATCATCTTGACATGAGCGATATTTGCCTTCAATGACATGGCTTCTTTTAAGTCTACAGCCTTTTTATTGACATCCGGAGAAGGATATAATCCATAAAGCATGATGCCTGCACGGACCATATCAAAGTTATACTCTGGGCAATCAATGATTGCTGCACTGTTTGAAACGTGCTTAATCGGTATCTTGAGGCCATGAGATTCAAGTGCATCAACGATGCGATTAAAACGCTTAACTTGTTCAATCGTAAACGTTTTATCGATTTCGTCAGCCACTGCAAAGTGCGTGAATATGCCTTCGATTTCTAAATTAGGCAAAGCTGACATTTTAAGAATATCTGATACGGTTTCATCCGAAATAGACATGCCAATTCTTCGCATGCCAGTATCGAGTTTGATGTGCACTTTCAACGTTTTCTCTAAACTAACTGCACGACGACTGAATACGTCTGCTTGCTCATAAGAATAAACGGTCTGAATAATATCATTTTCTACTGCACCGTCGATTAAATCATTTGGCGTGTAGCCAAGTACCATGATTTCAGTCGTCCTAAATGCTTTCTTAAGTTGAATGGCCTCTGATAAAGTAGCGACAGCAAAACGATCTGCGCCATTATCGAGCAATGTCTGTGCTATATATAGAGCGCCATGTCCATATCCATCTGCTTTGATAACCGCTGAAACGAGCGATTTCGATGCGGTAACGCGCCTAACTTCTCTCATATTATGTGCCAAATGATCTAAATTGATATCTACCCAGACTGGTCTTGTCAGTTTGTTCATATAATCCTCACTATCAAACGATTTTAAATGATGCCTTTACATTCTGTTATACATTCTATTATACATACGCATTTTTAATTTTACGCTCTTTTATCACAATAATCCATACAAAATTATAATGATCTTTTGGCAAGTGATATTACAAATGCAATTGCCGTAACATCGGTATGTGACAACGACAGTTCAAAAGCATCGATTCCCTTTGAAGTGGCAACGTCTTTAGCATTACCATGGAGCACGACTATCGGTTTGCCAAGCGGATCTCTTAAAATCTCAATATCAATGAGATTGAACCCTCGTACGCCCGTACCCATAGCCTTTGAAACCGCTTCTTTTGCTGCAAACCCAGCTGCAATAGTCGCGGGATGCATCTTTTTATCTCTAAAAAGTTTCAACTCGTCCTCTGTAAAATTACGTTCTAAAAATCGAGGGTTTTTGGTTATGATTTTTCGAATTCTATCAATATCGATTATATCAACGCCGTTACCTATAACCATCTAATGACTCCTTATCTAAATATTAAAATTGTGGTAGAATGGATACAAATCCAACAATTAGAGGTGTGACATGCTCATATATAAAGCGATACAAATGGCAATTAAAGCACATGAACATCAACTGAGAAAGCTCGACAACGACGTTTATGTTGCGCATCCTATAGAAGTAGGCATCATCTTGGCGAAACACAATCTTCCTGACGAAGTCATCATTGCAGGTATTCTGCATGACACTGTGGAAGATACATCGTTAACCCTAGGACAGATAGAAAGTAATTTCGGATCAATTGTTGCTGAGTATGTCAAGTACTGTTCAGAGCTAAACAAGGGCGATTCTTGGAAAAAACGAAAATTAGATTATTTGAATCAATTGAATAATGTCCCGATTGATGTTCTGTACATTGTTTGCGCTGATAAACTGAGCAATATCCAAAGCATACATCGCAATTTAGAAGTGTATGGCACCGCTATATGGCAAAAATTCAATGCAGGCTATGAAGAACAAAAGTGGTACTATGAAGCAATACTTGAGAAATTGTCACCTATAGAAAGCCATCTTCTTTTTGAAGCACTTAAAACGGCAATCGGTAATGTCTTCATTTATGGAAATCGCATAATTACCTAAACCTTTGTGCATTTTTTCTTTCATTAATCATTGAAAAAACAAACATACAAATCAACGTCATGAGTATTGTCGCGATAATCGATACCGTACCATAACGATCCGCAATCCGTCCACTGATATAAGGCACAATCGTTGAACCTAGACCACCACCCGATATGACCAGTGCAGTCGCTATACCGGAACCTCTTATTATTGGATTGGCATGCGCCATCGTGAGCGGATAAATTCCTGAAAACGACAAACCAATGCCAATCACTGATAATAATATCAGCAATTGATTGCTTGTCGATATAAACAATAACATACTTAAAAATGCAGTTCCACTTGCCATCATCACAAATCTCGCTTTATTGATGCGCGTTCCCATCAACCCAATGACATACCTGCCAATGATGATGGTTAGCCAAAGTGCTGACAACATATTTTGAGCGAAGCTTTGTCCCATCTCTAAACCAGTGATTAGATAGCTTACAATCCATCCACTAAAGGCACTTTCACTGCCTACATAAAAGAAGAGCACTGCCATATACAGCACAAGTTGATTTGGATTCTGAAAACTCTTTTTAGAATCCTTTTTTTTATCTTCTTTAATAAATTCAATCTTCATGCCTAATGAAAGGATTAATGAAAGGCTCGAGAGCCCTGCTAAAAACAGCATTAACTCTTTCCAGTCAAACCCCATTTTGAGAAGGATATTGAACAGCAAAGGGACAAAAAATGCACCTACGCCAAAGGACATGTGCAGAAGACTCATCGCTTTTGCATCACCATGACTCGAATCATTTACTAGAATGTTAATCGTCGTGTTGCAAAACCCCCAACCGATACCTAAAATAATGACACTTATATAAATCATCCAAACTTGAGATGCAAAAAATAGAAGTGATAAACCAAGCACATACAGACCGTTGCCTGTTACTAAAACCAACTTCTTTCCAATTTGATCCACAAGCCATCCACTGAACATACCATTTAACAAATAACTCCCTGAGAAAAATGCGAGGATCATGCCGCCTTTTTCAAATGACAAGGATAGTTCTTCCCTTATGTATGGCATCGTCGAACCAAAAGAGACGACAATCATCCCCATGACTACAAATCCGAAATAGTTGCCCCAGATGATTAATTTGCTTGACGGTTTCATTGCTGTCACTTTGCCTTTCTAATAGTAAACACTTTATGTATGCTTCATTTGATAACGATGTCTATACTTTGCTGCATTCAGTTTATTGCCTTTTATAACAAAAGTCAAGCTTACATTTTTTTCCATAATCAGGATAAAAAAAAGACGCACCTATGTGCGTCGAATTGACCATTTACATTTATTATTAAAGGGGGGATAAATGTAAACTTTCAATCGTATTACCTGTCAACGATATTGATAATATCATTTGCATACTTTTGAGTCAATAGATAAACTATTAACATTCATTAATCAGGCTTACGCTTCTGTAACATCTTCAAATCTAGTCGTTCGTTAAGTGGATTCTATCTGATTTTTAACCATCCGTTGGTTTCCTATTAATGAAGGGGCGATATAATAAGGACAAATCAGATAAAGGAGGCAATCATATGTCAGTAACACTTGAAAACATCGAGAAAATAATCGACAGAACGAAAGTTAGCTACAAAGAGGCAAAAGACATGCTCGAAGCTTGTGATGGCGATGTCGTCGAAGCCATCGTCAGAATAGAACAAAACATGAGCAAATCAGCAGAAGATGCACAAAAGGAAAAGCAGGAATCATTTGATGCTAAAAAAAGTGCCTTTGAAGCTCAGTTGAAATTTTGGGGCAATCAAGCAGTTAAAGTTCTAAAAAAAATGATGCACATCAAAGTTATATGGAAGAAAGAAGACAGAGCGTTACTCGAACTCCCACTTCTCATCGTCGCGATCGTAGCTCTATGGACACTTCCAATTTCTTTGATCGCATTGGTCGTTCCATTCTTCTTCGGCATCAAACTCCAAATTCATCGCGAAAATGGTAAAGTCACCGATATAGACGAGTGGATCAAGAATCATTCTAATTCAACAAAGAATCAATAATCATTAATCAATAATTCTATCCAAATTCTAACCATACCTTGGTTGGGATTTAAGATAGAACTGTTACACTAAAGAAAAGTTATAAAACCTACAAATTACAAGAGGAGGCATTCAAATGTCAGTAAGTTTAGAAAAAATCGATATGCTCATGGAAAGAGCTAACATAAGCTATAAAGAAGCAAAAGAAGCTTTGGAAGCACATTATGGCGATATGGTAGAAGCACTTATTTCCCTTGAAGCATCAAACAAAACAGCTTATGCAAAACCTGGTCAAAGACCAAAGAGAAACATGCCAAAATATGATGGCCACGCTAGAAGACATGGCAAACCTGATAACGATTTCTTTGAAGATGTCAGAAAATTCTTTGCAAAAATGCATAAAACGAGCTTCGTTATCGGCAACAAATCTAAACGCGTTTTGGATATTCCATTAACAATTGCCGCTCTACTCATCCTATTTACAATGCCAGTTTCTATGTTCCTTTTAATCTTACCTTACCTATTTGGATTTAAGATTTCCATCTTAGACAGTGATGGTAAAAACATGGATTTTGAAAAGGCATTCCGTCATGAAGATGCACCAAAAACTGAAAAAAAAGAAGATGAAGATCGCATGGCATAAAAGTTCAGCAATACGATTCACAAATGTGCTATAAAACCTGAGAGAAACGTATGCGTTTCTCTCTTTTCACTTTTAAAACCAGTATCTAAATGCTATAGTTAGAGTAATGAATATGTATGGAAATAACATTGGAGGTCGCACATGCAAAAAATACTGGTTGTCGAAGATGATCTTAAGATCGCAAGGTTTATTGAACTCGAATTGAATCATGAAGGTTTTTCAGTAGAAACGGCAAATGATGGTAGAACTGGCCTCGACAAAGCACTTGAGGGGGAATTTGATCTGATTGTTCTCGACATCATGTTACCTGGTCTCAATGGCATGGAAGTCTGCAGACGCATTCGCTTAAACTCTGAAATTCCCATTATCATGCTTACCGCAAAAGACGACATCATGGATAAGGTTATTGGGTTAGATTTTGGTGCCGATGATTATATGACAAAGCCTTTTGCCATAGAAGAACTCTTGGCTCGAATCCGTAGAATTTTTAGAAAAGCGAGCACACATGCACCAATCAACGCAAACACGTTCATTTCTGGCAAGCTCAAAATCGATTATAACCAATATACTGCAACTTATGATCAAACGACAATAGAGCTCACTAAAACTGAATTCGATCTATTGCATTACCTGGCTGAAAACAAGAACATCGCGTTGACACGCGAGCAGATTCTGGATAAAGTTTGGGGTTATGATTATTTCGGTGAAACAAAAATTGTTGACGTCTATATACGCTATCTTCGAAGTAAAATTGACGATTGTTTTAACGCCAAATTCATCCATACCGTTAGAGGGGTAGGCTATTTATTTAAAGATGAAGATAATAAGTAAAGAATCCGGCCAAAAAACTGAATATTCACAACCTCAGGTTAAACCCATTCAACCTGAACCAATAAGGCATAAGAAACCTTCAGTTACTGTGCAGAAAAATGTGGGTCAACCGTCAGCTCCAAAAAAAGTCACTTCTAAAAGAGAAGATGGCTTAAGTTCTGATGCCAAACGCGTCGTTGTGAAAAAGACATCTGAGGAGAAACCGGTTAAGCAAACTAAAAAAGCAGTTCCAAAGAAAGTCAAACTTACAAAAGATGAGATTGCCGCTAAAAGACAGGAACAGCGCGAACGAGAAAAACCATCTTATTTTTCAACGACTTATGACCGCTTTATATCTTTGATTCGATTTAACATCACATTCAAGTTGACCTTGGGCTATGCCATTCGACTGATTCTATTAATAGCATTTTTGTTCTTCTTTATTTACGTTTCTTTTTCTTATTATTTATTCTATAACGCACAAGAGAATATGAAAAATGACCGCATTTATCTTGAATCACTGCTCATCAGCACTCAGGACTATAAAGCGGAAACGATAGACGCATATTTGACACAAAACAGTCTTCAGCTTTACGTATTCGACACTGAGCAAGTGCCCTTATATGCCACAAGCGAGGACAATGTGTCCTATCTTGATGCATCTAGTGTCATCGAATACGATTTTAGAAATTTCCCAAGATTCCCAACGCTTTACGAAACGGGGTCATTGATTTTTGATGACAACACACTTATCTATTATGCGCTTAAAACGGATATGATAGCGCATACAAATACATTGGAATCGACTTTCCCTATTGGCTTTGTTCTATGTTTTGTGCTTATATTGTCCTCGATCCGCTCCGCATCAAAGATGGCAAACAAACATCTTAAACCGATAAAGATCATGACTGAACAAGTTAAAGACATGTCTGGCAACAATTTGAGCACACGCTTAAATGTCAGTGGTACAAAAGACGAGCTAAAAGACCTCGCTTTGACATTCAATCAAATGCTCAATGACATACAAAAGAGTTACGAACGTGAAAAACAATTCGTCTCCGATGCCTCACACGAGTTAAGAACCCCTATCACCGTTATCAAAGGCTATGAATCGATGGGGCAAAGACGATCCTGCAATTCTCGAAGAAAGCATCCACGCCATTTTAGGTGAGACGGACAACATGCACAGTTTAGTAGAAAGCTTGTTGTTTATCGCAAGAAACGATAAAGGTGCCCTTAAAATGGATAAAGTACCATTCAGCTTCACAGAGCTATTTGCTGAAATCG
Organism: uncultured Fusibacter sp.; assembly: GCA_964384705.1. Classification (GTDB taxonomy): domain Bacteria; phylum Bacillota; class Clostridia; order Peptostreptococcales; family Acidaminobacteraceae; genus Fusibacter_C. The sequence continues at coordinate 11,959 of CAYLNI010000007.1, forward strand.
TCAAAGAAACGCGTTTGATTGATTCGCAGCATGGCATCACGGATACCATTGACCAGAACCTCATGATACATGGCTCTTCTGACAAGTTGAAACAAGCGCTTCGAATCTTCATTGACAATAGTATTAAATATACGCCAGATGGTGGAAAGATCACTCTTTCACTGAGACGCTCCGAACATCATGCAATCGTCGTTATCTCCGATGACGGTATCGGTATCTCAAAAGAAGACTTGCCACATATCTTCGACCGCTTCTATCGCGCAGACAAATCACGTACAAAGATGAAAGAAAATCAACACGGTGGAACTGGACTAGGTTTATCGATCGCAAAGATCATCATCGAGCAACATGGGGGCAAAATCCATGTCGATAGCGCAATTGATGAGGGCACGACGTTTACACTTTTCCTTCCAGCGATAAAACCTACAGAAGCCTCTGATTCTACGGATGCAGAAAATATTGAAACCCTTATCAATGATGACGAACCGGTGACAGATCCACAGGCATCATGATCAAAAATAAAAATACAGAAAAATAAAAATCCTGAGCAATCTCAAATTCGATTGTTCAGGATTATTTTTTTAGTAAGTTACTGCAAACATCACTAGATGTGACGACGATTGTGTCTTTTGTGAGAGTATGAACGTCTTAATCTTATCGACCTCTTCAAGCGAATAATGAATCATCAACAGGTCTTCGCGTTCGCATAGCATCGTTTCATCACCTAAATCAATCTCGATGTCCGTGTCTCTTGAATACAAGCCAAGTGTCAAAGTGTGATCCGCGAGGGGTAGCCTTTCATCAAAAGCTTCTTGAAAAAGGTGTCCTAAATCATATTGCGTTTCCGGTAAAAGCTTCGTCGGCTTTAAGATGCCATACGCACCTTCTTTTAGCATCAGATTGAAATCGCGTGTTTTTCCAACGCTGACTGTCGTCCAATCACCTTTAAAACAATGGGCTTCATAAGGTTTCAAAGTGATGCTGTAGAGTGGCTTGCTATTGTTTGTATGCGTTAGATGTAAGGTCGAATCAAATGGCATGATCCATCTCTTTACACCAAAAAGGACTGTAAAGTCTGAAGTATCACTGTCGACAGTCGCCGATGAGATGCGCCATAAAAAATTGCGCTCAGCATAATTGCCATCTTCAGGGTAAATAAAGTGTTCAGTGGTTTCGCCATGAGCCCATTTATTTAAAAGGTACGCATTTTGATTGATTTTTTGATACTGCATTTTTTGCCTCCAAAAGTACAATCTATTGCTATTGTACCTTTTTTTATACAAATATCAATTGTTTATTACAAATAATTTAGTAATTGTTCCAATTTTCTGATTTCCCATTTATATACTGGCTCTTCTGGTGAAATATGTCCCAGCATATTGACCCAGCACGTATCGAATCCGGCAGCATGTGCGCCAAGTATATCAACTTTAAGAGAATCTCCGATCATTAAAACTGTATTTTTATCCAAATGTCCTATTTTATGCATGGCAACCTCAAAGATCATCGGATTTGGTTTGCTATAGCCAACGTCTTCCGAGATGATCACATCTGTGAAGTATTTGAGCAGTCCAGAACGCTTCATGCGATTTTCTTGTACATCTTTAATGCCGTTGGTTACAGCGACGAGTTTGTAATCTTTGCTTAGCACTTCACAAACTTCGCTTGCATAAGGAAACATCTCAATACCTTCACCTAGTCGCTGAATGTAATAGTCACTCATTTCTAATGGATCACATGATAAGCCCATACGGTTCACCAGCTGAACGAATCGCTCAATTTTAACGACATCGCCTGTTGTCTCACCGCTCTCAATCTTTTGCCACAAAGGTTTGTTCACTGCGTGATAGGTCGATTCAAATAAATCATAACTGTCACTTAGACCAAAGTGTCTGGCAGTGTTAATCAAAGCGATTTTCTCAGACTTTTCAAAATCGAACAATGTATTATCGAGATCAAGAAATAGTACTTGATATGTTTTACCCATGTACGCCTCCAATTCATTCTGACTTTATATATCTGAAATATCTATATGGTTTTGAGCATTATTGATAATATAAAACCCATAATTTTTCGTTTCCACTTCTGTATAGTCGATGGGCGCATCATCTAGACGTCTTATGATGCCGCCAGCTTCTTCGATGATACACTCCATGGCACAGGTGTCCCACTTCATGGAATGACCAAAGTTGTAGTAGACATCGTAAAGTCCTTCTGCAATCAAGCAACCTTTCAACGCACTGCCCATTTCTGTGAGACTTAATATATCAAAAGCTTTCATTTTCAAAAGTGAAATCGTTCGCTTTGACGTATGTGAACGGCTGATCAACATGTTAAAGGGCTTGACTCTATTTGAAACTTGAATACGAGTAGTCTCACCATTTTCCTCTTGTCTATGTGCGCCTTCTCCTCTTATGGCAAAATAAACGCGTCTGCGAACGGGGATATAAATGACACCAAGCACGACTTCACCATGGTCAACCAACCCAATATTCACTGAAAACTCACCATTTTTCTTAATAAACTCTTTCGTGCCGTCTAATGGATCGATCACCCAAAACCGATCTTTTTCGAAGCGACTTGAGTCGTCTCTGGCTTCTTCAGAAAGGAATCCATCGTCGGGAAACTGACTTGAAAGGGTTTCCAATATCAGCTTGTTCGCCAACACATCCGCTTCTGTGACAGGAGACTTGTCATCCTTGTAACAAACTGCAAAATCTTTGGTGTATATAGACATAATTTTATCGCCTGCCAATTTGGCAGCGGTGATGGCTACGTCTCGTTCTTTTATGAGTTTCATGAGTCACCCCTTTCACATAGGATAAAGTCTATCATTGTCGAGGAAATAGATGGCTTTCTCTTTGATGTGTTTCCCTGTAAGTCGTGTCAATGCTTGTTCGTAGATCGTCAATTGGCCACGATAGCGTTCCGCTATTTCAACTACTGATTCTCGCCCGATTCTATCTGTCTTATAATCGACTAATACGAGGCCATCGGATTCCTCCAAATAGAGGTCGATGATGCCTTGCACGTATTGATCATCCATTTTAAGAACAAATGGCGTTTCACGATAGACTGCTTGCGCCGATTTTATACGCTTTGCGAGATTTGAGTTCAAGTAATTCAGTATTTTAGTATGATCGACATGTGGCACTTCAGCTTCTGATAAAAATCGCTTAGAAACGAGCGTTTCAATATAATTTGTAATTGCTTGGTGCTCAGCCAACATGTTGATATCAATTTTTTCAAGAATGGTATGCATCGCTGTACCAATCTCAGCAGCAGTTATTGGCAATGCCTTTTTCATGAACTGTGGTGCATCATATAATGAGGGTGCTTTGAAACCAATGTCATCGTTCACTGTTTCATTTTTCTTTTCAGAGACGGACACTTTAAGTGGTTTGAAAACGACTAATTCAGTTTGGTTTTTAAAGGATAGTCTTGCATTGGTGGCTTCATATAATGCGTTTTTTTCTGTAGTCTCATGAGGGGATTCCAATATTGCTTTCCAATTTTTAACCTGGGCCACCTCTATCGTTTCAGTGCGCAGTGCGCCTATCGCCAAAGATTCTGGATCCTGCACGTTTAAAGTTACACCTTCTGTGCCGAGAAGCGCAGGCATAATCCAATCAATAAAACCACTTGCGCTGAGTAGACTTAGATGATCGACACCGCGTTGCCACTGCTTCATTTTGCGTTCATAATCAGCGACCGTAGCAAAGAGTACGATTTGGTCAACAGGTCGCGTCAACCCTACATAGAGGACGCGCATCTCTTCTGACAACGTCTCTCGTCTGATTTGGTCTCTGATGACAAACTGCGGCAGTGTCTTAGATTTTGTTCTAAGCGCTAAATCCACTGCAGAAAGCCCCATTCCAAGGCGTTTATGCTGTATCAAATCCCCTTGTGCATCCATAAAGTTGAATTTTCGTCCAAGGCCACCGATCATAACGACAGGAAACTCAAGACCTTTGGATTTGTGTATGCTCATCAAACGTACGACATTATCTTCTTCACTGATGACATTTGCCACACCGAAATCGCCACTATTTGATCCCATTTTATCAACAAACTCAATAAAATGTCCCAATGTGACGATTCGCGAACTCTTTAGGGCTGTCGCTCTATCCACGAGAAGCTTTAAATTGGCCTGTCTTGATACGCCTCCTGGCATGGCACTTACATAATAATAAAAGCCGGATTTTTGAATAGCGGACCAAACAAGCTCATCAAGAGGCATGTACAGTGCTTTCGAACACAAATCCGAATAAAGCTCTATAAATTTTGAAAGTTTCGCTTTAAGAAGCAATGCAACTGCCGCATCTTCTATTTCAAGATAAGCCAGACATTTTAAATAAAAATAAGTTTTTTCAGAAGTTACTGCCTTAATTGTTACCAGTTCTTCGATGCTCAGACCGACCATCGGCGACCTCAAAACGGTCATCAATGCGAGGTCTTGTAATGGGTTGTCAATTATTTTTAATAACGCCATCACCATTTTAATCTCTAGGGTATCAAAATACCCCGTACTGCTATCGGCAAACAGTGGAATGCCCGCCTCTAAAAACACTTGTTCAAAGGTAGGTGTCCAAGATTTGGAACTTCTGAGTAAAACGACAATATCCCTATAAGTACATGGTTTAAAGACCTGCGATTTTGGGTCATATACGGATGTTCCAATGCGCTTCTTTATGGCATTGGCTATCGCATTCGCTTCAAACTCTTCCGTTTTCAATATTTCATCAGCATCAAGTTCATCTTCCATTTCATAGAAAGCGTTGGGATCAGCGCTTGTATGCGTATCAGTTCCAATTTGCGCTTTAGCACCTAAGTGTGCTTCAACCGCTTTTTTTGAAAGGATGTTGATTTCAAATGAAGGCATTTGTGCGCTTTCAAAGGGCATACCTTGATACAGCATGGCGTCTTTATCGTACTCAATTTCACCGAGCTTTTCTGACATGATCGTCTGAAACACGCGATTGATTCGATTCAAAATATCACCACGCGTTCTGAAGTTCTTACGCAGGTCGATTCTAATGTTTTTTGTCCCTATTAGCGATGGGATACGTCTATTGACTCGCGCAATTATTTCACTATGTGGCTCACTATGTGCTTCACCATCAGTTACTGGTGTCGCTTCTTCTTTGACGAGGGCATCTAGTTTTGTGAATCGCTTGTATTTGTCTATAAAGAGTTCTGGATCCGCCAATCTAAACTTGTAGATGCTCTGCTTGACATCTCCCACCATAAAGACGTTGTCTGCACGGGCTATTTTTTTGATGATGTGTTCTTGAATACCACTTGAATCCTGATATTCATCAACAAAGACGTAGTCGAATTTTTTTCTTAACCCCTCGCAGATCGTTTCATCCTCTAATATCGCGATGGCATAGTGCTCTAAGTCGTTGAAATCCATGAGATTTCTACTTTTTTTCAAGGCTTGAAAACGCTCTGAAAAGTCGATGGTCAATTGATGCAGCTGTGTCATACGGCTGTTAAGCCCATCTATTTCCCCTTTGAAGCGATCCATTGATTTATAGTCGAAAAACTTCTTGATTTCTAAGAGTTGTTTTTTCACGATTTTATCCCTTATGACGTCTTTCACCTCTTCGATGAGTGATGCGTCATAAAGGTCTTTTTCATTTTTTTTGATAGCGGCAATGCGATCGAATTTGAATTGCAAAACAGCTTCACTGAACTGGTTCATATCTGTAGAGTCATCCAGCAGCTTATTGAGACCACGCACATCCGATTCCAATGTAGGGATAT
>CAYLNI010000007.1:17826-19858 GCA_964384705.1 uncultured Fusibacter sp.
AATCCACTCAGCGCGCATTGGATGATCAGACACTTCATATGGTTTAAGACTTTCAGACAGCCACAGGTGTGGATGCGGTTGGCTTTGAATGAAATGATAAACTTGTAGGACGAGGTCAATCAATTTTTCATCGTTTCGATTGCCAGAATAGGCTTCAACTAAATCCAAAAATTGAGGATTTGCCATTTCAAAGTGTGCCTCGAGCACCTCTTCAATTGCCTGTCGAATCAATATGACTTTTTCTGGCTCGCCGAGCATCTTGAAACCAGGGTCGCAATCTATCTTTTGAAAATGGTTGCGAATGACATCGAGACAAAAGGCATGGAACGTCTTAATACTTGCACGGTTTAAGAGCTTGATCTGCTCATTTAAATAACTTGCTTCCGCTTCATCTTCCTCAATGGCTTTTGCAAGCGCCGATTCGATACGCCCGCGCATCTCACTGGCTGCTGCGTTCGTGTAAGTTACGATAAGCATCTTATGGATCTCGGCTTCTTTTTGTCTGACCAATCGTGTAATGCGTTCGACGAGAACAGCCGTTTTTCCAGATCCAGCCGCCGCAGAAATCAATAAATTGGCATTTCTAAGTTCAATTGCCGCCTGTTGTTCAAAGGTCCAATTTGCCATGCGTTACCCCTTTAGTTTTTCGATGACTTCTTCATTGCTAAGCGATTTTATCGTTCGGTAAGCGTTCCCTTCAAAATGTCTGTCAAACTGACAAAGCGATTTGAAATCGCAGTATTGACAACTTACAAAGCCATCTGTCTTACACGGTGAAACATCGATTTTGCCTTCAAGGAGTTCATCGCCAATCGTTCGAATCGTATCTTCTACATGCTTGATCATGCCTTCAAACGCTTCTATAGGCATAATCTTGGAGTCTTTTGAAAAAGCACCATCTGTCTTGATCTTCACCTGTATGACATTTGAAACATGATGGTCAAAAAGGTCCGCATCTAAATGCTTAAGCACTTTCACATCTTCTAATGATATGCCATCCAATTTTAACTCAGATGCTATTTTATCGTGAACGATCGCTTCCACTTGAGTAGTCGCTTCAATAAAGGGATCGTCGATTCTAAAGTAGAAGGCACCTGCTGGTGCAATCTCAGTCGCCCTAAAATAGTGTGGGTTATCCATGCAGGCACTTAAATAAACCATCAGCTGCATTTGAAGCCCATTGTAAATATCTGATAGGCTGAGTGATTTGCGTCCTGATTTATAATCGATGATTTTAATGTATTTCTTGCCTTCTATTTCCACCGTGTCCACGCGGTCGATGACGCCTCTTATGAGAAGACTCTCCCCATTTGTTAGTGACACGAGAATTGGTGCGACACTTTCTGGTCCGTCGCCGAAGGCAACTTCAAAGGCTGTCGGCTCAAAGGCACCACTCGATAATTGCTGTGTCAAAGTCCACGCCGCTTTTTTCGATACGCGCTTTAATTTGTTGATCATATATTGATATTGGAACCTTGAATGATAGATATCAACATCAGTTATCGTACCTATAATCGATTCCATCATGGCGTCGCTTCTATCTTTTGAGAGCGTCTTCCAATCGATATTTTCATTGAATATCGTCTTTCCAAAATGCTCAAGAGCGCTATGGAATAAGATGCCCACATCAGGTGCGCCAAGCTCGTAGCTTTTTTGTGGAATCGGTTTTAAACCCGATTCCACAAAGTATTTAAACGGACATTCCACATACCGTTCCAACCTGGAAACACTGGTTTTTATCGGCAAGTCATAAGCTGCCAGAACTGCTTTTTGGCTCAGTTTATCGACGATATTCGAATGCGTTAGGCCTTGGATCAATAGATTCGCCGTCTGTCGTTCATTTTCTGCATACCATGCAAAGGCAGCTTCCCATTCAGGTGAAACGGGATAACCATCCACTGCTCGACGCATTTCAGTGGCCAAATGCTTCACAGTCCCCTTACTGGTTGACACGCGATAAGGCAAGACGCCATGTGTTATGCGCGCATCGATCGTTTTGATGTTGCTGCAGATTCTCGAAAGTTTGTTGATG
>CAYLNI010000007.1:19884-22654 GCA_964384705.1 uncultured Fusibacter sp.
AAATAAGAAGGTCTCAATGCACGTCCTTCCGAATCAGAACGCGCATAGCTGAAATAGAGTTTTTCAGAAGGTCTTGTCATAGCAAAATATAGGTTGAATTGTTCTTTACTAACAAACATCTGACTATCTGCCAACAATTTGATCCCTTTTTCTGAAAAAAAGGCTTTCTCAGAATCTAAAATGAGCTGTTTGTCATTACCTAGCTCTGGTACGATGCCATCATTGAGTCCAAGAAAAAACAAGACTTTGATAGGATGCGCTCTTGAACGGTCGATTGATCCAACGAGTATTTGAGAGTCACTAAGTGGCAATAGACCAACTTCTGTCGTTTCAAATCCCGACTCGACAACTTCAACCAAAGCTTCAATAGTGAGCACTTCATCACCCATGATTTCAACCAGTTGGTCAAATAAATCAATCGTTTTATTCCAAATTTGTGCAAATTGCTGTGCTTCATCATAGTTTCCAGCTGTTGTGAATGCTTTCACTTTTGCTTCGATTTTTTCATTGACTTTAAGTTTTATAAGCAGTTCAAATAGCTTTTCAATAGCCGTTCGCACCGTGATTTTGCTTTTGAAATCAGGCACTATAAGTGCTGCCAAGGTTTCTCTTACCGAATTTTCAAGTGTAAGATCTTGACCCTCAATTTCAAATGGCTTCATCAGTTTCTTTTCTCTGACACCATATTGTTTTGCATAAACTTCAAAACGTGAGATGGCAAGTGCGTCACTTTCTACGAGACCCGTCTTTAAAAAATTGACCATCTGCTCCGTTGAAAACCCGTCTGAATACATGTGTAGATAGGATTTTATGAGATGAACCAATGGGTTATTGGCGACGTGTCTTTTTTGATCGAGAAAATAAGGCAATTCAAATTCATCAAATATGCGCTTTATGCTCATCGCATAAGCATCCAGATCATTGGTAACAACTGCGAAATCTTGCCAGTCATAGCCTTCGTGCCTGACCAGGTCAACCATTTTTGCAGCGCAATATTCCACTTCATCGAGTCGATTGTCCGCAACAAAAATTTGAACGGCATCTTGATTGATGGCCTTTTTTGTGTAGGGATAGGCCAATAAGTTTTCAGCAATATGCAATATGTCCTGTGATGGAAATGGCCTTTCATTAAGCTGGGTTGTAAGGTCGATGCCATTTTCACTGGCCATATCTGAAAATCGTTTAAACAGAGCATTTGTGTGATCAAAATGCCCCTCTTTAATCACGCCATCCGTACAGATTGTGATACTTAAAGTCGTCGCCAAAGTCGATAGTGTCGATAAAATTTGAAGCTCTTGTACAGTAAAACTATCAAAACCATCAATCCAAATCGTCGCGTGCTTCAAATTTCGTGATTTCGGTAAGATTTCAAGCAAGGACATATAAAAATCTTCATCGTCGAAGTAGTCTTTTGCCTTTTCATTTTCATAGGCTTTATACACGACGCTGAAGTCTTTAAGTTTGTTTTTGAGAAGTGTGGCATCTTCAACAACACCGATCATCTGATCAAGTGCTTCTGGAGTAACCATATTCTGTTTAAATTCTTTGATTAAATCGTGAAACTTCGATAAAAAACCAAGTTTATTGTAAGCACTTTGATAGACGGTTAGATCGCTTTTAGACGTTGAAAAAAGACGTCTAAGCATCATGATCTTTCCGATATCCGATATGCGGACGCCTTCTGGTTGACAGATTTCTGAGAACACTTTATGTGCCAATCTCTTGAAACTGACGACTTCGATCCCGATAAACCCATCCGATTGACCGTGTTCAATCAACTGCTTTTCAGCCTCGAGGGTATACTGTTCAGGTACTATAAGATACAAAAGCCCCTTTTGTGACGTTTTTTGAGCAGCTTCATGAATCTCAGAATAGATTTGATGCGTTTTACCAGATTTAGCTTTTCCATAAACAATTCTGATCATATTCCCTCCAGACAATCTGACTCTATTTTACCATCTGAACAGGCATTTTTCAAGGAATATGGGAATTGCAAACTTGGATTAAACCCTGTATAATCTAATTTTAACCTTAAAATATTAACCTAGGAGACTATTGTGCGCATAATAAAATGGCTACTCATAACTTGGATCGGCATTGTCTTTGCATTAAATGGATTGTTGTTGCCGTTTCAGGCGATGGCATTTGACTCTGATTACTACGTCGAATCCTTCTTGGCACTTGAAGTCGATCAAACAATCGGCATTTCAGAAGAATCCCTTCAACGCGTTACCGAAGCCCTTGTAACACATATCGATAAAGGCACAGGTGATTTAAAGAACGTTGAGAATGTTCGCGGTGAGGACGTCGTTTTCTATAATGAAAAGGAACAACACCATCTTCACGATATACAGATCCTCGTCAAAGCAGCAAGAAAGTTTCTCATCACAATCAATATCGGTATGCTTTTAGCATTCATTGCCCTTTGGTCTATTGATAAGAAAGACAAAAATCAATTTTTAAAAAGTGTCACACAAAGCTTTCAAGCGGCTGTCTTCGCATCCCTTATTGCACTAGGCACGCTGATTGCTCTATACTTTATCGATTTTAATTGGGCTTTCAGAAAATTCCATGAGATATTTTTCACCAACGACCTATGGTTACTCGATCCAAAAACAGATCGTCTTATTCAAATGATGCCTTTAGAATTTTTCATCGACTTTACAAAACTATGGCTCAGCAAAGTTTCACTCATTTTCCTCCTCTTCATAACCGTTGGCTTTATTGTGCCTCGACTTAAAAGACGCAAATCGTTTTAAATAGAAACATA
>CAYLNI010000007.1:22665-27923 GCA_964384705.1 uncultured Fusibacter sp.
TCAACTGTTAGCTATAACAGAGAGGGGCTTTTATTAAATTTTCATCTCAATCGGATAATGATCAAAAATAGTCTGATTCTTTAAATAAGGTTCATCAAATCGAACGACCCAAGCTTTAAGAATCAATAAAATAGACTGCAAGGATACCAAGTCTTTTAAGTACAAGTCCATTTGTCTTGCAAAAAACCGTTTCTCAGCATCGTTTAGATCGTTTTTGAAGTACCCGAATAAATGTTGCAATGTGTTGGCATTTTTTCCTGGCTTGAGACTTGAACTATAAATAACGCCAAGCTCAATACTGTAGTCATCCAAAACAGTTTCCAAGCTCTTTTTTTCATGATTGGCGACAATTTGGCCCATGCGTTTAAGCGCTGCTTGATTGTATGCCATGAGCAAGTATTTATTTTTTGAATGGAATTCTAACAAAGCATTGTATGGCCGTTCGGAAGCCTTGACTCTTCGAAACTCGAAGTGCAGAAAAACAGACGTTAAAAAGTGATCTCTGATGTCTGCATTAAGTAGCCTACCATCGTCTTCAACGATTAAGCTTTTATACGTTGACTTAAGTGTCCCACCAAAAAAACCTGATGTCTTTGTCATATGACTCTGGATTTTACCATGTGACGGATAATGTTTGACTTCCTTGATGCCACAGGTTGGCGATTTGCATTTCAAGATGATGCCGTCGTAATCTGACGCATCGAAATCTCGAACAAAAGTGTCCACGTAAGTATTCATAGCAACTGTATGGTCGTCACCTGAATAGGAACCTACCAGTTTTCGTTCTCCAGCATGCGTGACGATTCGTATGGCTTCCCTAGGTGATGGCAGGCCAATACCCATTTCTGGGCAAACCGTTTCAAAGTCCACATACTCTTTTAACATGTTGATCAAATCACTATTCAATTGACTGCCATCATATCGACAGGCGCAAAAGCCGAGACATGCACTGCACAAAATTTTAGGTTTCATAGCCACCTCATGTTTAAAACAATAGCGTAGATAAAAAGTATCTACGCTATTAGGATGAATCACGTCATATAAACTTTGCAATTTCCTTACTTAATAAATTCTCTTACTTTAAAGCCCTTTTCTTCTAGCTTCTTGACGATCTTATCGATGTCGTTACCTTCAAGTCTGATAGAAATCTCTTGAATGCCCATCACTTCAGTATCGAGTAATGCGATATTCGTTATATTGCCATCATTTTTTGAGATGGTTTCAGCAATCTTAGTAAGAACGCCTCTAAAATCATCCGTTAATATCGAAATTTTCGGATCATGTAAGCCATAGATTTTTGTTAAGATGCCGAAAAGTGAATTTTGCGTCACGATGCCTAAAAATTCATCTTGTTGACCGACCACAGGAATGAAACGCATTTTGTTCTTAAAGAAAATGTCTGCGGCTTCTTCAATAAACAAATCTGGTGTTACTGTATCAATCTTGTCAAATATAAAATAGCTCACTGGCTTTTCCAAGAATGTCTTGATGTCAGTCTGCTCTTCTTTGAAAAAAGTGTCGTAAATGAATTGCTTTGAAAGGAATCCGATAAATGTGTTGTTTTCTGCAACGGGTAGCGATAAAAAGCCGTTGTCTTCTATTAATTGAATGGCGTATTTTGCTGTATCCGTTGGTTGCAATACCGTTAAATCCTTTGCTGGTGTCATGATTGCTCTAACTCTCATAGTATTTCCCCTTTCAATCTGTGTTATTTGTAGCATCATTTGGCGTGTCGTTTGTAGGCACTTTAAATCTTGAACTTTCCATAGTATATATGCCCATTTTGTTTATATCATAACAAGGAAATTGCATATTTTCTATTATTATATCATTTAATTTTAAAAAATAGTATTTAGTTTTATTAATGTTAGCACTCTTCCTTCAAGAGTGCTAATTTATTCTTGACTTTTTGTCCAATCGCTCTTATTATTATTTTGTATCCAAGACCTATTAAGGAATTATGCAATTTCATCGAAAAAGGAGTGTTTTATATGTCAATTGAAAAAGGCAGTTTGTCTATTCACAGTGAGAATATTTTTCCTATTATCAAAAAGTGGCTCTATTCAGACCACGACATCTTTGTTAGAGAGATCATATCAAACGCAAGCGATGCAATCACAAAATTGAAGCAGCTCAGCTCGATGAACGAAGTGAGCCTTGAAGAGAATGCGCATTTTCAAATAGAAGTCATCTTAGATGAAGCCGCTAAAACCATCACATTCTCTGATAACGGCATCGGTATGACAGATGAAGAAATCAAAAAGTATATCAATCAAATCGCGTTTTCTGGCGCAGAAGATTTTTTAAACAAGTACAAAGATAAGTCGGATAAAGAACAAATCATCGGCCACTTTGGGTTAGGATTTTATTCCTCTTTCATGGTTGCTGAACAAGTGGAGATTCACACGCTCTCTTATCAAAAGGACGCAGAGCCTGCACTTTGGCGTTGTGATGGTGGCACAGAATTTGAACTTGAAAGAGGATCGCGTAACAAACGCGGTACGGACATCATCTTGCACATCAGCGACGATGGTAAAGAATTTTTAAATGAATATACATTAAGAAACGTCATAAAAAAATACTGTTCGTTTATGCCATACGAGATCTTTTTAACAGTCGTTGGCAAGGAACTTCCAAGAGATGCTGATGGCAATGTTGTGATTGAAGAACCAAAACCGCTTAACACAACGCTCCCACTTTATGCAAAATCACCTGCAGAATGTACAGATGAAGATTACAAGGCCTTTTATCGCACGACTTTCAATGATTTTAAAGAGCCGTTATTCTGGATTCACCTTAACATGGACTACCCGTTCAATCTCAAGGGCATCCTCTTCTTCCCGAAATTGAACACTGAGTTCGATACAATCGAAGGTCAAATCAAGCTATACAACTCACAAGTATTTGTTGCTGACAATATCAAGGAAGTCATCCCAGAATTCTTGTTGCTTCTTAAAGGCGTCATCGACTGTCCAGACCTTCCACTCAACGTCTCTAGAAGCTTTTTGCAAAATGATGGCTTCGTAAAGAAAATCTCGAATTACATCAGCAAAAAAGTCGCTGATAAACTCAGTGGTTTATTTAAAACTGAACGTGAACAATTCGAAGGTTTTTGGGACGATATCAGCCCATTCATCAAATTTGGCGGTTTAAAAGACGATAAATTCTATGAAGGCGTTGAAAGCATCTATTTGTTTAAAACGCTTGATGGCAACTATGTAACCATTCAAGAATATCTCGAAGCCGTTGCAGAAAAACACGAAAATAAAATATTCTATGTATCAGATGCTGTTCAACAGGCACAGTACATCAAACTCTTCAAAGACCATGCCCTCGATGCCGTCATGTTGACGCATAGCATCGATGCACCATTCATCTCACTCCTTGAATCAAAGAAAGAGAACCTCACTTTCTCACGCATCGATGCGGATTTAAATGAACATCTCAAAGGAGAAGAGCACCTTTCAGAGGATGATAAAAAAGTCGCGTTGGACAAATTACAAGATATGTTCAAAAATGCGCTTGGTGTAGAAGAGATCAAGCTTCAACTTGAAGCGATGAAAACCGATGAACTCTCAGCGATGGTCGTCTTATCAGAAGAAAACAGAAGAATGCAAGATATGATGCGTATGTATGGCATGCCAGGTATGGATCCAACTATGTTTAAAACTGAAACGACACTCATTTTGAACAGCAAGAATGCGCTCGTCAATCACTTGCTAGAAAATGAGAGCATCGATTCCGATACGAGAAAGCTCATCTGTGAGCATCTGTATGACCTTGCGATGATCAGTCATGCGCCACTTTCTTCCGAAGCGATGACAAAATTCATCAACCGAAGCAATGCCTTGATGCTGAAGCTCGTTTAGTTAAAGGCCAACGCTCCACAATAAGATAAAACTCTATGGAAATTCTAAAAAAACCAGTCATAAGCGACAGCTTTTGACTGGTTTTATACGTTTACAACACTAATTTACAACATAAAAATTTCGGAACTACTCCACCAATCGGTCAATCAACCAATCGATATCTGTAGGTTTTCTATCGTACTGAATAAGCGGCTTTGTGATATGACGACACTGTTCTAAAAATGTGGGCTTTTCATTGAGATAAAGGATGCCCATTGGGATGCCATCGTCACCAAAAGTCTGCGCCAATTCAAACGCTTTGACTTTATCCGTAGGATCATGCGTCTCTGGAATATAAAACGCACGTTCTTTATACCATTTGAAGGTGTTGACATGATTGAATGACACACAGGGTTGCATGACATCGATGAGTGCGTAGCCTTTGTGTTGCATCGCTGCTGTGATCATCGTCTGTAGATGCTTCGGGTCACCTGAGAAGCTGCGTGCGACAAAGCTACATCCCAACGAGATTGCCAGCGCCACTGGATTGAGCGGCTCGTGTCGCATGCCGTCAAATTGAAGACGCGTCTTTTGGCCAAGAGCCGTCGTTGGTGAGCCCTGACCTTTTGTCAATCCATAGACTTGATTGTCATGGACAATGTGAACGACGTCGAGATTGCGTCTGATGTTGTGCATAAAATGGTTGCCACCTTCACCATACGTATCGCCATCACCTGAAGTGATGAGAATTTTTAGAGCATCATTGGCCACTTGTGCGCCTAAAGCAGCAGGCACTGCTCGCCCATGAAGTGTATTGAGGCCATGTGCGTTGATGTAGTGCGGCAATTTTGCAGCTTGACCGATACCAGATACCATGAGGATATCCTGAGGTTTATATCCCAAATCGAAAAGCACCTGATTGATGCTGTCTAATATACTGAAATTACCACAACCTGGACACCAGCTTGTGGGGTTATTTGTTACAAATGGATTTTCTGAAAGGTTAATGTTTATCATTTTTGATCACCTCGAATGCTTCCACTATGAATTTGCCAGTAAATGGACGTCCGTCATATTTGTTGATAGCGTGTTTAAACATGACACCAGTTTCCATACGCAGAATCATACCAAACTGGTTCATGGCGTTGCCTTCCACATTTATGATTTCTGTATTTTCTTTGACATAATCTTTCAGCACATCTGGATGAATCGGAAAGACATCAGAAAATGCCAGCATGGCTACTTTATGTCCTTTCAACCTGAGAGCATCTACCGCTTCTCTAAGTGCACCATAAGTCGAGCCCCATGCGATGAAAAGCGATTCATACGCGTCATCACCATAGAACGTCGGCTTCTTTAGTTCTAGTTTGATCGCTTCAGTACGTTTAAGGAATTTCTGTTTGAGTGCTA
>CAYLNI010000007.1:27956-36549 GCA_964384705.1 uncultured Fusibacter sp.
TGTCACGTGGCCATAGGCATCGTGAACGTGAGAATCGGTCATAATCAATGTTTCTGGGTCGATACCTGGATATTTACGGCCACCGGATATCGCATCAAAGTCGTAGCGTTTGTAGTCTTCTATAATCCCAGTTTCGAGATGACGCTCATTCACAAGGGCTGAGGTATCAAACTTAGGAATGCTTTGGGTCGTGTCCGCCAAAAGTTGATCGGTAAGAATCACAACAGGTACCTGATATTTGTCTGCGAGATTGAAGGCGCGATGCGTCACATAAAAGGCGTCTTCCACTGTTAGCGGCGCTAAGACGATGCGCGAAAATTCACCTTGGGATGACGAAACGACGAAAGCTAAATCCGCTTGCTCCGTTCTTGTGGGGAGTCCAGTTGCCGGACCTGGTCTTTGAACATTGGCGATGACGATAGGCGTTTCACTGACTGCTGCAAAACCAATGGTTTCAACCATTAGAGCAAATCCGCCACCTGAGGTGCCAGTCATAGCTCGAACGCCATTTGACGATGCACCAACAGCTGCCATAACCGCAGCAATTTCATCTTCCGCTTGCTCAACGACGATGTGCATCTCTTTTTCATTTGTGGCTAGATAATTCATAATGCCAGTGGACGGCGCCATTGGATAAGCACAATAAAAGCTAAGCCCAGCACTGAGCGCACCGAGAGCAACGGCTTGATTACCACCCATCAACATGCGTTCACGCTTCCCATTGTGTTTTGGCGTCTCAACTTGAAGGTGTGTCGTTTCGAAGCCAAATTTCGCTGCCTTCAAATTCTCCAGATTGACATCGTCAGTCCATTTCTTATTGTACGTTTCATTGAGCATGCTTTCTTCACAACCGAAGATCTTTAAAACTGCACCCACAGATGCCATGGAAAATGCATTTTTCGCCTTGCTTTCAGCACTCAAAAGAGATTTTTCAAACAAGATGTTGCCTTCTTCTGACGCATCCGCTGCAATGTCTTTCATAGCGATGAGCATTGCCCCTTCGTACATTTGATTGGCTGAATGTTCATAGGCTTCGCGATTCAGTGCGATAAATATGTCCGCTTTATCGACCGGTGCAAACACGAGCTCGTCACTTATGACGATCGTTGAATAATTATAACCCCCGCGCACGCGCGACATATAGTTTTTATAAGAGAATATTTCATACCCATTTTTTTTGAGTATTCTTTCAATAAAGTGCTCGACGGTATTGATGCCTTCACCAGCCGCCCCTGCGATTACGATTGATTTTTTCATAAGTTCACCTATAGGCTACTTTACTAAATGCAGCCATTTCCTTTATACAATTTACGTCCTTACATATTACTTAATACCAATTCTCAACTGAAAATCACATCTATTGCGAAAATTTTATATAACTTCGACGTTCAAAAAAAGTCGCTTATGCATTCTGGCACAAGCGACCATTTGGATCACCATTTCCGCTATTTATTTGTATAGATGAAGATGATTTTCGCATGAATCAATCTTTCTATCGTTTTGATCGCTTTCATATGCGTATTCAACGTGATAAATAACACCGTGAAAACTTCCCATAAAAAGACCCAGCCACCGATGAAAATGCCCTCTTTAAAGACTTTTAAAAAGATGCTTTCTTCCAAAGGTTCATAAAAATAACCGAAGAATAAGAAACTAAGTGCCAGAACGAGATAGTTGACCGCCTTTTTCTGAAGTGCTTGCTTCTCTTTTTTTGCACGTCTCAAATTAAAACGATAAAAGTTGTCATATGCCTGAAGCAATAGTTTTTCCTTCATCGTGTTTCTTTCACTTGCTGGTAAAAAGAGTTCGATGATCAACTTGTATTTAATTGGAATATCGGATGATGAGTCTCTGATAAAATCATCAAACTCATCTTCAATGTCCCGCTTTTTAAATGGCGAAGGATCCCATTCATCATAAATGTCGTCATAGGAGTCCAACGACACATCTATGATATAGGCTTTATCATTGTCATCATACCGATAAGCTTCTTGATAGTATTTGGCTGCTCTGACCATAACAGACCTCATTTAGAAAATAAAATTACCGTCTTTGAAGACCTGGATTTTCTCGCCTGTAGCTGTGGTGCCCACAATGCTTAAATCCTTAGTTCCGATCATGAAATCTTCATGCGACATTGAATCATTGATGCCGTTTTGGATCAACGTTTCACTGTCCATATGCTCGCCACCCTTGAGACAAACTGGATAAGCTTTGCCTAGAGCTAAATGGCAAGATGCATTTTCATCAAATAAAGTATTATAGAATAATATACCCATGTTTGAAATCGGAGAATCATATTGAACAAGGGCGACTTCACCAAGGTACATAGAGCCTTCATCTGTCTCTAGCAATCTCTTAAGCTGTTCGTAACCGACTTCAGCTTTATAATCGACCACTTTGCCATTTTCAAATGTCAGCTCAAACTTGTCGATTAGGCTACCACTGAAATTGAGGGGCATAGAGCTCACCACTCTGCCGTTGACACCATCGCGTTTTGGCGCTGTGAATACTTCTTCAGTAGGCATATTCGCGATGAACTCATGGCCATCTGGTGTGAGATCTGAACCACCTAGCCAAATATGGCCTTCAGGTAGCTCAATAACTAGGTCAGTGCCCAAGCTGTTTGTATAGTGAAGCGATTTGAAATTAAGTTGATTCAAGTGGTTCATCTGCTTTTTAAGGGCTTCTTTATGCGTCTCCCAAGCTGCTACAGGGTCTGGTTCACCGATTCGAACAGATTCATAGATGGCATCCCATAGTTTAGCCATTGCATCTTCAACGGTTTCATTTGGGAAAACTTTTTTCGCCCACGCAGGTGTTGGTACAGAGGCAACACACCAAACGTTTTCATTGTTCATGAGGCGCTCTCTATATTCGGAGACTTCTGCATTGAATGCTCTAGAAAAGCGCTGAATGCGTAGTGGATCTACATCTTTGAGATTCTCTGGATCGGAAGCTGAAATCGATAAAAAAGCAGCATCCTGTCTCACATAAGACAGATAGAATTCCTTTTGCCAAGATGGAAATGTATCGAATAAAGCCTCTGGACCTTTTAAATATCTAATTTTTGAATAAACCTCATCGTTCCACTGAACGACGACGTCTTTAGCGCCAGCATCAAAGGCAATTTCAGTAATCGCTCTAGCGAACTCGGCACATTCAATTGGTGCTCTAACGATGAGAATTTGGTCTTTTTTTAGATTGATACCTGTCTTTACAAGTAGTTCTGCGTATTTGATCAATTTTGCGTCGCTCATTTAGTCACCTCAAAAAGAAATTAGGATAGCATCTATCCTAATTCATCGTATCAAAAATAACCATTTTTTTCAATTGAGGAAATTGCAAAATTCCAAATAGTTTGAATTTCATTTATCAAAACGGCTTGAGAGACATTGTCATATTCGATAAACGGATTATTGCAACTTAAAGGTAATTTTGCAAATTCCATTAATAATTATTGATTGGAATCTTAAGCATAATCAGATAGAATTCCATTGATGCCATTGAGATGCTCTTCGAGTGCTTTCAGTTTCTCATCATCCAGCTTTTCAAATTGCTCAGTTAGGTAACCAACAGCATACTGCTTATGCTTTTCGACTTGCTTTTTACCGCCAGCCGTCAACGATATGTGAACAACCCGTCTGTCTTTTTTTGAAGGTTGTCTTTTTAAATAGCCAAGTTTTATCAATTTGTCCACCAGCGGGGTCAAATTTGAGTTGATGACGTGTATCTCCTTGCTGATCTCAGACATTGTCAGTTGTTTGTTTTTCGCGAGAAGCAGTAATATCTGCACGTGTGACGGGTATAAATCATCCAATTTGTACAGATCGTTTTCTCTAAGAATTTTTTTGTTTAACATTGGTACTAAAATCAAGAAATCTCCCAATATTTGTGCCACAATTTGCTCTCTCACCCTTTGTCACTCCTTTCAAAATTTAATCTCATATTTTGCGAATGATCGTTTTGTCATGTTTGTTTTTATATATATACCAAAATATCCTTTATCTAATAATAATAATCAAATATTTTTCAAAAAAACACAAAAAAACATGTCATTTCATAGATATTTTCTATAAAATGACATTTTATTGGTTTTTTATTCTAATTTTTACAGGTATTCCATGTATAAAAACGGTAATCCCCTCTTGAAGTGTTACGGTCATACCAGGTTCAATGTTCATTTGCTTGCCACCGACTACCTGCCACGAATGTTGACTGAGGTTTTTGATCCCCCAAACTGTTTGATGTTTTGGATGTTGCACCACACGACCAACGAGACAATCAAAATTACCTATGAGCGGCATGAGTTGATGTAGATAAAGGTCGCTGTTGTAAAACAATGGAAAGCTACCATTTGCTGATGTAAAACTTACCACAGACGTGTTGCCATCACAGACAAATTTTTGCTCGGCATAGTCATACCTGAGCTGACTTTTAATCGATATAAGGTGACTTTTCAGCTGATTTAAAATAACTGGTAAAGCCTCTGATCCCATGCTAATGTTCTTTAGAGTCTCAATTAGAAGGACGAAATTAGTCGTTACGGGTAGCATCAACAGGTCTAGAATCAAATTATGAAGTGCTTTCTTATCAACCGGTTTGCACAAAGGGTCATCAATGATTTCAAGACGCATCGCCTCATGGTCGAGGTAAATTTGCTTAAGTGTCAGATTAAGTGGTATGTACCCGCCATTTCTTTGAATCGCCACGAGGAGCAAGATTGCCAGGTCGATGCGTTTGTCTAGCGTCTCTTCCAAATGACAGGCAATTGGAAGCCACCCATTTGGGTAATCGCCCATCCACACCGTCAGCGATTCAGGTATTTCAGTTTCAAGCATTTGCGATTCTGGATTATGCCACATAACGGCCGTTGTATCGTCCTTCGAATAATAAGCAGCTTTCTCAAGCATTTCGGTAAGCTTTTCAGGGTTATCGTGGTCAATAGCCAAGGCCATATAGAAGAAAGCATCGTCATAATAATCCTTTGGATAGGCATTTTCAACGCCATCTGATGCGAGCACAATCGTGTGAACGTTTGACACCATCTGCAACGTCACGACTTTCATCTCTGCCCACGATTGTGATTGTGCCATAGAAGCCGTTTCATTGTTCTCATAGCGCGAATCGCGTGGAATGGGATAATAAACGACGCCATCTGTGTAGACGACAGCAATTTTACCATCACCCAACTGCAAAAACACGACAAGTTCATCAAATTTCACTGCTACTAAAAGCGTACAGCCAAACTGCATAGGCGATTCAAAGACTTCTGATTTTCTGATTTTTTCAAGCCAACTCGCCTGAATCGCTTTGGACACTTGACCTTCAAAATCATATCGAATCTTAGAACCATCTAAGGATAGTCTCTTAGACTCAATGGCTAATGGCGTAGCACTGAACAATTGCCTCAATGTTGAAATATAGTCTTCAATGCACTCGATCGCCGCCTCGACGGCAGCCTTTGACCCGATGTCGCTGTATGGGTGTCTCTCGCCGCCATGGCCATCACTTAAAGCAAGAACCTGGATGCCGCCACCCAAGTTCTTACTGCCATACGCATCTTGATTAGGCAACCCTTTTCTGACATGCGCACTGCCTATGATAGAGCCACCTGTTACTGGCCAGCTCGTTTGCATTACCAATCTATTTCTTCAACTTCGACTTCGGCATCCACGGTTGGTGGTGGCGGCAGCATACCTCTCATCGGGTTGATTGAAGCATTTGAAGCGGCGGTAGACGCCCATCTGATATAGTTCTTGAGCTCAGAGGCATTTTTTGCTTTAAGGGGTTTGAGTTCGCCTCTAAAGCTATCACCAATGAATGCTTGCAACACGTCCATATCCGTTTCAGAACCGATGGCGATGGAGATGCGAATCGCCTTACTGCCCCATTTTGTTTCCTTCAACTTTTTAAGACCCGCTTCATAATCATCTGTAGGCAAACCGTCAGACAATAAGATCATAACCGGTTGATACCCTCTTTCACCTTGAAAATCTGAACTGAGTTTTTCAGCGAGGATTTCAAAGCCTCGACCCATGTCAGTGACGCCTTTAGTCGTGATATTGTCCCAAGTGAAATCTCTGACGTCCACATTTTTGACGATCCATCTAGCACCTGTTGAAAATGAGAGGGCATGTACTTTGATTGAGCCTTCCGCTTCCCTTGCGATTTCTCTGATATGTGGAATCGCCTCGCGAATGGCGTTGTTTAGTGTCTCCACTTTTCCACCGTAGCTCATCGAATCCGATGCATCGATTAAAAAAAACAAATGTAAATCTCTGTTGCCCATTTTTCCATCTCTTTCAATAGTCATGTCGACCTCCTATTTTTTCTTAAGGGTAATTTTTGTACCGATTCTCATAGTGCCTATCACTTTATCAAGAAAGATTTCCTGATTGTCTTTGATTGGGATGACACCCTCTTTATAGATTTCTTTCATTTCACCATCTTTTGTTTCATATCTCCAGACGGACTCGGATAAATTTTTAAGTCCCCAAATTTCTGGGTGTCTCGGATGAATTTCCACTTTTGCGTAAGGCGTATCATAATCCATAGGATTCGAATCGTCTATCTGGTTCATATATAACGTCACATCGTGGTTCAGCATAAGGATTTTCTCGCCGATTTTAAGTCTTGGCGGCAATGTGTCAATTGCTTTGCCACATTTCGGACAAGGGTCCATGTGTCCTAACTTGGTCTGATCATAGAAAACCTGCTCCCCGCAGCTGTAACAGTACATAAGTGATGCTCTGAGTTCAGCAAGCGTTTTGATCCAGATGCTCTCGCGAATCCGTTGGTTGGGGTCTTGTAAACCATGTGTGAATGCGTCGATGAATTTGCTTTTTAAAAATTCTGGATAGTAAGGCCAATACGCATCTGCCATATCTTTTTTACCTTTGACTGGTCGATTGGTTTCATCGATTGGATCGTATATGAATACAGGGTTGTGGCCATATAAGTCCGTCAAAGCTTCCAAATCTGCAATTTCGATTTCATATTCTCTTTTGCCTTGAAGCGGATGTTGTAAATGTAGCATTCTAAATAAAACGACGGCTAGTGAAAAGAGATCCGTTTGCGAGCTTGGTGGTTTTTCACCTTTGACCACTTCTGGTGCCATGAAGCCATGCGTGCCCCAAATGTCCTCTGTTTTAGTCAGATTGTCAAACGTGACGTTGTCGTTGTCACAGATGAGTACCTCACCCGTCTCAAAGTCCACAAATAGATTGCCAAATGAAATATCTCGATAGCACAAACCACTTAGATGAAGTTCGTTGAAGCCGTGCGCCATGCGAATACAGGCATCGATGAGTGGCTCAAAGCGTTTGACTTTAATCTCGCCACCAAAGTAGTGTGCCAACTTTGTAAAGCGTTTCGTATCGATTAGTGGCATGACATATCCGAAATTATCTTTTGACTCACCCTCAACGATTGCCAAGGGCCATATGAATTTTTCACTGGGTGCACCTTTTTCCACAAGTATTTCTATCGCCGCATATTGTTCAGCCGTTGAAGACGTTTTGTTGTACCATTTGAGTGCGTATTGTTCAGCATCTTCCGATACAAGATACACATTACCCTGTCCGCCACCGCCGATTTCTTTCAATACGCGAAACCGCCTTTGTCCTGAAAATACATAAGCGCCATTGTTTAATTGATCTGACATGTTGCCCTCCATTCTTTTTTTAAATCACTCTTGCCATGATAATGTATTGTCCGATAAACCATATGATCGCTGATAGATAATATGGCGTTATCGATTGATAAGCCAAGTATTCTTTTGCGCCTTTTGGGAGTCGCATGGCATAGGCCCCGAGTACCGCAAAGGAAGCGAACATGCCTAGCCCAACTACAAGCTGAAAGCCCATCACAAACATAGGGAATTTTGCTTCTATAGAAACGAGTACCACTTGAGCGAGCAACATTAAAAGCGGATATAAGCTCACGACATTGAGTTTGAATGCCCATTTTCCCAGAACAGGTAATAGTGTTGCAACACTCGTAGCAATCATGAGTCCGATGAACCAAGGGTCTGAATAGATCGGTAATTTAACCGTATCCGTTACCAATGTTAACACACGATTTACCGATCCGAAATTATCGTACAACGTGAAATATCCTACAGGAATCATAAGCAGATAAAACACATACAGCCAAAGATTGGTTTTGTTTCTAACGAATTTTCGTTTGACCTTTGGCAGGCCTGTACCTGATGCTTTGCCCACAGTAGAGCCACCTGCTGTACCAACACCGCTACCGCTGTTTGGTGTACCGTTATTTGACTTACCATTCCCAGCTTTTGCAGTACCGCCAGTTGCACTACCATCTCCCGCTTGAACGATGTTCAGACGTGATGTTTCTTCTGTTTGAATGTGTTTTTTAGAGAAGTTACCTTGTGCGCCTTGAACGGTAGTTACGATTTTTAGTGAGGCATTTTGTGGTAAAGCGGTTTTCATTGACATTGCACGCGCCATCATCGTAAAAGTCTTATAGCTTTCCTCAGCGATAAAACCATACTCTTTGGCAAACTGAATCGCCAACTTTTCAATTTTAGCTGAAGGGTTATTTTCTTTTTTTAGTTTTTCGAGCTGCT
>CAYLNI010000007.1:36559-39343 GCA_964384705.1 uncultured Fusibacter sp.
GTTATCCGCCCATTGTATCGTTTTAGATAAAGCAGATGAACCCCTAACCAAAAGGATTGAGCCTTGTGGGATTTGCTCTCTTATTAAGTTGTATCTTTCTATTATTTTCATTACACTACGTTTGCTGCTCCGTAAACTTCTTTAAGTTTTTCTACGATGCCCTCTTCGTTTAATTGCCTAGGCTTAAAACTAAGCATATCATCACCTCTTATTTTTACTTCTACATACACTATAAGCAAAATTGAGGTTTGCAACTACACAGGTTTGTTTAGTATTCACTTAATATTTTCTTACACCTTTCTAATCAGATTCTTACATTGGGCGTTCAAGTACAAATTAACATAAAAAAAAGAACCTATCTTTGCATAGGTTCTAACGTATCATTTCAGAAGTATTTTCAAAAAGCATTTTCATTGCATCTTCTTCCAACGTTGCAATCTCAAGCAAAATCTGTGACGCTTCTTTTAGAGGTTGCGCGCTCGCATCATCACCGGCTTTACAGATTAGTCTCGATACCTCAGTCCACTTCTCAGCGACTAGAGTGAATTTCTGAATGGGAACTTCAAATTTCATTTCTGGATATGAAGCGTTGCATTCAATTAGAAAATCTCTATACATATTTCTAAATAAAGCACCTCCAGTGCCTGCCTTTTCCATGATGGTCCCTGCAAGTGTTATTTGATCTGGGGTTACACCAGGTCTATCGAACCAACTCGTGATGACCTTTGAAGTTTTCCGAATGCCTTTGTACGATACATTTCCAATAGGGGGATGTAGATAATCATGTGCATTGTTATGGATTGCAGTCATAATGACGTTCTTGAGATTGGGTGGTTCATTTTCCATTGATATCGTAAACGACCTATTTTTAGAAGCCATTGGACCTTTGGCACTTCTCGCATCTGCTAGACTCTCCAAACGCGTTTTGACTGCTGGACCTTGTTGCTGAGTATCTATCAAATAGGCAAATGTATCGTCATAGCCATACATCGCAACATAATGGCCGGCAAAATGGATCTTCTGCGTAAAATAATCGAGATAATAACAATCTAATTTTAAACCTACTGGGTTTCCGTTATCAATTTTAGATTTTACACTCTCCCAAGCTTTTGATCTTGAAGACGTTTCAGACACTTCCAGGTTTAATTTAAGATTTTTTGCGATATTTTCTGTGATTGCATCAGGTTTACACCGTCCACCTAAAAATGGAAACCCCATCTGCTTACTATCCCAATAGAGGTAACTGAGGCCCTCTCCGATTCCGAACAGCATGGGTTCGGAAAGCTTTAAACCAAAATGCTGCAGTAAATTTCCGATGGCCGTTGTTTCACAATGTTGCCCATAAAATGGGGTGAATTTATCAAGAATCATATGCTTCCTCCCTTTTAATTTGAATTTAAATCGAGTTTATTTCGCATTTAATTCGGCTAATAAATCGTTAAGCCACTCAACCTCAGCCTCGATGAGTTTAAGTGGGTGCGTAAACAATGCCTTAATTGGAATACTTTTATGAACGTTTGGTTGTTCTTCATAACTTTTAAGGATTGCCAGACGTCTATTTTCAAGGCTTTCTCGGTATTTTACAAGACAGTCGTACGTTTCTTCTTTAGTCAACAAATTCGAAAATGCCAACCCGATGGAAAACTCACTGTACAACCGCTGAGGCGAGTGCAGTGTCGTTTTGATGGTTTCTAGGACCGTTTCCCTGAAAGGTTCATTGACATAGTAAACTTTACGCGCTGGTGAACCGTGTTCCGCTTCATTTCTCCAGCCAATCCACCCTTTTTTCTCGAGGTTATTTAAAGAGTTGTAGATTGACGAAAAGCCGATTTTGGTCCAGTTTCTCATCTTTCGTTCTTCTATAACCGCTTCTATCTCGTAGCCATACCGATCTTTTTCATATAATAAACCGAGTAGAACGATTTCTATTTGTGTCAAAATATTCGCCTCCAGTAGTTAACTTTTAATGAATTAGAGCTATTCTATATATAGAATAGCTCTTTAAAATGCATTTGTCAATGCACAGAATCACTGAGGAAATTACATAATTCCAATTTATGATATCTCTCACATGAAAACGTCGTAAATAGGGCATTGCTGCCGTGTGAAACTATGATCTTGTGACATATTAGGTAATTATGTAATTTCCATAACTATCTTATTGTATCTCATCTAGAATGCGATAAACTATAAGTAACATGGAGGAAAAACGCATGAAGACGATGCCCCTCAACAACGATTGGCTTTATAAGCCCAATTTTCATTTTGAAGACTTAAAGACATTTGATAATTTTTCAGAGTATCTACCAGTGAGACTGCCACATACGAACATAGAGCTGCCCCTTCACTATTTTGATCCATCACTTTACCAATTTGAATGCTGTTATAAGCACCTACTGCCGCAGATTTCTCTAGCGCATGATGAAGAAGCCATTTTGCACTTTGAAGCCGTCATGCTTGCCACCCGCGTCTATATCGGAGAACACTTTGCGTTTGAGCACAAAGGCGGCTATACGCCATTTTCTGTGACAGTGACACCTTTCTTGCATGGTGAACCGCACGAACAATGGATCACAGTGCATGTGGATGCCACTGAACGTGCTGACATACCCCCGTATGGCGGTGTCGTGGACTTTTTAACCTATGGGGGTATCTATCGTGAGGTGTGGCTTGAAGTTCGAAACAAGCAGCATTTTAAGGCGGTGCGCGTGCTGACGCCATCAATTGATTATGAAGCATTTGAAGCGCAGTTAACTTTTGGACTCAGTGAGCCATTTACCATTG
>CAYLNI010000007.1:39362-40082 GCA_964384705.1 uncultured Fusibacter sp.
AGATCATCGCGAAAATTTATGATAAAGACTATCTTATCGCACAACAAATACGGACTAATGATGGCCATGCGGCGGTTGACATCAATGCGGAAGAAGACATCAATGCGTCAGATGACATGAATGCGGCGGATGGCTCAATATCGATGACTTTTGATACCTATCATGCACAAATTAAGTCGTGGGATATGGAAAATCCTAAACTTTATACGCTTACACTTGAACTCGTGAGCAGTGATGGCAAGACTTTAATAGACCGTTATGAAACGTCGTTTGGATTTAGAACGGCAGAATTTAAGCAAGATGGGTTCTTTCTCAACGGCAAGAAAGTTAAACTGCGAGGGCTTAACAGGCATCAATCGTATCCTTATGTGGGAAACGCCATGCCTAAAAGCGCACAAGTGCTCGATGCCGACATTCTGAGGTACGAGCTTGGTGTCAATATCGTCAGATCCTCCCATTATCCACCATCGAGACACTTTCTGGATCGTTGCGATGAAATTGGTCTGCTCGTGTTTGATGAGATCCCTGGTTGGCAACACGTTGGCGATTTAGGGTGGCAATCACTTGCCCTTGAAAGCGTTGAGGCGATGATAATACGAGATATCAATCACCCTTCCATCGTCATTTGGGGTGTGCGCATCAATGAATCTCCCGATTCGAATGCCCTATATGAAGCGACCAACGCACTAGCTCGCAAACTTGATCCCTCGCGAAGTACTG
>CAYLNI010000007.1:40128-40372 GCA_964384705.1 uncultured Fusibacter sp.
TGCTTGAGGACGTCTATACGTATAACGATTTCGTGCATCGAGGGTCGAATCAAGCACTGGAAGCGCCAATGAAAATAGCTAAAAAAAGTGTACCCTACTTGGTTACTGAGCACAACGGCCATATGTACCCCACTAAATCTTTTGACAGTGAAGCGAAACGCATCGAACATGCACTTAGACATGCACGCGTATTAAATCAGGCTTATGGCACACGAGACATCGCCGGCGCCATCGGTTGGTGCAT
>CAYLNI010000007.1:40395-41325 GCA_964384705.1 uncultured Fusibacter sp.
ATAAGGACTTCGGATCAGGCGATATGATCTGTTATCATGGCGTTCTCGATATGTTCAGGCTGCCTAAATATGCAGCTGCCCTTTACGCCTCTCAATCTGACGAAAAGCCAGTCTTGTCCGTCGCTTCGAATCTGTTCGGCGGTGATTTTGACGCAGCAGAAATCGGTAAGATTACGGTATTTACCAATTGCGATGAAATTAAAGTTTATAAGAATGACACGTTGATTAAAGCATTTTCTGCAAATATAACCCATTTGGATTACCAGAACTTACCACACCCTCCAATCATCGTCGATGACCTCATCGGAGATCTGATTAAAGACAATGAGCGATTCACGTCGAAAGATGCCACCTCCATCAAGAAAATTCTCATGAAATATACGGAGGTTGGCAATGCATTGCCACTCTTATATAAATTACGCATGGGTTTACTGTTTTTCAAATATAAGATGACCTTTGATGATGCGACAAAGCTCTATGGCAAATACATCGCCACATGGGGAGAAGCATCCACAGCTTTTCGTTTTGAAGGATACAAACAAGACGAACGCGTTTGCGTCGTTGAAAAAAGGGATTTAAGAGGAAAACGGTTGAATCTGAAAGCGGATGCGGATTGTTTGATCGATGCTGAAACGTATGACGTTGTGCGTATCGTGGTTACTTTGACCGATTTGATAGGGCAACCCTTCCAGTATGCCAACTCAGTTGTTAAGGTGTCACTTGAGGGGCCTATCGAAATGATCGGTCCAAGCACTTTTGCACTGATTGCAGGAGGTCGTGCATTCTGGGTTAAAACGACCGGTCAATCAGGTGCAGCCAGAATAAGCGTGAGCTTAGATGATGACGTGACTGAGACTTTATCGCTCGAAGTCAAAATGTCGGATGTAGATCCCTACTTTTAGATGTAACAACAAAAAAAGCGCACTTCCA
>CAYLNI010000007.1:41352-46046 GCA_964384705.1 uncultured Fusibacter sp.
CTTTTATTATTACAAATTATTCGTTACTTCGCTTCAAAGAAAATCTTGTTATTTGAAACGCCTATGCTAAGGTACGATATGCTCGTAGCGGTTCTAGGCACTTTAACGATAGTCGCGCCATTTGTTTTTGCGACACTGAACGTTGCATTGGATGTCGGGAAAACAACTGCGACATCGATGCCTTTATCAGTCAGCGTTTGAAGCTGCGTTAAAAACAAATCATTTTCTAGCTTGTCGTTGAATATATAAACATCGCTCATCATCAATACGACTGGTTTCGTGCTCGTTGTCGTTTTGACGAAATTTAAGAACTTTGTCCACTGTGTATAATCGTTCGCACGAATGGAGCCTTTCTTGTTGACCATTTTAAAGACAGTTGCATCGGTACGATCTGCAACTGTGTAGACACCAGAATGCGTCGTCCAATCAAGTGCTTTGGCTTTCATCAGTGTATCTACGGTTGTCGTTTTTTCCGTATAATAGATCATGTTCATAAGTTTGTTTTTATTACCGACTAGATCTGCAGGTAATTTGTAATCCGCAACTTTTTTGAGTCGATTGACTTCACCTGGAAGAGATACTGATAGCGCTTGACTTGTGATCGCATCGACATTATCAATCATGATGTATCCTGAATCAAGTCGTGTCGCATCCGTTTCAGCGAGATAGATTCTTTCTAGAACGAAAGGTGCTGTAGATCCAGTTGGAAGATCAGCCGTTACATATTTCCAACCAGTCCAGTCAACGTGCGTCGTAAATGTGATATTCGTTGCGATGCCTTTTGCATCGACAACTTTTGCTCTGAGCCAGTGGTCATTGCCTTCATCTCCAAATACCCACATGCCAATACCTTGTGTGTCTATAGGCAGTGTGACTGGCGCTGTAAACGTCATATAAGCTGCGCGTGTTTCTGTTGTTTTAGAAAAGTCATAGCTGAGTAGTCCCGATAATCCCGCTTTGGCATTTGTCGCCGTTTCTTGATATGAACCGGTTACAGCGACTGGATAACTGCTAAATGTCGCAGTTGGCTTTTCAAAGTCGATGAACAATTGCTTGTCCATACCTACGCCTACTGGAATATGGGCTTTTAATCCGTCAAATTCACAAGTGATATAGCCTTGACCAACTTGATTACCCGCTACAAAAGTGCTCTTATCGTAATTGAAAGTACCCAATGTTGGCGGTACAATAGCTTTAACAACTTTTGAAGAAATCGGTATTGTTTCGCCTTCTTCTGTCAAAATTGAAAATGTAACGGTTTTCTCTTGATTTTCATCTACTTTTAAGCTCGCTGGTGACACGATGAGCTTGACGCCATTATTTTTTACGACGATTTCTTGATTTGCCACGATGCCGCCATATGCTGCAGTGATCGTGCCTTTACCAAGACTGCTTGGTACGAATTTGCCGCCTGCAAATGTACCTGTGACACCTGTTACACTCCAAACGACGTCTTTTGCTGGTATCGCTACTGGATTGTAATTCGTGTCACTGCCCAAAAGTGTCACTGCAACTTCTGAACCAAGCAACATACGCGTGTTATTCATACTGATTTTTGTCGTTCTAAGAACCGGTGATGCTTCTAGCAATTTTTCAATAGCAAGTGCTGTATACATTTTACGCTCAGCTTGATCTGAAGGATGGTTCACAGTCGTTACTGAATTGGTCCAAGGCGATTTTGAAACCATTTGCGTTGAACCGCCACCATCGAGATTGATTGCCTCGTGAGCGCCTAAACCTTTAAGCAAAGAGGCAAGTTCCGTTTGAGTAACACCTCTATAAGAAGAAGTACGTCCGTCGATAGTCACGAGGATCAGTTCCTTACGATCTTTTGTAATCCCTAGACCAGTTCTCGGTTGATTGCCTTTAATGTTTTGTGAGAAGTTTGTAATAATGGTGCCGTCTTTAATCAGTTGTGCCCCACCGCCAATGCTCAAATCCATATATTTAAAATTGACGTCGTATTCGACCGTAATCGGATCGCCCATTTTAAAGTTCTTCAACATCTCGCCAATGTCGTTGCCCACTGAAGCGATGACAAAGCCGTTGTCAGGAATCGTAAAGGGTTCCCCTTTGCGTCTAATTTCAACGATGACGCCATCTAGAACCAACATTTCAAGCACATCTGATCCAATGTTTTTACCATATGATTTGGTTGCAAAATCGTTATCATACATAATCGTTCTACTATATGCAAGATAAGGTTTGTTGATATAAGATAAGGTCTTCGTATAGGTGCCATTTGTGATTTTGTTATTCGGTGAGTTGATGTATCCCACATATGGCAGACCTTCTGTACTCATATTAAATGAGGCAAACTCATCATATCCGACAGCTGTTGTCAGTATCTTGCCATCTTTGACGAGATTTCCCATGGTAGTACTGTTTGCAGTATCAAAAAAGTCACTGTTTATCGCAGCAACAATGGTATTGTCAGCGTTATTTTTTTTGACTAAATTTGTAATCGTGTCCCTTGTCGATAACACGGTATCGGTAAGAACAGTCATCTCAACGTTTTTCCTAAGATCTACACGAAGGACGTTCATATTGATCCAACCTTCATTTGTATAGATTTTAATGTTTTGATGTGTCACACCATCTGCATAGGCTTCTACTGGTGACGCTTTCTCGTAGATTTTGGTATATGCGGATGATGTTAATGTTTGTGCTGCTATGACCATTGTTAATAGTGCGATTGTCACAGTCTTTTTGAATATTGCGCGCATGCCATCACTCCTTCTGTCTTAAACTAAAGTACCCATATGTTGACAATTTCTCACTCATTATACACCATGGATATTGCATTGTTATGAAAATTGAATTAAAATCACATGACAAATGTTAATTAAATGAGATAGCTTCATAATAGTTTCCCATTGATATATTTCTTTATAAAAACGTTATTTCACATTTCAGGTCAAATTGAGATATAATAAATTAAGGCGTAATATGCGCTTTAATGCCATAATGAGGTTTTAACATGAGGATAAAAAACAAGTTCATCATATCACTGGTTCTTTTAGTACTTTTGCCAGCGATATTCACCTTACTGATTACGAACAATTTTTTAAGCGACAATCTTAATATCGTCCATTTTTTTGATACGTATTATGATATCTTCGACAATTTTTCTAGCATTTCAAATGAATTCGAGACTTATGTTCACCCTTATACAGATTCACCCGAATTCTTTTTGACAGATAATTTTAAAGATTACGCGACGACGCATTTCAGCTCGACATTTTTGATCATAGAAGTTGCTGAAAATAGCGTTCCTAAATTTACCACTTATCACGACGAAATTGAAAATCTAAGTCTTGTTGAGCGGTGGCTTTTCGGCAATCTCTCTGAAGAACAAACCAAAATTCAGTATTCTTTAAAACACCATCACTTTGAACGACTTGACGGTGGCACCATCGATGTTAGGCTTAAAATCGATAGCACACGCCTCGAAGTCGCTTATCAGGTCTTTGAGAAGGTTTTCTTTGTTCTTTACGGTACTTTCAACTTGATTTTACTTGCCGTATTATTAGCATGGATTTCCAACCCGATTAAGCGGGCCATTCGCAGATTGACTTTTACCACGAACGAGATTCGAAAGGGCAATCTCTCTGCAAAACTTTCCTACGAAGAGGAAGATGACTTCTACGAACTTGCAGAAAGTATTGAGAGCATGCGACATTCTCTAGAAACTTCAGTTGAAAAGCAAAAGATTCTCGAAGTTGAAAAGAAAGAGCTCATCGCAAACATCTCACACGATCTACGGACCCCAATCACCTCGATTAGAGGGTATGTACAGGGTCTGAAAGATGGGGTCGCCCGCACTGAAGAAACGCAAAGAGAATACCTAGAAACCATTGAATCTAAAACGTATATGATTGAAAGTCTTCTCAATGACTTGTTCGAGATCACGCGCTTTGACGTTGGCAGCATAAAACTCAATAAGCAGGTCGTCAATTTAAAGAACTTTTTAACGGATTGTGTGGATGAACTTGAAAGTGATGTCACCAAAATCGGTGGAAAGCTCTCCTTGCACTTTATCATCAAAGACACACGCGTCGAAGTAGATCCTGAGAAGCTCATGCGCGTTTTTATCAACGTCATCGAAAATTCTATCAAATACAGAAATGGTTCTCCACTTGAGATCATCATACTTGCCAATCAAGATGATGACGGTGTCTTTATCAACATCTCTGACAACGGTATCGGCGTGAAAGACGATGACTTAGGGCATATCTTCGAACGGTTTTATCGTTCTGATAAATCGAGAAATCTCGATATTATGGGCAGTGGAATCGGGCTCAGCATCTGTAAAGAAATCATCGCTGCACATGGCGGTAAAATATCGGCTTCGGCCAACGATTCACACGGTCTGACCATTTCCATCCGCCTTAAGGCGTTTGATTGATGTACCTACGGAAATTGCATAATTATAAAGCGAGGTAAACATGGAAAAAATATTGATCGTCGAAGATGATAAGAGTATCGCTAGATTGGAAAAAGACTACTTGGAAATTAACGGTTATGAAGTCGTCATCGAATCTACAGGTGATATTACACGCATTATCCCACTTCTTGAAGGCGCATCACTTGTCATATTGGATTTGATGCTTCCAAACGGCAATGGCATCGACATTTGCAAGAAAATACAATCGCTGAAAATAAAAATGTCGTCTGAAGAATTTGATAAGAAA
>CAYLNI010000007.1:46063-49169 GCA_964384705.1 uncultured Fusibacter sp.
ATATCGTACTAGGCCTTGGTGTCGGTGCAGATGACTATTTGACAAAGCCTTTTAGCACAAATGAACTGATCGCCAGAGTCAAGGCGCAGTTAAGACGATATAGCAAGATGAAAAATACTTCAAGCTCGACTTTTGATGACTCAAATATCATCATCCGCGATTTTGTCATCAATGAGATGACAAAGGTGTTCTCCATTTCTGGAAAAGTGCTCGAGTTGACACCTAAGGAATTCGAAATTATCTTGTTGCTCGCCAGACATCGCGGACGCGTCTTCTCGAAAGAAGAAATCTATGAGCGCGTGTGGAAATTTGACTCACTAGGAGACGCTTTTACTGTAACGGTACACGTGAAACGCATACGCGAAAAAATCGAAGCGCTGTCTCCAAATACACCATTGATTGAAACGGTGTGGGGCGTTGGCTACAAGATCATATAATTTTGGATAGTCTATCCACCTTGACAAACACAATTAAATTGTGTACCATTTAATCGTAGCTTACAGTATGCACATGCCTATCAATGAAAGGGTGTCCTATGAATTACGATGCACTGAAACTAAAAAATCAATTGTGTTTTCCGCTTTATGCAGTATCAAAGGAAGTCACAAGGCTCTATAAACCGTTTTTGGATCCTCTTAACCTCACATACACACAGTACATCACCATGATGGTTTTGTGGGAAAGTGACGGGCTCAACGTCAAGTCATTGGGTGAAAAACTTTTCCTTGATTCTGGCACGCTGACACCTCTGCTAAAAAAACTTGAAATTCAAGGTCTGCTCACACGTACGCGTAGCAAAGACAACGAACGCAATGTTTTCATCAACTTGACTGAAAAAGGATGGCATCTAAGAGATGAAGCACTTAGTGTGCCCGAACAAATTATGCATTGTTTAAAAATGGACCCTGAGGACGCAAACGTTCTCTACCGCATTTTGAACAAACTCTTGGAACAGGGCATCACGAAGTAACAATGAAGCAACGACGTAACATGCGAATAGAGGATATAAAGCTGAGAAAGCTCAAGCGCGAGAAAAATGAATCACTCGCAACTTGAGCTTTATTTTTTTGAAAATATGCAATTTCCATAGTCGTGCAATTTCGTCACTTGAATATCTTTCTTAACCACTGAACGTTATTTTTATAAGGTGGGTAAAGCAACTTAAGTTCAAACACGGATGATTTTTTTAAGATGCTCTTCTTATGAGAAAACGTCTTGAAACTCTCTTCACCATGATAGGCACCCATTCCAGAATGTCCTGTTCCACCAAATGGCAAGTATTGAGAAGCGACATGCATGATCGTATCGTTGATACAGCCACCTCCGAAAGGTATCTGGTCCATCAAGTACTCTTGAAGGCTCTCACTTTCAGAAAAGACATAGAGTGCCAAAGGTTTTGGCTTTTGTGTGATCGTATCGATAACGGTCTCAATAGAGTCATAAACCAATATCGGCATAATCGGTCCGAATATTTCTTCCTGCATCACGGCATCATCCCAAGTTACATTTTTCATAACTGTAGGCGCAATATATTTCTGACTCAAATCATATTGCCCGCCAATGACGACCTTGTCATGATCGATGAGTGAAACGATGCGATTGAATAAGTTTTCATTGACGATTCTACAATAGTCAGGGCTCTTAATTGGCAAAGCGCCATAAAAAGTAATGATACACTTTAGCACTTCATCGATGAACAACTGCTCGACATCTTTGTGAACGTATACATAATCAGGTGCAACGCAGATTTGACCAGCATTCATAAATTTACCCCACGTTATTCTAAGTGCAGCCATCTTGATATCGGCATCGTTATGAACGATCGTCGGGCTCTTTCCACCGAGCTCCAATGTAACAGGGATCAAATGCTCTGCAGCTGCTTTCATGACAGCTTTTCCAGTCTGGGTACTACCCGTAAAGAAGATGTGGTCGAATGGCGCATTGACTAAAGCTTCAGAAACATCTCGCCCACCTGTGATCACCTTGATGTAATTGGGATCAAACAACTCAGCAAAGAGTTTGACGATAATCGCTTCAGTATGTGATGTGTACTCTGAGGGCTTTAGTACAGCCGTATTGCCCGCGGCAATGGCTCCGAGTAATGGCTCGATTAATAATTGAAATGGGTAATTAAATGGCGCTACGATTAGGACGACACCCTGCGGTTCATATTTAATACTGCTTTTTGCAGGCGCAAGTTGAATAGGCGTTTTAACCACTTTGACCTTTGCCCACTTTTCAAGGTTTTTAGAAATATGGCCAATACTGTGGAGAATCAAACCGACTTCAGTCGCGTAAGCCTCATATTCTGGTTTGTTTAAATCGCGTTTCAATGCATCAAGGATTTCGCGTTCATACTTTAGGATGCCTTGCTTGAGTATATCAAGCTGTTCCAATCTATATTTTATCGGACGCGTTAAGCCACTTCGAAAAAGATCTCTTTGTTCGTTAATTGTTTGCGTTATCGTTTGCGTAATCAGTTGTGACATCCTTTTCCTCCTCAAATAAGTAGCGTAGATTCACACAGTATTTTTCGCTTCGCCCTTTAAAAAGGCTTTTAAATTGTCTATTGCTATCCCTAAAAGTCTATTTCTAGACGCCCAAGGCGCCCACGCAATGTGCGGGGTAATATTGCATTGTTCAAAAGCATATAGTGGACTCGCTTCAACAGGTGGTTCCTTAGATAAGACATCGAGACCGGCTGCATACACTTTTCCACTCTCAAGGGCTGATACAAGCGCTTTCTCGTCGATGAGTGGACCACGCGCTGTGTTGATGATGATGACACCCGTTTTCATCTGAGCAAACGCTGCCTCATTGATCATGCCCCGATTTTCCTCAGTCAATGGACAATGTAAGCTGATAACGTCTGCCGTAGCATAGAAGTCTTTAGGAGATAGGTACTTAAACAACACGTCTTTATTTTCTTCATCAACTATTTTTTCTTTCTCACGTTCGTTTGATTGATAGGCGACGACTGTCATGCCAAAGGATTTCGCGATTTTTGCCGTTTCAGTGCCGATGCGACCCGTGCCTATGATGCCCATGACTTTGCCATCAAGTTCGATGAGCGGTTTGAAAAAAAAAAAAAAATCTTCGTTTCGGT
>CAYLNI010000008.1:0-4905 GCA_964384705.1 uncultured Fusibacter sp.
TTTGTTTTGAGCGATCTGCGGCATTTTTGTCGACTTTGACCAAGTCGTCACATAAAATACGCCATCTTCATAAAATGCGTCAAGATCGCGGACGAAAGGACGCGGGCTGCCGTCAGGGCTTTTGTCCAATGCAATGGTTGCCAGTGAAATGGTATTATCCTTACCGTTGCCGCATCTTTCTTCCATTAGTTTTAGGCCATCTTCGTATCTGCTCATTTTATTACCTCCGAATTTATTCTATTAATATATTAAGTACGTTCTTAAAAAATAGTTCTCCAATTAAGTAAAGGATAGCCATTAATCCCATAACCTAATAGGGTAGTAATAAATCCAAATATACCAACTACCAATAAAATTATCCCTAAAATTTTTCTTTGATTTTCCTTTCCTTTTTTAACTAAAAACGAAGGTCTATTTGTCAACAGAACATATAGAGCGTTATATATTATTAAAAGTGAAAACGCACCTCTAAACAAAACACCAACAAATATCTTTTGATCATTAAAGACAAATAACGATGCGGTTAAAATTACACACATTATTGCACCTGCAATATTAATTGCATTATACATTTTAACGTTTTTCATTATTTATACCTCCAAGTATGATTAATCTAAAAGCTGAAAACATCCATTAAACGACCCAAACACAGTGCTTCTGGAACATGTAGCTCGTCACCGTCTGCATACTTTCCAGACTTTAATAGTGCTGATTTACAGCCAACCGCCATGGCACCTTTTATATCCGTCTTCCAGTCATCGCCAATAACTATCACTTCGTTAGGTGAAGCATTTAACAAGCTTAGACCTGACTTAAAATACGCATCTGATGGCTTCCCAAACACCTCGATCGTGATCTCCCCTGCAGCTTCCAATAAACTTGTGAAAGCGCCAGTATCTAAGACGCGTTCTCCATTTTTTAAATAGTAGTTTGACTTAGAGGCTGTAATTACAGGCGTTCCCTTATTGATCAATTGAAAGACCTCTTGTAGCTTGTCATAGCAGACATTCTCTTTTTCAAAATCCAGTAAGATGATGATGTCGGGGTTTTCATTGTTCACGGCCACTTCCACCTGATCGATTTCCGATTGGCTACCCACGACAAACGCGCTATTGAATCCCATATTCTTCAAATAACAGTTGATGGCGTTTATTGGGTTCATAATTCGACGAGTTTCTATAGCTATACCAACCTTTTCAAGCTTCTCCTTAATTTTGGACAGCGATTTAATTGAGTTAGTCATCACCAAGTAATCGGCATTTGTGGCGTTTAAATGCTTCAAAAACGCTACGGAATCTAAGTTTGCAGTATCGCCATTGAGTAGGGTTCCATCCAAATCGATAATGTATTTCATATTAATATTTCCTCAATAAAACGTGATTAAAAAGTGAAATGCTTTTGTATGGCTCTAAATCTGAAACTTTCATTTCTAGATCGAACACTTTATCCATCCATTGTTGCTCATTTTTATCAACTTCGCTACTTTGTAAACCGAAAAATGTCTGTAGGCTTAGTAACTTTTCGATTTTAAGACTGTTTCCCCACACAGTCAACTCTGCGGGATTATAGACATGCACATCGCCAAAGGTGTTTGAAATGTGGCCACCTTCAAGTAAATCAACAGCGCCATCGATATCATTTGCAATGGCTTTGGACATGATTCTACCATCGTTATTATTTTTAACGATTGTTAAAATGCCGTCACTTCTAAGTATGCGTGAAAATTCTTTCACAATTTCGGCGCGCTCTGGGATGAACTCGAGTACGTTATGGCAAATTATCATGTCAAACGAACAATCATCGAACGCATACAGTTTTTCATATTTTCCGATTATCTGAGTGTACTCATTTTCGCGTTCACGTTCTTCGACCATATCAACGTTGGGATCTATCGCAATAACTTCGTTATTCTTAGCCAAGTAATTCGCGGTTGTTCCAAACCCACTCCCAAAATCGAGAATTTTCAAATTCTTAGTTTCAACATGTTGTTCTATTTGTGCCCATTTGAGTTTGTATAGCATTTTTATGTTTGGGCTATTGATGCTGTTTTTGAAATTTTGCAAATACTCGTTTAGCATATTTGGGGTTCTCCTGTTAGTGTGATTTTTGTTTGAATGAATGATCTCATTAATTTCTCAAAAATT
Organism: uncultured Fusibacter sp.; assembly: GCA_964384705.1. Taxonomy (GTDB): domain Bacteria; phylum Bacillota; class Clostridia; order Peptostreptococcales; family Acidaminobacteraceae; genus Fusibacter_C. Next base: position 2,145 of record CAYLNI010000008.1, read on the forward strand.
CTTCAAGGAATAACTTAACATCAATCAAGTTATTCATTCTACTGAAAATTAGGCTTTGAATATCTTTACTTGGTTCCTTTAAGTCTGGGATCATTATAGGGACCATGCCAGCGCTATATGCAGCTGTTACGCCCAATTCTGAATCTTCAAGTACAAGACACTTGCTTGGCGAACATTTTAGTTCACTAGCTACTTTTAGAAATATTTCTGGATTAGGTTTCGAGTTTATAATTTCATCTCCGCACAAAATGTAATCAAAATAATTTTCAATTTTCGCCAACCTCAATAAATTCAAGGCTCTACTTCTACTCGTCGATGTTGCAACAGCCATTTTCATCTTTATATGATTTAAATATTCTATTAGCTCATAAAGACCATGTTTTACAGGTACGCCATTTGTTTTAATTATATCCTCTGATATCTTTACTCTGGCTTCACTTATTAACTCTAAAGGAAATTCATCCCCAAAGTGTTCTACATAAATCTCTTTTGTTTTGATAAAATTAACCCCTATTGTTTTTTCAAATACACCCATGTCAATTTGATAATTATACAGAGCGGCAGCTTCTTTCCATGCGTCGTATGATATCTTTTCTGTATCAAACATAAGGCCATCCATATCGAATATTACCAAGTCAATTTCTAGTTGATTTATCATCATATTGTCTCCTATACTACAAGAAAATTGAAACGCAACTTATTTATTAAAATTTATGAATATACTCAATTATCGATCTCTCTTCTTCGTCTATACGTTCGACCACAACCTCAACGACTTCAAACTCAAATAACTCATCAAAATTAAACAATGACTCTACAATTTCTTGATGCTGCTTCTCATCCTTCAATCTGCCTAATGTCAAATGTGGAATATATGGAATAAACCTATTATGGTGTTCTTTAAGAAGTCCTTTATATAACTTGTCATGCAATTCGATGATCTTGTCATTGCCCGTCTTCACATTTAGAAAAATATATCCATCTGAGCTACCAGTAATTCCGCACATAGCTAGGCTAAACTTATCAAACCCCACAAGTGCAACCTTTATGTGTTCAATTAATTCGTTTGTTGGAATATCACTTTCAAATGGAAACACTAAAGTTATATGTGGCGCAATATAGTCAGCTAATGGATCATATTTCTCTCGGATTTCATTTATTAACCTAATATTCTTGAATTGTGGGAAGATTACAATTGCACGATTAAACATTCAATTACCTCTCTCTGTTTTTACTTCGCTATTTTGCCTTGATATGCAATTAAAGCAATTACATTTAATGCAATGGTAACAATGAGAAGAACTGCCGCTACGAATGTTACAGCACCCATTGTGTCCATAAGTGCAGACCAATCGCTTATATTTACCAAATGATAGATATAGAAAATTTGAAAAATAAGTGATATAGCACAAGCACTGATGCATGAAGATCAAAGTTATCAGTTGAGTACTTTTCCTTACTGTAGTTACTATACATAATACACGATGTTATCGTTATGCCAATAAAGCATGATACGTTAGCATCACATTGCTTCTTCTCGGTATATAAAATGCTCTATGCTGTCAGTAGCATTTATTAACAGGTCTTTAGCATTTGCTGGATACAATTCAATGTTAGCTAAATCCTTCAAATCAACCCATGAGAATTCTAACTTGAATGAGTTATTTTCTATAGATTCAATGCCATAAAACTTTCCATCTAATGGGATTAACGAATCATCTAATAGTGAGATCGAATAAAACATTGTTATCTGATGACACGGTTTATTTCCCCATGGAAAAAATATTTCTCCTACCCATTTTAAGCCAGTTACAGCAATATCTGCGCCTATTTCCTCTTTAAACTCGCGAATAAGTGTATCTCTATTGGTCTCTCCAAAAGCAACATGACCTCCAGGAATGGCATACCCAGTGTCATCTAATGGACGTTGAAGCAATACTTTATTATTTTTAATTAGCAATCCCGCTACTCTATAGCTAAATACAAATTCATCTGTCTTAAATAGGATGTCGCGACTCATTATTTTCACCTCTGTTAACTAAAAATCGGCTCGTATGCGGTGTCTCAGCAAGTTTAAGATAGTCACTATTTTCCCTCAAGCGTAAACCACCGAACATTTCTGTCTTCCACAAAACCTACCTTCTTTGCCAGATTCATGCTCTTAAAGTTATCCGACTCAATATGCACATAGACCGCATAACCATCTTTTCTAAGTCGCTCAGCTATCCATGCCGTCACAGCTTCACCATATCCCTTACCACGATGCTCAGGCTGGACAAATAAAAAGCCGATTGCGCCATCATCATGTGTAATCGCCCAAGCCACAAGCTTGCCATCCACGCGAACACAAGCTCCGTATCCGTTTTCAATCTGGGCTGTGACGTACTCAAGATCCGTGTATTCGTTATAGGCATGTGAGTTTTGAATTTCCAACGCATCCTCAACCATAAGAGTACTCACCTGATTTTCACTGCTAAGTAAAGACACTCCTTCTGGTAAATAAAAACGCGTACAGACCATCTCTCTCGTGCGAACAAAATCTCGCGTAACACTCTCTACCATCCAGTCCTCTACCAGAGCAAAATTTACATACTCTTCAGGTATTAGCATCAATATACGGTGGCATGCTTCCGGATTTGATTCATTGCATTTCATATAGACCCATGGCCGATCGCTCTTTCCCACAAACACCTCACCATCTTCTGTGGCACACTCAAACAGTGGTGCATGGTGTGCCTTGAAAAAACGCATATTGTCATAT
>CAYLNI010000008.1:4924-5210 GCA_964384705.1 uncultured Fusibacter sp.
GCGTTGAAATCACTTCGCTCATTGATAATCCTCCTCAAAAATAACCATTTCTTTTATCAACGACCCTCTAGACTCCCCAGAAAGCCTAATCTTGTATGATCCAAAATCATAAATATACCATAATGGACTTTGATCGAAATTGACCATGAGGTTAATCGTGAGCATTTCCATGTCCATAGTATCGTCTGCAGTTCCCATTCTGAGCTTTGTAGAAATCCCCTTATATTCAACATCCTTTAGCTGAACCTCGACAACCTTATCATTTTTACGTTCAGGTTCATCCTGT
>CAYLNI010000008.1:5251-8224 GCA_964384705.1 uncultured Fusibacter sp.
TATTTTGTTGATCGACGCCTTGATCTGTTTCTATATAATCCTCACCAAAAATACTGACTACTTCATTTCGCGTTTTACCAAGCAAGGATTCAAACGCATAATTATTTACATCGATTGTATCCATATATGTATCATTCAACAAATAAAATGCACTCAACGCACAAATAACCAGTACCCCAATAAGTATGTGCTTTTTCTTTACAAAATTCATTTTCCCTCCAACGCTCATATCAAGCGTACATATCAAGCTTCCAGATCATCCGTCTGAATTTTCTGATTTCACTATAATAATTATAACAGAAAACAATCGCGAGAATATTTCATTATAATTAAAAATCGCCTCATAAAGAGACGATTTTTTTATTTCACATTAATTTTTTAACGCAGTAATTGGGACAACATATACGCCATCTGCTCTTAAGTAAGCCGCTTTGCAAATGCCACATACAACACACAGAACCTTTGGTGGCTTTCCACCATCATTTAGAATCTTCTCTTTAATTCTTAACAAAGACTTGGCGGCATCATCAATTTGATTGCTCCCAAGCTTAATTTCTATCGCAATCCAATCTCCATTTTCCAGTTCAATAACCGAGTCGATTTCGTCGCCATTATAATCTTTATAATGAAATAAATTTGCATTAAATGATTCAGCGTATATGCGTAAATCTCTCTCACACATAGCTTCAAATAAAAAACAAAGACTATTTAAATCACCCATCAGCATTTTTTCAGATGCATTAAGAAGTGCACACGCTAAGGATGGATCGACAAAGTGTCTTTTTTCCATTTGTTTTAGCCTGATAGTTGACCTAATGTTAGTTGAAAAAGCCTTTTGGTTCTCAATTAAAAACATTCTCTCGAACAGAGTTAAATAGGCAGAAATGGTATCATTATCAATCTCTTCCTCATCATGCTCTTTTATATCTTTTTTTAAAGTATTTATAGAAACAGTAGTACTTTCATTTCTTGCCAATGACTTTAGGAGTAAATTCATTTTTCTTGTGTTTCTGTTTATACCTTCTAATCGATAAACATCATGATTAATAATTGCGCTTAAGTATTCTCTAGCAATTGTTGTATATTCCGACTCATTTATATTTAGACTTCCAGGCCACCCACCTCTAATGATAAGCTTAATAATTCTATTTAAACTAGGTTCTTCAATAACTACATTTGTATAATTCTCATTGCATATATCTTTCAATGAAACCACACCACTTGATTCTTTTGACTCAAATAAAGACATTGGTCTCATCCTTAAAGTTGAAATTCTACCGGCACCACTATGAAGGATACCCTTTTGCGCAGGCGTCGCCGAACCAGTTAAAATAAATTGTCCTTTTAAGCCTCTCTGATCAACTTCAAAACGAACAGCATCCCATATTTCAGGTACCTCTTGCCATTCATCTAATAACCTTGGCGACTCTCCATCCAATACAAGTTTTGGATCAATCCTAGCCAATGTTTTATTTTGGAAATTACCTGATGGGTCTCCAAGATAAACTTTGCTGTTGCAATGTGCACTTGCTGTCCATGTCTTGCCGCACCACTTTGCACCTTCAATGCATACAGCACCAAATGTATTTAAATGACTGCCAATAACATTATCTATGATTCTTGATAAGTATTTTTCATTATTCATAAATTAGTCACCTCAAGATCATTATACTGCTAATCGGTCATTTTTGCAAATTTCATTCGGTCACTTTTTATAATTTCATTCGGTCATTTTTTATAATTTCATTCGGTCGTTTTTGTAAATATTATTCAGTCACTTTACATGTTTCAGTCATTGCTAAATTAAAAAATCGCCTCATAAAGAGACGATATAATTTCCTTGAATTTAATTGAATCATTTTAATCTATTCCATAATTACATATTGATCTCTACCACCACGCTTGGCTTCTATAAGCGCTTTCGTGCTTTTATCCTTGAACTGCGCTATATGCACGGGTTTTTCGCCATGGGTGATACCACATGAGATAGTGATCTTTCTGTTACAACCGATTGACGCAAAATCAAATGATCTAACCTCATCAAAGATAGTATCTACGCACGCTATGACATTTGAATGGTCAGCATTTTTTAGGAATACACTACATTCATCGCCACCTAGACGTGCGATCAACACCTCATCACATGCATTTTCCATCGCTGCCCTAACTTCATGGATGATGATTGAAAATACATTTGAAATGACTGCGTCGCCTACCTCGTAGCCATCAAAATCATTGACATGCATAAAGTGATCGATATCTAATGTCATAAAATGATACTGATCACCTTGATCCTTCTCTAAAACCTCTTCGATCCTTTCAACAAATACATCCCTGTTAATCAACTGCTTTAAGTCAACTTTCTCTACTACTTTCTTGTCCTTTTCAATAGTCATACTGATACTCCCTTCTAGATCCAGTAATTGATCGAGCGAAGGAAAAAAGTTCGGTGCTTGTTTTTCCAAGTAAAGTATGGTTCTTTTAATCATAAGAAGGCTTGATTTGATCTCGTCGGCATCTTTTGTGAGTGCAACTTCCCTGTCTTTTAGCAGCTCTGTAAACATTGTTAAATCGAGCGGCTTACCCATGAGCTCTTTTGTTGTCTGTAGTGTAAACCCCAAATCCCTCAGAAACTGAATTTTCTTCAGCTCAGCGAGTTGCTCTTCACTGTAATAACGATAGCCATTTTCACCATTTAAACCAATTGGGCTAAATAGGTCGAGCTTATCATAATGCCTCAACATTCTCTTCGAAATTCCAGAGCGCTCTGAAAATTCGCCAATCAAATAATTTTTCTCCATTATACTTACTCCCGCACGCTTTTTTCCTATAATTTGAGTATAAAGAGTGACACTGTGTCAAGGTCAAGAAGTTTTTTGAAGCATCATTCGGTCATTTTCGGGTTTTCTATTCGGTCGTTTTTTCATCTAAGTCATCCATGGCTTCTTGCACTTGTTTAATAAGTTCCTCTTT
>CAYLNI010000008.1:8240-9635 GCA_964384705.1 uncultured Fusibacter sp.
TTAGGAATATAGTAAACATATTTTGATGCGAAAATTTGGTTTTCAAGCCCACCCAGTGCATATTCTGCAACAATCTCTGAAGTATCTGCACAGAGTATTATACCAATCGGTTTATCATCGCCATCATCATTTACCTCATTAGCGTAATAATTAACATACATGTTCATTTGACCAATATTTTCTGGCTTAAGACTACCCATCTTCAAATCTATCAATACATATGCTTTCAATATTTTATTGTAAAAAACCATATCTACATAATAATGCGTATTTCCTAAAGTAATTCTCTGCTGTGAGCCTACAAACATAAATCCACGCCCAAGCTCAAGCAGAAACTTTTCAATTTTTACTATCAGAGCCTTTTCCAAATCCTTTTCAAACATTGGTTTATTCTCTGGAATGCCTAAAAACTCAAAAACATAAGGATCTTTCAATATATCATTTGGTGTCGAATAGTGTGCTCCTTTACTCGCTAAAGCAAACACTTTTTCCTTATTTGCATTTCCGTTTGAGAGTAAAAGCCTCTCAAATAATGATGTTTCAATCTGTCTTCTCAATTCACGCACTGACCAATTGGAGTTTTGTGCTTCATGCTCATAAAAAGATCTTGCATTATTATCTGAAACAGAAAACAACTCGCAGTAATGGGTAAAACTCAATTTGCCAGACAGTGACTGGCAAATTGGATAATTTAAATATAGAAGTCTCATGTTCTGTAAATTTGAACGTGAAAAACCTTTCCCAAGCTCTTTTGTCAATTCCTTGGACAATGACTTTAACAATTGTTTTCCATACTCAGCCTTTTCGGTACCTGCTTGCTCGCTTTCTACAATAACTTTGCCGATATTCCAATAAGCTATTAAAAGCTCATTATTTACAGTTCTTGCTACTTTCTCTCGTGCATCAGTTAATATTTGTTTGATTTCATTTATAACTGTTTGTTTTTGAAGGTCTAACATTTTATTTGACATCCTTTCATAACTCCTTACATTATGTTTTCAGTAGATAACAGTGTAATTACCCCAACAAGTTCATTAGCTAATTCCTCATCTTCGAGGCGAATCAATGAATTGTCATCATAGCTTCCTCCCAAAATGTCAAAACCACCATACCAAACTATTTTATTGTCAACAATCATGAATTTATATCGATTCTTTGGTATCTAAATAATCTGTATGCCCTCTTGTTCTAAATCATAAATAAAATCTTCAATATAAGTCCTTTGCTTAATGTTATACTCGTCCAGACTCTTAATACATAAAACAATTCGAATACCCATTATATACTTTTCAATCAAAATGTCTTTGATATAATCGATCTTTTCTTTTGAAGAAACGGACTTGATATAAGAATATTTTTATCCGCGTTACTTATGTCTTTAATCACGTATTCAAA
>CAYLNI010000008.1:9657-16641 GCA_964384705.1 uncultured Fusibacter sp.
TATTCTGGGTCATCATAAATTCCATTTTCTATGTTGAATTCTGGATTATTAGATTTTATACTATAACCCACCGTGCGATATGCCGTTAGCCTTTTATGATACATCCTGTCAAGGACTGATACATGTACATCTACATAATCGTAAATTAATACTTCTTCTTTTCCTTCAAAATTTCTGTGAAGTCTTCCCGCATACTGAGCAATTGTGCCCTTCCATGCAATAGGCATAGCCATAAATAACGTATCAAGACGTGATACATCAAACCCTTCACCAATCAATTTACCTGTCGCTATGATTACAAATCGATCTTTATCTTTTAGTGTTCTAATTTTTCTGAGTGATTCTTTTCTTTCACTTGTTTTAAGTTCCCCTGATAAGACAATGACTTCAAAATCTTTATCCGACATCAAATTTAACAATTTTTCGATATGACTTGTTCTTTCTGTCAAAATTAAAGGATTTCTACCTGAATTTATGGCATGAACAACGTCTGATACAATCAACTCATTTCTATAATTGCTTTCACAAATATGTTGATAAATTTCAGTAATATGCCATTCATCTTGATTTTTAAACAAAGGCATTCTTGTACTTGTGAATCTTGGAACTATAAAGTGTTCAAAATCTCTTTTCTTTGCCTCTAGTTTTGCATCAACCTTGTATCTAATCGGCCCTAAGTGCATGAAAATGATGGGATGATGTCCGTCTTTTCGAATTGGTGTAGCTGTAAGCCCATAAACATATTTTGCATCTGTAGCACTTAGAATTCGGCTAAAGTTAGTGGCAGAAACATGATGACATTCATCCACAATAACAAGTCCATAATGATTAATCATCAGTTTTATACTTTTATCACGCTCAAACATAGACTGCATAATTGCGATATCGACAATCCCATTAATAGTATTTTTGCCACCACCAAGTTGTCCAATTAATGAACTGTTCTTTCTACGTTTTTCAATGAATTCATCAATTTCTAGAAATTGCTCTAAGCGCTCTTTCCACTGAGTTGCAAGCTCTTTTGTGTGAACCAAAATCAAAGTAGAACACTTTTTTTCAGCAATAATTTTTGCTCCAATTACTGTCTTTCCAAACCCTGTCGTTGCGGATAATACACCATCTTGATTTTCCATAAGCTTTTCAAAAGCTTCATTCTGATGATCTGTAAGTTCACCATTAAACTTAACGTTTATTTTCTTACTTTCATTTCTTTCATCCAGTATGGTGTATCTTACACCAGCAGAATTAAGACTATGCATTAAATCAGTTTCTATGCCTCTCGGTAAAGTAATGTTTTCAGAGTCTTCATCGTAAAGAACGGTAACTCGAGGCGTTCCAAATGTAGACTGTCGCATTGCTTGCTTGGCATAAAATTCTGGATTTGCATAAGTCGCTAGCTTTCTCAACGAAAATATTGCCTTAGGTGATAAACTTGATTTAGAAATTATGATGCCCTTGCTCTTCTTGAGTATTACTGTTTCAGGAAAATCATTTTTATCAATTGATATTAATTCTCTATCCATTCTTTTATTCTCGTCGCTTGTTTGATTTGACGATAACATCCTGCAAAATCCTATTACGAATTCTTCAGTAATTCTTTTTACTTGTGATAAGTAGAGCCATTGATCCGATATTTTATTCAAGTTTTCATCAATAAATAATGAATTACCTTGATCTCTTACATCCTTCTGCAAAGGAAGTGCTATGAGATTTCCAAAGCCATCTTTTTGTAAAAAGTCCTGACTTGGAAATAGACGGTCATAAGAATCAAACTTTATATTGCCGCATTCCTGCATAGCAAGGTTTAGAATATTCGTTCCAAATCGCCTCACAAGAGATGCTTTCATTTCACTCTCAAAGAAGAACCATAGGTGACAACCTTTCCCTGAACGAGATTGTTCAGCGTATACAGGAATGCTATTATCGTTACAAACCTTTACAACAACTTTTATATCTTCTTGCCATGTTGACTCATCAAAATCTATCGCAAGAAGATAGCAGGTATCATTTTTTGTCATCGGATAGAGACCTAGCACATAATTGCCTAGTAGATGATTTTTAATCTGCGCTTCATCAAGTGGTGCAAAATTACTGTTTTTACACTCAGTGCATTTTATCTTAGGCTTATTACATATTCCTTCCTTAAAATCATTATAACAATAAGGTGAGTAACCGGGTTTGTTATTCCATTTCTTTGCACATACATCCGTTCTACCTCTGAATAGAGACAGAAATAAGTCGATTTTATCTTTGCTAGAACTATTGTGAGTTATCAATCTTTCCGGGATATCATAAGTGCATTCTACTGTCCGTAGATTTTTATCAACACAATATGATTCCGGTGTTTCAGACACGAGTTTGATTTTCAGTTTTAGAATTTCTTCATTCAACCGTTTATTTTCTTCTACCAGCAATATATATTTCTTATAAAGCTCATCAAAATTCATGCTTTTCTACACTCGCTTTCAACTATAATCATAAATGTCCAAAATGCAATCTAGAACAAATAAATCATGCAGCTACAATTGATGTCATCTATTGGTCACTTTCTAATATGTTTCGCATCAGTACGAGAAAGGCTAGTTACCCAAGTCATATTCTTCCCTTTTCGCTTTGATTTGTAGAGCGCACGATCTGCGTCTCTTACAACATCATCAAATGTGGTGTGATAATCAGATGCAATTGCTAAACCCACACTTACCGTACAAGTGATCAGATGATCATGGTGTTTCACCCTGATTTGTTCTACAACTTTTCTGATGTTTTCGGAAATGTCATAGCCCTCTTTCAAAGACGTATCCCTTACTAAGACCGCAAACTCTTCACCACCATATCGTGAAAATATGGCGTTTTGCGGCAGCTCTTCCTTGACCGATCTTGTAAGTTCCACTAATACTTTATCCCCTACAGGATGACCATACGTATCATTGATGATTTTAAAATCATCTATGTCAAAAATGATTGTAGCTAGTTTAAGTGATCTGTTTTTGTAAAGTGGGAAACATTGTTCTCCAGAACGATTGAAAAACCCACGATTATAAATGTCTGTAAGCGCATCATAATCCGCATAATAGGAAAGCGCCTTCTCCTTGATGCTAAGTTGCATAGAATAGACATAGAGCATGATGAACAACGCAATAAATGAACTGACCATGCTGAGGTTAAAAAAGATTACCTGCATCGCAGGATCAATTTCTATAATTGGCTTTGACACAAAGAGGTTATCACTGATAAAAAAGATAGCGACAATTAGAAAACCATAAAAGAACGTTGTTCTTTTTTGCTTAGAATCACTAATGTCACTTATTAGAAACTGTACCACAAGCAAAGGAATCAACATAAAACGAAACCCGACTGCGGGTGTGAAAACAAAGTTATTTTGAATGAGAACAATGATGAGCGATGAAGCTATTGCATAGGATTTTGACTGGTGCATGGATCCTTTCACATACTTCAAAATCGAATATCCAAATGGAATCAAAACCAAAATTTGTACGATTGCGGCAATATAGTAACCTAAGAAAAGAAACAAAATAGTAAAGAATAAAACGACACTCACAGATATTGCTAAATAAGCCAAGTAAAGTCTCTCTCTAGCTTCAACATGCTGAAAACGTTTAGATATCGTCATCAAGTACTCCCAAAATTGATTTGATTTTATAAATTATATCATATTTAGTCTATTGAGATAATAAAAACTATATCTTTAGTTGTATGACATAAACTGAATGAAAGGCGGACCTGAAAACTTCAGATTGACTATGAGCAGTTTACGGTATAAGTAAAATAGTTATTTGAAAGGAGTCTATATGTTTGAAGAACGCATCAAACCATTATTTTTAAGGTTAATGGCTACACAAAGCGACACCAATACCTCAAGAGAAGCTTATATAGAAGAGCACATATTGCAGTGGATCAAAGAACAGCCCTATTTTGATGAACACCCTGAGTTATGCGGTGCCTTCCCCTTAGAGGACGACCCCCATAATCGCAGTGTTATATGGTCACTAGTCAAAGGCAAAGGCAATAAAACGATTGTTATGATCCACCATCACGACGCTATCGATATAGAAGAATATGGCAAATTATATGGCGTTGCACTGCGCCCTGACGAACTGATCTTGGAACTAAAAAAACGTCAATTATCTCCTCAAGTAAAAAGTGATCTTGAATCTGGCGAATGGACGTTTGGAAGAGGATCTTCTGACATGAAAGCTGGTGCTGCTATTCAACTTGCACTAAGTGCTCATTTTTCTGAACAACTGGATTTTGAAGGCAATATATTGTTATTGAGTGTTCCTGATGAAGAAACACTGTCAAAAGGTATGCTGAGGGCGGTAACATTGATGACCACACTTCGTAATAAATATGATCTTAACTATATGCTTTGCATCAACAGTGAACCATATTTTAATCAAACCAAGGGCAAAGCAATATTCTATGAAGGTTCAGTTGGCAAAATCATGCCTGTCCTTTACGTCAAAGGCGTCAAAAGTCATATTGGTGATCCTTTTAACGGATTTAATCCTTCACTTGTACTTGGAGATCTCCAGCGCAAAACGGAGCTCAATATCGAACTCTGTGACCAGTATTTATCCGAAGTAACACCACCACCGATCTGGGTTAATCTGAAAGATCGTAAAAAAGCATATGATGCTTCGATTCCAGAGGCGGCTACTGGCTATTTCAATTGGCTCACCTTTACACGCTCACCAAAAAGCATTATGAATAAATTGATTTCTATCTCACACCGATCTTTAAGAGATACATTGATCCATTTCAAAGACGCTTACGAAAATTATTGTGCATTGACAGGAACAGAACCTGAAACGATTACACTTGAACCAAAGGTATTTACTTTTGAACAAATTCTTGAAATAGCAAAAGAACAAAACAAAGAAAGATTCGAAAGTGATTATTCTGATCATTTAGAAGGCATAAAAACACTGCTCACAGAAAATCAAATTACACTGCCAGAAGCTTCTATACGCTTGATCGAACACGTTATGGATGCCACTAACATTGAAGGCCCTGCCATTATTATTGCATTTTCTGGGCCATACTATCCCCATGTCAATAATGCTTTTATCAAAAACAAACTTCCGTTCGAATTAGAACCATTAATCAATGACATCGCGTCAAAAAAATACAACTTAGTTTTTGAATCGCAACCTTACTTTATGGGAATCAGCGATTTGTCATATGCAACTTGGATAGGCAAAGATGATGATATTGCTATGATCAAAGCCAATAGTCCGGGATGGGATATCATCTACAAAATTCCATTTCAAGATTTAGCCACTTTGGATATGCCGGTCATTAACATTGGTCCATGGGGTAAGTATCTTCATAAAATAACAGAACGGGTCTTTACCAGGGATGTTTATGTTCGAATGCCTAATATCATAAAAGAATTGATTGAGGCTTGTTTAGAGTAAGCTTAAACACAATATTTCCGTAGAATAGTTAAGCAAATATATTTCTTGCTACCACTTAGTTTGGCTTCTTAATCTCAATATTCAGTGAGCCTTACACCGCAATGCTTGCAAAATGTCATGTTCGTTTCTCTACCTAGTTGCCGGTCGCAATTTGGACATCGCCAGTTAAAATAGTTGAAAACAATGATCGAAACAACACTTATAATCATGACCCAAAGTACGATATCTTTATAAGGTAAAAGAACTTCCCTTAAAAATAGTAGCGAAATAGACATGATAACAATTAATGTGGTCGCAAGGTTTTGTCTTTTCTTTCGTTTTGCAAATAATGCATAGATTTCTGAATTTCCCATATCAATAACTCTGTTCCTTTCTATGTTAAGTTTCTGTTTACTGTTTTCTTGCTTTTATGACTATATATCAACCAATCCATTTAATCTGATTTGATCAAGTTCATCAGCCCCTAAGACATTTTGTTGGTATAGTCGCAAGTATACTATACGAATTTCAAAGTGATTATTTTTCACTGAATCTTATATTTTTATAAACTGTTTTTCCAAGAATCTTTATTTCAATCCCGACGTCGTAACCTATCATGTCTCTAAACGCATGATAATCTGTGATGCTGTACAAGACTGCTTGATATTTAACCGTTCCACCGTCTTTAACGCCTAGCGGAATAGGGACCAGCAGAATCAAAGTTACAATTATAATTGTGATCTTTTTTATTTTTTTCTTCATGATCTTCATCTTCCCCTCAAATATGCCATTACTTTATTTTTTTTGCAATGACTTCTATTACATTCCAGTGTTTGTCTATAATTTCGCCGCTTGGTCTCATACTTTGACCATCATATTCTTTATTTTCTAAATGGATTATTTCGTAATTCTCAAGCAAGTTCTGTACATCTTCACTTGAATGAAAAGTAAATTTTTCAGTGTAGTTCTTCCAATCATCATTTACCCCGAAAAATATAAACGCTATGACTGCGCCAATTTTTACTTGCGATTCAAGTGATGACCATTTGTCTGGAAATTTTATTGTTTCACAAAATGGGAGACTATAATTTGCATAAATAGCATCGCTTATAGGAAGAGTCATATGATAAAAATCATCCTTTATCACAGTTATTTTTCCCGTATATAGCTCGCCATAACCTTCAATTAATTTGCTAATAACCGCTGTTTCACGATCTATTGCTGTAACGAAATGTCCATTGTCAACAAAATATCTACTATCAACGCCAGCTCCAGCACCAAGATCTAAGATCGTTGAATTTTTTGGTATGTAATGAAGCAATTTTTTTGCAAGTTCTCCTGGTTCTTTGTTTTTTGACTTTTCTTGATATTTGTTATCGTGACTTGACATGTATTGGCTCCCTTTATTCTATATTCTACCCCCTTGGGTTTATTCCCACCTACTATAATTTTTCAAATCCAAGATCATAAAGTACTCGTCCGCATATTCTCCATTGCTGTATTTTAATGCATTCTTTTTAATGCCATGCCTTATAAAACCTAAACTCTCGTACATAGATATTGCTCT
>CAYLNI010000008.1:16731-27674 GCA_964384705.1 uncultured Fusibacter sp.
TGAACGCATCATTTCTCTTCCTATTCCTAATCCCCAATTAGACTTTCTTACTGCAATTCCCATACTTGCTCTATGTCTATATCTTAGGGTATTAGAAATTCTACTAACCGAACAATTCCCAACTATTTTTCCATCCAATTCTGCAACAATAAACATCGCATTCGGGTTATTATTAATCGAATTTAAAAAGGATACTTCTTGTTCTACTGTTAGTTTAAATTCCTCGGGTTCTCTCGCTAAAAACTTTGTTTCACCGTCCATTAGTTTCATCAGTTCAATTAATTCTATTGCATCATTTTCTGTAGCACGTCTTACATTAAGTTCTTGCCCATTTCTTAGTGCTATTTTTCTAGTGTAATTATTTTCGGTATGCTCAAACATATTAATGTCCTCCAGTTTTTCAACAATCTCAGGTATTCCTAATCATTCAACTCATCATTATATATTTCGCAAAATTCGTCATTAATCATAATTTGAACCAATATTGGTATCTCATTGTTCTTCCATTCATAAGTTACGAAGTAATAACGATTTAGTTCAATTAGATTCCATATACTCTCATTCTCAATAAGAATCTTCGTATCTTTGAGTTCGATTGAAGTTTCTCCAAACGTCTTCAGAGAAATACTTTTTGGAGTTGATTCCTTCTCAATCACTATCCCTGAGACAGATGTGCTATGGTATATTGTATTAAAATACCTATTTGCTATGAATATAATACATATAACGGAAACTACTATTATTATTAAGCCTTTAACATTTCTACTCATAAAGCCCCCATTAAATAAATGTTGTTTTCAATTTCAACACTCGAGTATGTCCCTGCAATATTTAAGTGTAATTACTTCAATGTGACTCTTCAAGCATTCTTGCTAACAGGAAATGGAATAGAAGGCGTATTGCTTCACCAATAAACATAGCCCAGTCCATATTCTTTAACTACTTCATTATTGAATTCTACTTCAGACTTGATTACTATCTTCACTAACTTATTTCTATCAACTTTCGGAACTGATATTACATAACTAGGTCGATTATATGCTGTTCCATCTATTTCAGCCAAAAAATCATCTACTTCTGAAAAGGATAAGATTCTAATCTCTTCATCGTCACTAAACACACTAACATCTTCTCTTTCCAATCTAATCCAAACTTCTGGATCTTTCATAATTTCAAGTTCACTTGCATACCCTTTACTCATAACTTTATTTACTCTAGTAACTGACATTGGAATGAAATGAATATAATCCGACTGTTCACCAGACCACATTTTAATTCTATACAGCTCAAGTTTATCAATTATGAAATCGATATTTCTGTCTTCCAATAAATCTAAATTACTTAACCAAACTTCTAAAGTATTTACAGAGTATCCCTGATCAAAAATCCCTATCTGCTCTTCTTTATCAGATAATATCATTTCATAGTATCCGTTTTCATCTCCAACTATAGACACATCTTTGGATGTAAAATTAATAACGGGATTTACAACTGGTGTTCCATCAATGTACTTAACAGTCCCACATACCTTAATAAATTTTGGTGAAAATCGATAAATTCTTCCATTCGCTTCAACACTAACAACGCTATTTTCATTAATTTGATTTTCTATTTCAACTCTAATTTCAAAACAATTTTTTTCAGGAATAATAATGCTTTCATGTATTTTTTCAGTCTCGACTCTCACTATTACTTTTATCTCTTCATTGCTAAATTTTTCACCATTAAACTGTATGTACGGTTTATTTTCCATAACCCATTCTTCATTTTTTACAGCACTATATAGCTTTACATTGCATTTTGGATTGTTGTTTATATACATTTTGATTTGCTGTTCCATATTATTCTCCATTTATTATCAAAATTTAGTTTGCTGTATCAGAAACAAGCCTTAAGTTTTATACCTTCACAAAATTTCCGCCAAATAGGTATGTTACCTTTCTGGCGGAAACATCATTCTAAGTGCATTATTCCTCTTCTATTATTTTAAGATTATCAATTGCTGCCCCTTCTATTACTTTACCATCATAATTAAATCGAGAGCCGTGGCATGGACAATCAAATGTTTTTTCTGCATTGTTATAAACAAGTTCACACCCCATGTGAGTGCATGTACTATCATGTAGAAAAAGTGATCCCGAAAAATCTCTATAAGCGGCAACACGCTTTCCATGATACTTAATAATGCCGCCTTCACCATTAGAGATATCATTTAAGTCCTTCACATCTGGTGTGATTTTTCCTTTGATGAGTTCTTTGGCTACGTTAAGATTTGCTTTTAAAAAGTCCCCTAAATTGCCTTTCACTTCACCTCTAGAGGGATTAAAAAGATCCTCATATTTTGATTGGGTACCCAATATTAGATCGGAAATAAGTAGACTCGCAAAACTTCCATTGCTCATGCCCCATTTGTTAAACCCCGTGGCAACAAAGACGCTTTCATGTTTGGAAGTCAGCTTCCCTATATAAGGAATATGATCCACTGCTTTATAGTCCTGTGCAGACCATCTATAAACGGGATCATCAACTATAAATTGCGAGTCGGCAAAATCGGCTATCGCTTTATAGCTCTGAATTTCTGAATCGGATTGCCCCACTTTATGACCTTGCCCGCCCACTAAGAGATAATTTACCTCATCCGTATCTGAAAATCGAATTGAAAAGGCTTTGCTGGCATTGGAAATCAACATGTATTGATCTTCTAGAAGCTCTTTAATAGGAAAAGCCATCAAATACGATCTATGGGCTTCAAGCCTTGTGAAATAGAATCCATTGCCATCAAAGAAAGGATATCCAGTCGCTATAACTACCTTTTTACATCTTATGATCTTCTGTTCAGCAGTTACAATTTTTATAGAGTCATCTTCTTCTTCTAAAGAGATGGCTTCAGTATTCTTAAATACTGAAACATTCTTCCCTGATATGTAAGTGAGCAAAAAATCTAATAATTTTACTGGGTTGAGTTCAAACTGACCATCTACTCTTAAGCCACCTGTACCTTTAAGGTTAAGTGGTAAATTGTAAATAATTTCATGGGGAATATTAATATGTTGATAAGCTGATTCTTCATCTAATATTTCCTTAAATTGCTCATCATTCTCTGCATATACGATAGCAGATGTTTCTTTAAAATCACAAGAAATATTATGTTTATCAATTAAAGAACGTACATGATTCATCCCCTCTAACTGTGCCTCATAGTACAATATTGCCATATCTGAATCATACCTTTTCAATATTTCACTGTATATCAAATAGTGTTGAAATGTAAACTTCGCTGTGGTGTTTCCAGTCGTAAGATGTATTGGCTCTTCTTTATCGATCATGACGACTTTTAATCCTGACTCACAGAGTCGATAAGCTGTCATTATTCCTGTTATACCAGCACCTACTATGCAAACGTCACACTCTATATCAGCTTCTAATTTAGGCATACTGCTTGAAATACCATCTTTTAACCATAGTGACAAACTTCTTCTTTCAAATAATTTTTGAGTTTCCATTGAATCACCCTCCGTAAACTTTTTTAAGTAACAGAGTACTATTACCCCATTTTCTACAGAATAGTTAGGCGAATTCCTCCTGGGGATCATTATCGTTAATGGCATCGCTATTTAGTTTTTTAGCCATATTCAGCAATTGCTTAATATTGGGTTTAGTCATTGTAAATTTGTCATCATGCTTGTCATTCATAATGTCCTCAATGCTCAACCATTCGATATTTAGTATTTGCGTCGCTACACTTTCCACTCCTGGAGAAGGATTATCATCTTCTTTCAAGTCAACTAAGTAAGTAGTAAACAAATAATACTCATCATCGTTGGTTGCAAATACATCTAACAAATTATAGTTCTCAACATCTACATTTATCTCTTCCTTTAATTCTCTCAACATTGTTTCGTCAAAGTTCTCATTGCGATGATTCGAACCTCCTGGCAAAACCCAAAAATCTTCTTTAGTTTTTTTACCAGATTGTCTTAACATCATAATTGCGTTATCTTTGATAATTATTGCCTGACTCCTACATAATCTTGTACCATTCAAAACATAATTTCTCATCTTATTCTCCTAAAATTGATGTCATCTACTACATTTGAAATAAAAATACATTTATAACAGCAAACATGTCTTTAAGGACAATTCAACAAGACTTCTCCTTATTTCCTCTCTGCTAGTCCACCTTCGGGAATCCCATTCCACACCGCTTAGATCATCACCACCAGTTAATATTTGGCCCAATACAACACCTCGAAATTGTGACACGGCAAAAAATGCAGCGGCTTCCATTTCAACGGTGACACATCCTTCAGAAACCCTTAATGCAATTTTATCTTCTGTTTCTCTGTAAAATGCATCTGTAGTCCATGTTTTTGCCTTGATATAAGGGATTCCTTCATGTTCAAGCAATGACACAATCGTGTTTATAGCATGTTTGTTACACGCTACTTCTCTCGATGGCTCAACATAGTGATATGAAACGCCTTCATCTCTAACCGCTGAATACGGCACTACTAAATGACCTACCTGAATACCCCTTTGTAAAACACCTGCAGCACCACAGACTATGAACTTATTACATCCCATAACGATAAGTTCTTCCAATAAACCGGCAGAACCAGCGGCACCTAAAAATCCCAGCACAATTGCAATGGATTTTCCCTCATATTGAGTTTCATATATTGGTAAATTGATGGTAGCTGAGTAGAACATTCCAACCTGTTTTAACTTACCAGCCTGTAACATTTCATTGATTACATCACTAAAGAAAGTTATGACACAGTATTCAGGGACATCGATTTTAGCGGTTAAATTTGATGGATTTATTTTTGCTTTTGAATTTGGGTCAAATTCCAGAATTGGGTATTCTTTTTTTTCAAACATAGGCTCAGTTTCTCCATTCTTATTCGTAGAGTTTTCTTACATTTTGATTGATGAAAGTATTTAATCCACTGCCTGTTCTCGCCAAACGTTTCATTTGTTCAATATTGTTTCTTCCCGCGCTTTGATAGGAGTATTTATAACTGGTACCATCTTTAAATGTCACTATAATATAATCACTACCGATTTCGAATGCACTTATACCTGAGTTGCCATTAATATCTTGGTATTTTTCCATACAAAGCTCCCTATCATTTATTATATAAATTTAAAGACTGCTCCATCTTATGTTTCATTGTCAGCATATCTGCTAAAAATACATCCACCAATAATCTACCATCCATTTGATATTCCTGTTTGGATACTTGTGCACCAAATTTGAGATAAAACTGATTTGATGGTGCATAATGATGGTTATAGATAACAATCGTTTCCATGCCCTTTGCAAGGTAGAAATCCAATGTGTGAATCATCATCAAGAGTGAAATTCCCCTACTTCGATGGTTGGGATATACCCAAAGACCGTTCAATTCTATCCCTTTTTCAGGGATGTCAAAGCTATCAGCAATACTGCTAAAGGCGACGCCTAACATCTTCTCGTTTTCAAATGCTCCTATCAACAAACGAATATCGTTATTTTCTTCGGCTGTGTTCATCCATTCTATCCAGGAATCTAATTCTTGCGAAAAGGAAAGAGCGTTTTCAACCTTGCCAGCCAACTCTTCCGTCCAACACAGAACCTTTAATTCTATTGCTTGATTCATATCTGCTTCTGTTAATTGCCTAATTTTAATCATTTTTCATCCTCGATTATACAAACAATTTTATAGACACCTATAAAATATTGATTAAAGCCATCAAGATAATAAGTAGTCCCACCATAATTCTATAATTTGCAAATACTTTCATAGGTTTATTCTTTAAATAGTTTATAAATCTGCCAACTACTACTAATGCTACAATAAATGAAATAATAAATCCTGAAATTAATGTAAGGATCTCGAAACTATTCAGAATCAGATCGGTTTCCAATAAAGAATAAACCGAGGCGATTATCATTGTAGGTAATGCAAGAAAAAAAGAAAATTCTGCACTTGCAATGGTTGATAGTCCAACAATCCATCCACCAATTATTGTAGATGCAGATCTTGAGAATCCAGGCCAAATTAATGCAATGCATTGGAAAACGCCAATTATAAATGCTTGCCGATATGTAATATCCTCCATCCTTGAAATAGAATTTGTTTTTCTGAATTTACGCTCTGCGTATATCATCCATAAACCACCTACGACTAAGGAAAGTGCTACAGGAATTGGCTTCATAAGTGTTTCTTCAATAATATCGTTAAATAGAAATCCCACTATGCCTGATGGTATAAAAGCAATTGCTAAACTTGACCATAGTTTAAAACCAAATTGTCCTGGCTTAAGATTTTTCAAAGAACCTATAATCTTCGTTCTATATAAAACCATAATGCTTAGAATAGCGCCTAATTGAATTACAATCATGAAGAGCTTTGAAAATTCTCCTTCAAACTTAATAAAATGTCCAACAATAATCATATGTCCAGTCGACGAAATAGGAAGAAATTCAGTAATTCCCTCAACAATACTGATAATGATAGCTTTTAAAAGAAATATTAGACTTTCATCCACCTTTATTGCCCTCCAGATTTGATCCAGTGAATAATACTAGATACCGCTTGAAAAAAGCTACAATAAAATCCCTATTTGGGATTATATTTTCGATTAACTCATCGCAAGTTTTATATGCCATATCAAAATCACACTTGGAAATAACGCCTGTACGAAGGGCATCATCTAATTCGTCCTCATCCAAAATCCTAATCTTATACTCTGGTGACACGGAAATGTCTAGATAAAGATCAATAAAGAACGGATTACCTTGATCATCAACAGAATTCTCTTTAGTCATGTCAAAATACCACTCAACTACTTCACTATGATCATTAAATACTACGCTTAAACACCAATTCTGATTATCAGGTAAAAACACCATGCACTTATAACCTTCATCAAACAAGCATAATTCAGAATCATCATAGTCCACAACCAGCTTTTCATGCACACTTTCAATCTCTACAAATGATAGAAATCCGCAATAAATATCATCTACATGTATCAACTTAGATGAATATGCTTTTAACCACTTCCAATGACTTCCGTCAATATATTTTTTCTTTAACATTGGCATATTATTGTCATCTATTTTGAAAATACTCATTATATTTCTCCCATGATTAATGGTGTTTCAGTTCTCCAACTTAATCTCAACCGTTGACGGCAAGTTCTCCCAGATCTTGCCGTCAGAGATATAGTACTTGCGCATGACAGAGCCATCCGTTTTAACATAGTCTAGAACAAAAACCTGACCTTTTTCTACAAGCATTGGATAATTATTATAAGGTAATACGTCGCCAGTCTTTTCATAAGACTTAAAATCCTCAAAAGCTGCTTCAAGGCGCCAAACTTCTCTAAAAGTAATATCCCTAAAACCTGTCAAATCTTGCTTACCAAAGTAACTCGCTTCATATGACTTCCCAAGTACTTCTATATTTATTACATTTATAGGATCAACCGTTAGAGCCAGAGGACTTAAATCTTCAGAATGTACCTGGCTTCCATAGATAGCCACGAGTTGCTTCGCCATCCCCGCGACCTTGTTATTAAAACTCATCGCATCTAAACCAGTATGAGCACTGCCGTAAATGCCCATGATATCAGTATTCTCCACTTTTCCAAGCGCTCGAATAAAATTTTCAGCCATTTTATTTTCACGATAAACATCATCATAATTTTTATAATACGCTTTCCCCTGTTCGATAGCCTCTTGAGTAAGCACATAAGCCTCTGAATCCTTTAGATTCACCGATTCGAGATAAGCAAGGTAACGCGCGCCTATCGTATGATATTGATGCCCAACGTCTGTACCGTGGAATATAGTCTCAGGCAATTCTGCTTTAATCTGCTTAAAAAAATCAATATAGTCTAAATTATGGCCAGCTGTACCCTCAAGTTCATCATATAGAGCCATAATAATGGAATCGTCTTCAGCCTTCATCCAAAGATTCATATATTCAGCCATAAAATACGGCATCTCAATAAAGAGATGTCGCATATTATGTTCAACATAGTACGTTTTCCAAATCTCAAACTCTCTGTCAAAAATTCTTTTAACGCCATGCATCTCACCATAGAGGTAGATTTGCCCGTTATATGACTCTTGACTGTCATCTGTAACATTCGGTATATCAGAAGAACAACCTGACATTTGGACCAGTAGTATAGTCAGTAGTATTATTAATGACTTTATCGATTGCTTCATATTGTTGTCCTCCAATAGTATTACATGTACTAACTTGGCTTTTTATTTTTTATGGGGTAAAATTCATTCAACAAACTAATATAATCGGGTAATTTATCTAAACTCGGCTCCCAAAATTCAAATGTTATACCATTGCACTTTTCAATAAACTTGTCTTCGAGAGTATATGTTTTTCTAAATTTACAATTACCATCTTTATCATTGTGGCAATGATTGCATTTTCCATGCTCACTTGTAAAAACATCTTTGATAAATGCTTTGGAATTACTTACATATTCTCGATGTTCATCAATTTTATTCAGGTAAAGTCGTAGAACGATACTGTCTTCTCTAATATAAATACGTGTTGCAACTTGCTTATTTTTAACCCCTAATTTTGAATAGATAATCATATATTTGCCCCAGCAATAACCATCACCAATGCAATTATTAGAACTGTAACCAAGTTTTAAAATCTCATTATCAAATGCCAAGATAAAAGCCTTATTTTGATCAGACAGAAAATGAAATCTTTCTTCACTTAAAATATTCTTCATAATAATCACCTTCTCCACTTTAAACAACGAAAATTTAATTATCGTCAATGTTCTTAGTAGCCAGTCGCTTTGCAATTATGGTAAATTCACCAGGAATTTTCTTATTTATATGATCAGGATGTTCATTAAATTTATGGATTGCAAACTCAGCTTTTAATATAGAATTAATGATTTCACTTAATGTATAATACCTAAGTACAACATCTGGAAATGCTTCTCTTTCCGTATCATAATACTTTTTGTAAGCGATATCATCTCTATGCAATTCTGTTTCAAAGTAATCACCCATTGTTCTCTCAGCGATTTGAGTATCCATAATTTTTCTTATTGGATGAAAATCACTTAGAATCATTTTCCCATCGTACCTTAATAACTTTGATAATAAGTCCATCAGCTTTTCAATATTATTAAAATAATGAAGTACGCCGCCTTCCAGATAGATCACATCAAAATAGTCATTATACTTCTCAGTATCAATGTCGTATACATCGCCAACTTCATATGATATTCTGACACCTGCGCAATTTGCTAGCTCTAAAGCATACTTATGATTTTCTTCCGAAATATCAAACACAGTCACGTTAGCGCCCAATAGTGCCAATGGAACCGCCTTTCTGCCATTTGAGCCACAAATATTAGCTATTTTCAAATCTTTACAGTCAACAAACTCACTGCTGTGATTTTTCAAACATGATATTGGATCTTCCATTATCTTCTTTGCTTTTTCCTCAGGAGTACCATCTCTCTTAATCCAAAAGTCATATGCTTTGTGTTCCCAAGCTTTTTTATTTAAATAGCTTTGTTCGTTCATGAATTTACTCTCTTTCGTTCAGAATACCTAACATTCATACTATCTGGCAATCTAATAAAACCTCTCACATTAGTATTTATTGACCTTTTAACTATTGCTGAGATATTCCCAACATTACCTTCTGCAACTCGTAAATACCCGTTATCTACGTCCACAATTATTCCAATATGATCATGTTCTTGATTCATAAAAACATTGTCATACAAAATAATGTCTCCGATAGCAGGTTCAAACTCACCCTCACCCATTTCATGATAAAAATTATTTTCTTTAAGTTTTGCCCATGTTTCCCATGCAGAACATCCTGCAAAATTGCATTTTATTGCTTCATTTGGATGCTTTACTGGAATTTTATATCCCGCTTCAATGCAACAATAATAGACAAATGCTGCACACCATTTATTGTCCCAATTATCTATCTCCCATTTTGGAAATAATTCTATGATTGGATGCAAATTACTTGTAAGCCCCATAACATTGCCGTGAAAAGGATAATTTGAATTTTGAGCAGCTAAATCAGCTAAATGATATCTAAATGTCATGGGTTTCTGACTCCTTCAACATTAATTTAAATGTGCGAATAATGCTATTTTAAAAGGTCCTGAAGATCCTCAAAATTCACGCCCTTATACACATCAGTAGACTTAAAAATATATACTTCTGATTCCCACTCTTCTATCCATTGATCATATTCAAATCCCAATTTAAGCAATAAATTTTTAGAAGGCACATTATCCTTATCCGTCATGGCTATTATCTCACAATCAGAATAGCATGCTTTTAGTTTAGGGAGAAACGCTTTCAAAAGCTCGGTTATATAACCTTGTCGAGAATATATTGGGTTTATCGAATAGCCAATGGTAACCGATTTTTCATCTTTTACAAGATACAAATCACCCAAAAGGCTATCACTTGCATTATCCACTATCGCAAGCTGTATGCCACGTTCCACATTCAAAGGTACTAATAGTTTTTCTCTATATTCATCCTTTGATAAATTCTTGAAGTCTTGATATTTCATCCATTCATCATTATTCCTATAGGCCATAAATGCATCTAAATCTTTTTCCTCAAAAGGCCTTAACTTACATCTGTCTGTTACAAACATTATGTCACCCCACTTATATTTTATAAAAGTTTCAAAAGGTCTCAAAGTCCTCTCCTACTTTTTCTTATCTCGCTAACGCTTCTATAGCATAGATTTTATCCATTCATAGCATTTATCTAATTCTTCATCACTAATTAAATCTGATCTGTGCTCAAACAATACTTTGAACTCAGAATTATTTTTAGTGATAATATTGATATATCGTTGAATATCGGCCCATCCATCGGCACTATCTTGACTAGGTAGTACAGGATAATGACTATT
>CAYLNI010000008.1:27726-34447 GCA_964384705.1 uncultured Fusibacter sp.
TGTACGTTCCATAAATGGACCAACTCCGCATACTTAGCGAACCTTTCTACAAAAACATAACCACTAAAACTATCATCGATCATATCTTGCAAATGAATTCTACCGATATCTAGGCAAAGTTTTATATTAGGATACTTGACCAATAACCGGTCAAGTAAATCTGTGTTGTATATGTACTTATTAACCGCATCCAACTCCAAAATCGGAATGAAATTATATTCTTTTCCTTTATCTGAGAGCCATTGAAAGAAAATTTCACTTTTCTCTTCAAACAAATCAAAATCGAATCTGGATTCGTAATAGTACTCAGTCTCATCTGCAAATCGCCATCTACTCCAATCCACATTATCATCAATTATTACAGGTTTCGGATAATGAATTAAAATATAATAAGGCTTAATCTTCATCGAATACTTGAATTCACGCTCCATGTAATCAAAGGACTCATCTTTAACTTCTACATTTTTAGACAAATATTGCGGATCTCTCAAGCGCCATTGACCGGTTCTCAATGGAAAATGAATGCCTAATTTAAACACATCCTTTTTCGATATCCAATCGACTATCTCAATATCTTCCTCTGATTCCATCTGGCATACTTCAACACCGAAAAAATCACTTCTAAAATCTCGCTTCTGTTTATCTTCATTGTACTTATTGAATTGTCCAATCATAAGTCTTTTCATCTGACACCTCATACATTATTCACTGTTAGATTATTTTCTAGATGTAATCTCTAACGATCTCATAGTCCTCGTAACCACAATTGGGAAGACTAAGTATACTGTCTAATATAAGTTCTAACATCAAGTAATGAAAGTTTATCACCACTTTCACCATAGATTCTGGACTTCGGAATATCTATGAACATATACTCTTTTTCATGTGCAGTAGATGTAAAGATATACTCTCCATCAATTAAAAAAGATATGTCTTCAGGAAAACTAGGTTGAACCCATTGAAACAGATTACTTGTATTGTTAAGAATTATTTCCAAAGCTTCCTTTGTTGGTGTAAAGTAATGAACTATCGTTTGAGAATCGTAGTCCTCACAACATAAATCAGTATTAGCCCAACAAGATTGTCTTACCTTTTCAATCAAAAATGGTGATAAATCTTCCATGATTTTATTTATATCATCATTAAGAATAATATCATATCTGATTACTAATATAAATTGTTGCGATTTTTCAAATAAATACGTCATCAATTGGATATAGGCATCACCAGTCACATTCGTAAATGAACGGTAATAATTGGTCAAATTACTATCTTCAACGGTTTCTTCATTTTTTATATTCAATTAATATTCTCCTTATTTTGATTTATTAAATATTTGTTTGATCATCAATTGCATTACAAATGAAATCTATCTTTAATTATCCCTGCTACAACTTCTGGAGCAATGTCAGTATTATTTATTCGCAAATAGTTTTCTTTCTTTATTTCTCCACTTAATGAATTAAGACGATACCTATCCTCCAAATATATAAAGAGCTTTTCTGAGAAATCCAAATCTCTTTTAGTTGGTTTATTCAATAATCTATTCTCTGTTTTATTTCGATCGATTCGAATATCATAATCAGCCTCTAGCTCAACATAATATACTTCAGCACCTTTTGATATAAACAACTTTTCAAGGTTTGCAATATAATCCCAATCATCTTCACTATCAAATGCCCACATAAAAGTAAATATCATTCCATACTCATCACTATTAGAATAGGCATTAAATATTTCATGTCTAAAGAGTTTGACCAATCGATTTTTTTCATCTGGTAAATCGAAAAATAAATCATGCACAATATCAATCGTCATATGATTGTGAAATAGCTTTAGTTTTGTCACTTTTGCAAGCTGTTGACCGACAGTCATTTT
The DNA here is from genome assembly GCA_964384705.1 of uncultured Fusibacter sp. Classification (GTDB taxonomy): domain Bacteria; phylum Bacillota; class Clostridia; order Peptostreptococcales; family Acidaminobacteraceae; genus Fusibacter_C. The sequence goes on from CAYLNI010000008.1 coordinate 29,605, forward strand.
TCCTACCGCATGTGGACCTATAATTATTACCAGTTTCATGTTCCCCTCCAAAGTTCTTAATTTCAATGCTTTATTAATAGTCCTTTCTTATCTCCAAAGGTATATAAAATATATGTATAAGCAAATAGATCCCCATGGCAACCGTCCCAAGAACCATTGTAGCTTGAGCATCTAACACAGATTTCATAGTAAATATTCCAATAATAAATGATACAAAAATTACCCATGTCAACATAGAGACTGACACTCTAGAATTACAGTTCTTACATCGTATTGTTCTTCCAGGACCTAGCATAATTTTAGTAAAACTGCTTATCGTTCTTTCTCCACAACTAGGACATTTGTGCATGACTACCTCCATAACTAATTATCAATTGTTTCACTTAAACCTGGTAGGGTGTGCTGGGCAACATTTATGGCAGAGGGTGAGTTGTCTATGATTTTAGTTACCTCCATAAGGCGTCCATAACTCTTCTTTGTAATCTAGGTTTAGATAAAAATCGATGAATTTTGATGAAATTTTGTTGTTAGCCCTAAACCATCTCCCATTAATTTCTATTTTATCACCGATCATTAGAATAACGCCTCCCCTATATTTTAAGCTAACTTGCCAACCTTTTGCGTTATTTATTGTTGGCTTTAAATCAGAATCTTTTATCATTTTGAAAATTGATTCTATATTCTCAGTGTCTGTAATTGTCTTATAATGCGGGGGTGAAGGTAGTGCAATGATAGTTACAGAAGTTGGTAAATTATTAGTTGGAATCGGAATATGATTTATATATGTAAAAATAAGTATAACGACACATAAAACTACTATAATTTTTATTGCTCTCTTCATTGCCGTCCACCTTTTCAAAGTTTCAAACGCTATACTCTCTAGTCAAATACTCACAGACACTGACTATAGGCATCCAATCTGTTAATTTCGAAACATCATCCATATCAATCCATTCATATTTTTCATGCTCTATAGATAATTTGATTTCGCATTGAGATTTGATAACCATGAGGTAACAACAATCTTCCATATCCATAAGAACACCATCTTTTGGTTCTTGGTATTCAAATCGAAATGGTAAATGTTCAATGCGTTCATAATTAGTTATTCCAGTTTCTTCATTGACTTCTCTGATAGCAGCTTCATATGCCGATTCTCCGTTTTCTATACCACCACAAACAGGTTGCCAATATCCCGATTTTATCTCAGTTCTTTTTAGCATTAACAATTTGCGATCATTGGAACTAACAATATAAACCTGGACATTTTTTCTCATCATTTTTCTCCTCCGTTTTGTCAAGCGTTAGCTGACGCACTCATTGCCCCTACTCCAATACACTAGAATAAACCATAATTCACCTTCATGGTAAAACTTTGTTCATTATCTTTAAAGATAACCTTATAATCTTCCCAATAATACTCTGCATCAAACAAATCCTCATCATAATAACCATCTGCTATATTCAAGATACCGGAATATTGAATTCTAAATCTATCCCCCATATCTAATACATCACCTTCATATACAAGAATAACATCTTCTTCTATAAATTCATGGATTACTTCTGGAAGTTCAACATATACTGAAATATGTGAATCATCATCAATGTAACTCATAACTTCTGCCTTGAAATCTATATTTATTACTCCGTTCTCACCATGAATATTCAGGTCAGACTCGTTTAGTTCAACACCTTTCACGCCATCACTCATCATATAAATTGGTATCTTCAATAAGTCTAATCCTTTACCAATAAGAGGCAATGCTAAAAATAGTAGAAACAACCCAACTAAAAATTGATTCTTTAATCGTCCACTCTTCACAAATAGAAAGCTACTCAATATCACTAACGCTAACGGAATAAGTCCACTAAGGTGCAGTGCACTATGATTCAATCTGATCACTGGAATAATAAACTCAGAAATAGTTTTACCTTGATGAGGTAACTTTAACATAGTAACACTTGCTATCAACATAACAATTATTCCATATACAAAAGCTCTCTTGTTGTAGATTCTATCTCTATCCATAAATCCCTCCAAATCTGAAATGATTGATTGTATTTGACTTTGATTATTTAAATTGTAAATACAGATCTTTCATCAGTAAATTCGCTATTGTCAATGCCTCTTTTCGCGTTTCAGCTGGTCCTGATATCAATATACCATTAGCACTATTCCAACCACCTTTAGGATTTTCAGAAGACTTTTCTTCTTCTATTGTCATTGTTATCATAGAAAACTTATCTTTTACAAATATCTCTCCTTGAAATAGATATTCCAAGTTACTATTCGAGTTCATCTTGACATAGTCATACCTACCGTATCCTTTACTATCAATATGGATATCAGCTAAAGTGCTCTTTAAATTTGAAAAACCTGATTTAGCATTAGTAAAATCATACCCTTCAATATAAATTGAGCCAGAGAATATATCATCCGAAAATAAATGTCGCTTATATGTACCATCAATTTTAATCGTAATATTCTCAATTACACCTTCTTCCCCAAGCCTATATTTTACTGCGGGAAATTCTTCGTGTATTGAGATGCCTGTTGTGAATATGCCATATATGACAAATAAAATTAGTACAAAACTTCCAAGATAGATATATTTATATTTGCTCATGATTATTCTCCGTCAATTTTGACTTCAATGTTAATGTCTTCATTATTGGAATGGGCTTTCGTTATAGAAGCTGAAGTTCACACCTGCAGGATAATTTAGCGTATTAACGATTTCAACAGAATATGACTTCAGTTGCTTATAGTCCTCGTGACTTTTGAACTTAATCTTTAGGTATATGTCTTCACCATTTTGAGTGATATCCAGGGCTTCGATGTACTGATTATCAGCGGCAACAGCTTGTTTACCTGTGACGAGTTCGTTACCAATAATGGTATCCTTAAGGTGAAGCGTGAAGCTATGATCAGCCGTATTATAGGTTGTCTGCGTATAAGGTGGTATGGTGTAATCCGCATAATAATAGGCGTCATCTGAATTTTGAGGTGAAAAGCCTAACTGGATGCCATTTAGTGTCAAAATTATTAATGACAACACATGGTCGCTTTTACCGCCAAAATCAATGGTCTCCTCTAAAGGGACTATTTTTTTACTCTTAACTGAGGTATATTCTACGACACTCTGTGCATTAACAACTTTAAAGCACATCAAAGCATAAGGCACGTCATGGTAATTGGATTCACTATTTTCACCTGTCATTTGAAAAATGATTGTACTCTCATCCACGATATCGTATGAAGATGCATATCCTATGCCGAGAGGCATCAGAAAAATCTTTTGTTCTCGCGAATCATAGACCAAGTACCCGTCTGCAAAGGTTTCCCTTTCGGTCTTGATCATGTAAAAATGGTCATTAAACGCTTCGATAATCTCTAGATGATCATACTCAAACCAAACGAACTGTGTTTTAATGAGGTCTTTGACGCGTCCGATTAACGCATCATCGACAAAAGCTGTTGTATCCACTGCAGTCGTTCCTTCTGTGTCTGGTTCACTTGTGAATATATCTGGTCCTGTAGGTTCAAGCGATGTATCATCGCCATTCTCTTTTACTACACAGCCTGTGACCAATAATGTTATCACGATCAACAACAACATCAACCATTTCTTCAGAGAATTCATCACATACCTCCATTTCAAAATTGACTATAACATCAGTATAAACCCGACGATGATAACGACGATGCCACCAAGCCTTTGAACACTAATCGCTATATCAGATGGTTCTACATTTTTATAACGCCAGCCGTATTGGATATCCCAAAACCATCGCGGAAATATGACATTCAATATGCCTAATGCCACGAGAAAAACACCTAGTGCCGATGGTGAATCCTTTCGATTAGCCTCTGATTCAGGTGAGAATCGGATCACATGATTGACCAGTACATTTGGTTTGAGATAACCCATCTTTTCCAAATAGGCATCATCAACCGTTTGAGGGGTTTTATACCAGTCATCCGCGGTACCATTGGCATCATAAACCCGTCTAAATTTCATCCCATTCGGGTACTCTATCTCAATTTGCGCATCATCGATGACATAGCGATACACCTGATCATCCATCATAATCTCACGATTCTCTAGGTTCAGAGTCACCGTCCTTCCATCGACGGTCATGCTATTTTGCTTTACACTACATCCGCTAAGCAGTGCCAGTAGGACCATAATCAATAGTATCGCTCTAGAAAACGTGTTTGCCATTTTAATTTCCTTTCAATATTTCTTCATATTCCAGCACTTGTTTAGATTCCGAATCGTAGCCATTTATGATAATTTGCCGCATTTTAATATTAGTCGCATCCATTCTTACTATTAATCGTAAAATTCCTTTAATCTAATACCGCAATGCTTACAAAAGACCATATTAGTCTCTCGACCAAACCACATTCCGCAGTTAGGGCAACGCCAGTTAACTATACTGAAGACGATGAGTGATATGATAAAAATGGTAGCTCCCCACACTAGTATACTTTGGTATGGCATAGGCACAGAACTGGCAAAGTTTCTAAAAGGAACCATCCCGATAATGATGATGACTATCAGAGCACTTATCCAGTTTTGCCTTTTTTTCCTTTTTGCAAACAACGCGTATATTTCCGAATTTTGCATAGTGCCTCCGAAATTGTATTTTGTCCTTAGAGTAGCTTGGCAGCGTGTTAATGAAGTGATTTATTTTTTCCCAATTATCACGTACCATTCCATATCATCAAAATTTGTTACTTGATGATGAATGAAACTATACAGCACTAACTCTTTAAATCCAATTTTTTTTAATTCTTCAAGTAGAAATTCTTTTCTGACTGGATAATATATTT
>CAYLNI010000008.1:34468-37536 GCA_964384705.1 uncultured Fusibacter sp.
AATATATTTCAGAAAACTCTTCTCGCTTAAATATTCTGTTCTCTTTCTCAAATGCGTATAATATGTTAAATGTAACTGTTCCATTTGCATTATAGTCCCAAACTTGCATTGCATTAATACGTTCGTGTTCTTTGATCATTGGTTGATAATAATTGAACCTATTGTTAGTATTTAGAATCCGATCCCAATTTCTTGTGTCAATATAGATATAACCATCTTCATTTATTAATTGCGCCATCTGGCTTAAAGTTATCTTTACATCTTCATTATTTACATGTGGTAGCGAGTTACCTGTACTCATAACACAATCGAACTTACCATTTATCTGATCTGTCAAATTTCTAAAATCACTTTGAGTTAATTTTATATCTAAATTTTCATTTTTATTTTTCTCGTTTGCTTGTACTAGCATCTCTTTGCTAATATCTGATCCAGAGACTATGTAACCCATCTTCGAAAGTATTTTTGTAAGATTACCCGTTCCGTAACTGCAGTCATGAATAGTTGCGATTTTCTTGTCTTTTAATACAGTTTCATAATGACTTTTCAATAACTCAGTCATATTATCAGTAAATAAGATATCGTATATATCCGGTCTATTGTATATGCTTTTATTATTGCTCAATCGATGTTCCCCCTTTATCATGTCCTCTAACGTTCAGCTATTATAGATGCATCAGTGACGGAAATGGTGCGTTAAATGAAAATGAGCTGTTATGAACTTTATTTTTTGTGGAATCGATAATATTATTTAATATAACTCTAAGCCACTTTCATGATTATCACTCCAAGTTGCATATGCTTCTTGAAAATTATCATTAAAAAACAACTTTAAGTAAGTATCCATATTAGGAGCTAATTTGTGATTTTCTAATTCTTCAATAGGAATCCAAAATACTTTTCCCTCTTCAGTTTCTTCAATTAACTCACCTTGAAACACATCAGTTTTGAATAAATAAATAATCCAACGATCATGATTTTCCGTATTGTACCAATGAATCATTCCACTAATTTTCAGCTCGGAAATATCTAATCCAGTTTCTTCTTTTATTTCTCTTACCGTTGAATTTATAATACTTTCACCATATTCAGTTTTCCCTCCAGGAAAAGTAATCCCTGTCCAGTCTGAATTTATTTTATCTTGAACTAGCACTTTATTTTTTCCTTTATCAACAATCATGCACATGTTAAATAAAGTTGTTTGAGATGATGTCTTCATAATTTTCCTCATTCTGTCTGTATTTAGTTTTCAATTAATTATTTCTTTATACCGCTCGAGCACCATCAAGTTTTTAAGAGTCAAACGGGCTCTCCATTCTAATTTCGCGGTCTCACTTGGAGGCTCCCAGCTAATCTGCCATCCTCCATCGTCACACTGTTGCGACATAAGTACCTTCAGATGTTCAGTAATAGTATCTTTTGAGAAGATCCTATTGCAATAAGACGAAGGTGATGGGGCAAATTCTAATGGTGAAAGACCATAATTCTGAGAGTATGCATCGATTCGTAAAAATTTAGCAGTAGTAAAGAGTTCCTTTGATAATTTGTCAAACAGCTGCGTTATTTGATCAGTTTGAGGAAGACTTTCAAGTAGACAAAATGAAGTCAAGATTGTGTGCGCATCATCATTTCGCTTATTCATCATATTTTTTAGGCTAACATCAACTGCTGAATCGAGCCAGGGATGGATTATACCTTGCCACTTAAGCAGACCTACCAATCCAGTCAGTCTGTCGAGCGAGGGTTGCGTTGAAAATGGATTATCCCAGTGACTGGCGTGAGGATAGTTTATCGACGACTCAAAAATTGTAGGAATCCCATTAATGAGATCCGCATGTTTAGAAATATATTCACATGCATTGAAAGATATTTCTAAATCCTTGATATTGCAATCGTACAAAGTCCAAAGAGCAAATTCCATATGAAGAGGCTGACTTTCAGGTGCACGTAAGTCCGGTTCCAATGCATTTCCGAAACCGCCATCATCGTTTTGGTACGCCTTAAGTGAAGCTAATATATTTTCTTTAGAACCCTGAAGGAAGCAATATTCAAAAATTCTTCTTTCCAAAAGCCTTCCATGTTTCCAAATAAAATTTGCTGCTTTCTCAAAATTCATAAGATCATCTCCTGAATTACGCAATCATTCATTTAATATACTTGTTTCATTTGTAACTAAATCAATCAATAAACTTACTAATTTACATTGTTTACAATTGCACCTAAAAACATCATTCCGAAACAATAATAAAAGTAGTCTTTTGAAAACTTGCTTTTAGGAGCCAATTTCAGTAGAAATATCCATAAACAAACTCCAATCACTAGCATCGCAATTGTTGGATAATAAAATCCAGTCTCACCATTAGAATGAAATTCGTTGATTCCTATGTTCATTAAAAGATACTCTATTATTGTCGTTTCTTTAAATATTGGAATATTTGACATAATCAAAATAAATGTAAATATGTAAACAATCATGATTTTTGTTTTAGTATTCATTGAGATTCTCCTTTACTTTTTTACTTGGTGATGGGAATAGCGTTTACTCAATTAAAATTTTATTGTTTTTAAAGTCTAGCCAGAGAACTTTGTTTTCAATCAAATCTGCTGCAAGTAATCCTTGTACTTCATATTTAGTTGTAGGAAATACATCTCTATCTAACATTGTTAGGTTTTTTAATTGAATTTCACAGCCACACACATACAAATTTAATGCATCCAATTTTTCAATTTCAATTTCAGCTCTGCCATCAATTCCAACAATCAGTTCTTTTTCGTGATGTGTTTTTCTTAAATTGGCATTGAAGTTTGATCCAAGTATACTCTCAGTGTTACCAGTATCAAAACCAAAATATAACTCTTCATGGTCTATTCTAACTGGTACAATTGGCATATTGTCCCAGAATAAATTTTTATCATTTTCTGATCGTTCCGAAGTAGAGACTTCAATTTCATTATTTATTCGGTTTACCTTCCAAGTAAAATTCTGAATTACATCCCAGCCTAAGAATCCATCAATTTTCAAATCATGGCCGTCTTCATCAACACCAAAATCCAATGTTGAGTCTTCT
>CAYLNI010000008.1:37568-39736 GCA_964384705.1 uncultured Fusibacter sp.
AATTACAATTTTACCAATTCTCAATTCTTCGATAATTTTAGTATTACTTTTAATTTTTGCACCTAAATTTCCAGCGCCAACAACTTCTTTTCCTTCACTGCTAATACTTGATATCTTTAATGTCGATTCATTTATTATCGTCATTGAAGCGCCAGTATCGAATACCATTGGTATTCTGTGACCGTTAATCTCAATATTAATTAATGGAAGATTCGCTAATTTCTTTTCTACAGTTTCTAACATTTGGGAATCAGTACAATACAATATTCTCACTTTTGTCTCCTTAAGTTTCGTCTAACTTTTTTACCGTTTTATCCACAGCAATGATGAGAATGCGAGTTAATCGATGCCACACAGTTCAATTATTTCTTCAAGCTCCTTGTAATTTCTGACTATTTTGCAATCATAATCATATACATTTTCTTCATTTAACATATTCAACCATATTGCTTTCATTCCAGCATTGTTGGCACCTAAGATATCATATTCCAACTTATTCCCAACGTACCATACTTCATCTTTTTCAAGATTAAGTTTATTTAGACATACTTTGAAAATTCTTGGATCTGGCTTTCTCAAACAATATTCTGAAGTCGATACTATAAATTCAAAGTTATGTGGTATAGATAACTCGTGTATCTCAACTTCTAATGCTTTTCCTGAAAAACTTGAATTACTCAATATTGCGATTCTAATGTCTTTTTCGCGTAGGAAATCTAAAAATTCTATAAAGCCATGCATTATTCTTCTAGTAAAAGCATGTTTGTTAAATATTAGCTCCATTTCTAATGGTGTTAAGTCGAGTTCAACATTTATTAATGAGAATAGCAGCCGTTGAAAACTCTGACATGAATGTTCTAGATTCGTTTCATCACGTTTTAAGTTTATATATTTAGATAGTTCTATACCAAGAGAATCAATTTCATTTTCTAAATCTGAATTGGCGTGTTTGCAATATTTAAGTAATTCTTTATTACCTCTTGAAGGGTTAAAATCACTATATTGTATTATTGTATCTCCTAGATCAAACAAAATTGCTTTTGGTTTATTCATCAGATTACCCCTTGTTTTCTTCGAATAATCTAAATTCCATTCTTCTACTTTTTGTCTTTAATCCTATTGAATTATAAAATTGTACCGCGGATTGGTTACTCTCAGAGACTCCTAATTCAATACTATCTACATTTAACTTTCTTCCGTAATCCAGAACAAATTCCATCATCAACTTTCCAAGACCATTTCCTCTTTGTTCTTCTGCAACACATAAACTGTTAACATATAATATCTTCCTTGCTTTCACAAATGAATTAGCCGTAACTTCTTCCTCTCTAACCACAACTGCATAAATATCTACTCCTCTATAAGCTACAAAAATATGTTGTTTGCTATCAACTATCTGGTTCAAATAAAAATCGCGCTCCACAGGACTCGGATTTTCTTTGTATACATCAGGACGTTCAAACACATGTAACTCATGGACCTGTCGAAATAATGGCAACAGAGACTCATAATCTTCTATTCTTGCTTCTCTTATTTTCATTTTCATAGACCTCCTCTACTCAAAATTGCAACAAATCCATCTAAAAATCAGCCGTTCCTGTCACCTCATTGATGGATATAGCGTGTTAAGCGATTCCATAATACTTCTTTAAAGTGAAAATTTCATTTCCTCATTAGATTAGCTTATAGCTATAAATTAATTCATCAAAATAGATCTCTGTGCCACTTTTTTTAAAACGACCTCCTTTTTCGATGCTGAAACCAAGGTTATTCAAAACTTTGTTTGAACCTATATTATTCTTAGCAACTGATGCCGTCATTTTTACTCCGCCCTTTACAGAACAGTATTCAATTAAAGATTGTATAATTTCCGTCGCATATCCTTGTTTCCAATATTCCTTATGTACACAATAACCTATGTCCCACACATTAAAATCTTCATTTGGAACTAAACTACATGTCCCTATATATTTTCCTGTTTCTCTCGATATCGCTATTAAATAGTAACAACCATCATAGATCTCAACACTTTTTTTCCAAGAATTATAAATATCACCAGCCTTCTCGCGTGGAGGATCTGATAAATATTGACCCATTTCATCATCTAGCCAAATATTAATACAAAACTCAGCTTCTTCTTTTTTTGTACTTCGAATAATTAATCTGCT
>CAYLNI010000008.1:39762-44605 GCA_964384705.1 uncultured Fusibacter sp.
TATAGGCATTAATTTGCTCCTTAGATTCTATATTTCATTCTTCTTTGGTTTGTTCGGGAACTAACTTGTTGCTCTTCCCCATCCCCACGCCTTGTTGCCGAAAGAGCTTGTTATGTGCTGTAAGTAATTATCTTTTAAATCATTATTTTTAGCTCATCATTAATTTCTTGTAAAGCTCTATCCACATTGTTTAAGTAATCAACAGAGTTTAAACAAATTGGTATATTCGGTTCAATATAATCTAACTCCTCATTAATATTCTTGAAATATTGAGTAGAATACATAATTTCGAGATTAGTATTCGAAAGGTTCAAATACATAATTTCGCCAAAATGATTCGGTTTACCTCCTGTCGGTTCTCCTACTAATGTAGCATTAGTCTTCTTCATAAAGTTAATTGCATTTAATAGTGCAGATGAAAAAGTCTCACGACCAATAATTACATAAAGCGTTTTGGATTTGTTTAGATGCGGTCGTTTTTTCAAGGCTTTAAAAAAGGGGTTTAGTATCATGGAATTTCCCCCACCATTATGACGCATATCAACGACTAATTTTTTTATAGTATGTTTATCAATGAATTGAAACATCTCCAAATTAAACTTTCTAAAGGAAATATCTTGTGCGTTTACGCATGAATTATATTGAAAATACAGAATGCCATCAGTTTCATCAAAGTCATACCAATAATTTTTATATTTATATAATAAATGTAACATAACTTTACCACTTTTTTCTTTTTTTTCTACTAAGCCAGACTCTTTTTCATCGCACGGGTCACTTACTAAATCAATGTATTTGCCAAACTGAGTTTGAAACGTAAATGAAGCTCTATAATCTTCAATAATGCCTAAACCATTCAATATTTCTGGAACACAAAGATACTTAACAATTCTATTTTTGAATTGTTGGTGATTATCATAACTAACACATTTTTGAATGTTTTTTAAAATATCTTCAATTGATTTATTATTAATATGGGTCAACTTGCTTCCTATGTAAACACTGTGAGTTTCCAATGATTTAGTCAAAAATATTCCATCGTCGAAGTAGAAAAATTCAAAAGGATACTTTATATCCTTATTAAGAAGCAATTTTGTGTGACCATCCTGTACACTAGCGATGATTTTCATGAGAGATACAATTATTTCATTATCTGTGAAGCTTTCAATATTTTCTTTGATTTCAGTAATCTCTCTATAAAAATCATTCTTGTTCACTTTACAAAAAAGGTTCTTATGTCTTTTGGGTAGTTCTGTCTCAATGAATTCAATATCAGTTATCCACTTTGATTTCCGGTCGTTGTTACAGATTGGGCTAGAAACTGATCTAATTCCTAATAGTCCTTTCACAAAACTGAACATATTACTTTTCTCCAATAAGCTCATTTTTTATTTTTTTAATTAAGGCACATAACATTTAGCCGTTCCCGTCGCTTTAGTGATGGGGATTGCTTTATCATCGAATTAACCTCCAAATCCTAATTCATTGCCATCCAAATCAAGTATAGTAAATTTTCTTGTTCCCCAAGGTGTGTCAAATAAAGGTTCTAATATATCCACCTTGTCCTTAAGCCTATGCCATAAAGCATCAACATCTTCTACATTAAAGTTTATTCTTCCATATGATTTTGCACTTTCAACTTCCATAATGGCAAATGTCGCACCACTTTCAGATACAAAATCATAATATTTTGGGTTTTCACTTGGCCAACTTCCATCGACAATAAATCCTAAAACTTCTTCATACCAATTAAGTGATTTTTGAATGTCACTTACATTTACTCTTATATGTCCAAGATTCGTTTTCATTTATGTCCTCTCCTTGACTTTAAGATCTTTTCTTCTTATGATATATTCTTCCAAAATCGGCTTTATTGTATGGCTCAAGTTCGTTGGTAATTCATCTATGTTATAGAATTTCGCATTTCTACCTTCAGTTTTCTCAACCACTATTTCGCCATGGAAATCATTGCAAGTAAATGCTACTGTCACATTATAAACTTCATTTCCATCCGGATATTGATAATATAATTCTGGACCTGAATAGACATTTAATAAATTTAATTTCCCACAGACTAAATTTACTTCTTCTAACACCTCACGTCTCGCAGTATCTTCTAAACTTTCTTTTAATTCCATCGCACCTCCAGGCAATCCCCACCAGTCTCGATCCGTTCTATGATGAAGTAAACTTACTTTTCAACATAGTATACAGTTGGATTTATTATTTCGACACCACTTCTCAATTGAGTGATGGCTTTTGAACATTTATTGGCAGATTCTTCAATGAAATTTATAACACTGTTCAATGGGTATACTTGCGTTTCAGTCCCAATAGATTTTATTGAGAAATCTTCATTTAAGTTCTTTGATATTTCTTTAAACCATGTTAGATCTACTTCATCAATTTCATTTCTTATTTCAATAAAATTGAACTTTTCCAATCTGAATTTTTCAATCAAGATTGGATTCAGCATATACATATCTTTATAGCCAAGAGGATATAATCTTTCTTTGTCTTCATGACTCCTAATATGTCTATCTTGGATTTCTTTCAGCCAAATTGCATCCGTTAATAAATGTACAAAATAACCGTATTTATAATCGCTAAAATTTTTGTCATTATAGTATTTATCAAGATACTTTTGATAGTTAATTCCTCTTAATGATTCTACAGAATGGCCAAAATGCGCTTTTTCATAATTACCATTTCCCAATCTAGACAAATCAGGCGCCAAATTTCCTATATGAAATTCATTTGGATTATCAATTTGTGTTGTTTCCAAAATTCTCTTTGCTACACAATAATGCATTATTCTTGAGGCCATTTTTGTTTCCTTTCGTTATTGTGTTTTCCTGAGTTTTTACTAACCGAACCTACTTTTTTAACTCTAAATACCATATAAGTTGAACTTCATCTTTTATATCAATATCTTTATAATAAGCATATTCATCTATCTTGCCTAATACTGCACCTTGTTTATGATAAAATTTACATGCCGGAACATTATTATTTTGACACTCTATTTTCATTTGAATAAATCCATTTGATTTAGACCATTCAACCGCCAAATCAAATAGCTTTGTGCCCACTCCCTGTTGTTTGTATCTATCATCAACTCTTATATCCCATAAAACACTCAAGTCATCTCTACCATCAAGCATGTTCACTTCTTTAGTTTTTGAGGCAATAGTAACCGCCCCTATTGGCAACTCATTATCAAATGCCATAATGAATGCCCAATTCGCTATATCAAATTCATCCGCATATTTAGTTGGTTGCTCATATACGCCTAAATCCTTTATGTACTCCTTAACTTGGGTTTCTTTTAACAAAATTCCGCCTAATCCATTATTAATCTTCTCTAATTTGAATATGCTTTTTACATGAACAATCATAGGAATTTCGGCATATTTATCAAAGTATGATGCATCAATTTTCTTATATGAAATCACTTATTAACACCTCTTATCAAATAAATTTAATGACTACTTTTATTTACATGGGATTTTATAATTATTTTCCAATTTTTGATTTACTAAGACCTAATGCAATAAAACCTACACCGCATAAAGTAGTAGATATTCGATTGAGATATTAGTTTAGTCCTCAAATGTTTTAATAAAATTTTTTTGATCCTTTGTATAAATATAGCCGTGTCGTTCATAGAACCTGTGGGCATGTATTCGACTTGGGTGGGATAACAGTTTCATTCCTGAAAATCCATTGACCTTTCCCCACTGTTCAAGACGATCAATCAACATGCTGCCTATCCCTAGATTTCTATAACTATCTTTAACTACAAGTCCTAAAACGTTAACTAATGAGTCCGAAAAAAGTAATTCATAAGGGCTTCCATGTATATATCCAATTACTTGGTTGTTTTGTTCGTATACAAAGATGATATCATTAGTTTTCTTTATAATGATTTCTATTTTCCCCTTTACTCTCTCTTCGGAAAAGACATTCAGATTAGAGTTAAAGTCTTGATTAAGCAAATAAATATCGTGATAATCATTTACAGTAATTTCTCTAATATTATTTTCTTTCATATTTGAACACCCCAATCGCTGATTTCCTATTTTCTTTTGATCATGGACTTGTTGCTATGCCTTTAATCTTCCACTCTTCATTTTCCAATATGATGTTAAAAAAATATGTTTTTTCACCAGATCCAGCGATAATAAATGGAGGCGCAGAATTGTCGATTATTGTAAATACAACTTCATAAAACTTATCATTATCAGTTGATTTATCCAACAACTTCGCATGAATATCCGTTATTATTTGATTTGAAAATTCTGAATATCCATTTTTAAGATCAGTGTTCTTAAAATAATTTCGAACAAATTGTTCATTTAATTTTTCAACATCGCCATTAATAAGTGCATTAAAAAACGCGTTAATAACTCCGATCGAAGTTAATTTGTCATCTACAAACAATTCGTTTGGTCTAGCATTTGTGATATTTAAGTAATCTGTTTCATTTGATGGGTAATTAATTATTAGTATAATAATTAATAGAACTGCTAAAACTAACATCCCAAAAACAAATTTTAATTTCAACTTAACAATCATCTCCTCTTAAACTCTTGTTTTATATTTTGTTTTGTGCGAAGTAGTTATTTTTTCAATATCCAAGTTGAACAAATCATCTCGTGTTCAATTAGTTTGCATTCCTTTATCTGATTGTCCATATACTGTTCGAAAATCTGTTTTTTTGCTGGATATTTGACTATCAATTCTTGAACCCTGTTGTTTATAAATTTGTTGTTCTGCTCATTCTCCAGATAGAACTCGACCATTTCTTTTACCAGTGTCTTAAAAGTATATTTAGGCTCCC
>CAYLNI010000008.1:44635-45792 GCA_964384705.1 uncultured Fusibacter sp.
TAATCCCTCAATTCTATTTTTTGAGCCCGCCGTAAAGGCTATTTCCAAAATTAAATAGCCAGAATCTTGTATACAGTTTCCCAATTGTAGAATTGTCTCCTTTACATCACCAAGAATTCCTGAATCATAACCGTAAATTACAACATCATGTTTTTCTTCTTTGTCTATATATTTTAAGATGTCACCTGTTTTAAAATCAATTTGATTATTAACTGAATTTTCAATAGCATGTTGATTTGCAGATTTGATAAATTCCGGTACAATATCAACTCCTAGTCCTTGAAAATCCATTCTTTTTGCTAAATAAATCAAGACAGCACCTTTACCGCAACCAAAATCAATGATTTTACTTGTTCCTTTTTTATCAACATGTTTGTCAATTAACAGGTAGATATACTCAGGAATACTTCCAAGTTCCCATAAATCTTGAAGAACATATGGAATATGTTCTTCCATTTCTTGGTCAATTAAATCCAACGAGTCTAAAAAGTCTTTATCTGAATTTTTCATATTGTTTGCTCCTTTACTATTTTCACAACGTTCAGCCATTCTAGCCGCTTCTGTGAGGGGAATGGCGTGTTAAGAGATGCCCGTATGATTATATCCCTTTGTTATTAATGTCTCTAAATGAAATAATTCGATATACATCCATAGTGTTGGTATTATGTCTGTGCTCCAATCATCTCTGTTATTATTCTTTCGACCTCAAGGATAATATCTGCAATTGCATCTCCATCTTTTTCATCAAAATGCAATTCATGGGTTAGCACATTTAAATTGTTACGATACAAAGCGGACATATTGTGTTGCTGCAGTGAAAGCGCAACTAAATTGTCGACAAGCGAATTATAAACCTCAATGTTGCTCTCAACTTTCTTTATGTCTGATTTTGAGGATAATCTACGAATATAATCTGAAAACTCAACAAGTGAAATTTTCAATTTAACTATATTGAGTCTAAGCTCCGTCGCTTCGACATTTACAAATTTTAAATTGCTGATATTTTTTTCTAAGTAATGTGCATTGATGATAATTGAATCAATATCACCAGACAGTTTATAGACATCTTCTATACCCTCAATTTTCTCGGATTTATATACGCTTAAATCGTTAAGCGAATCGTACAATGTGTTATAGGTATACATTGCGTAGGCGTT
>CAYLNI010000009.1:0-660 GCA_964384705.1 uncultured Fusibacter sp.
ATTTCATCTGGTTCATTAAAAGAGATTGCCACTTCTTATGGCGTCACTTACCCAACGGTCAGACTCAGACTCGATCGCCTGATTCAAAAAATCAAGATCAGCGATGATCAGTCCAATGAACCTTATGTGTCATTGATAAAAAAATTGGCCGTTGACGAAAAAATAGATTTCGACACGGCCAAGCTGTTGATTTCAGAATATAAGAGAGATAAAAAGGAGGCATCAAATGTTTAATAGTAGAGCGATCATCTTCGTGTTCATCTCAGCGATATTACTCATCTTGTCATTTGTACTACAAGTTCAACTCTCAAACCGCCGTTCACCAATTCCAGGACTGTTCCTACCACTATTCTTCACTGTAGCCGCTTTCTTTTTTGCAACGTTTACGACAATATATGATGGCAACATAGCACCCGTGATCTTTGCATTTATTCTGTATATGATTCCTGCTGACATACATTTCGTCATATACGCTATTATTAGAAACAACCAGAAGAAACTGCAAAAAGATGAAATTGATAAAATGCACATACAGGATTTATAGTGCCACTGATTCTGCTCCTAGTGTACCAAATAGCGCACTTAAATAAGCATCAGACTGGTAGTAAAACAACGTTTCTTCTGCTTCTTGAAGGCGTTCAACGTATTTGAATTCTCTTA
>CAYLNI010000009.1:679-4250 GCA_964384705.1 uncultured Fusibacter sp.
ATGCTCTTATTCATAGGATTGGTGATAAATGCCTCCAAATTGGCTATTTTCCTCTGAATGAGCGCTACGTCGATCTGTTGCTTGTTTTTTAGTCGTTCTTTATACCAATTACTGCTGAGTACGACTTCTTTAGAAAACATCTCGCGTATTGTCTTAGACTCAATCGTATTGCCTTCAAATGTACCATCAACCATGATATGAAGCAGTGCTTTGATTGGTGGAATAGCAGCGTCTATGCTTCCGTCCTTAAAATAATCGAGTGCTGCTTTTTTATGTCCAGATGTTATGTTGAGGATGCCATCGACAAAGGCTTCTAGGCTTTGCTTTTCAGGTTTTAAGATTTCCTCACTGAAGACACTTTGTGGTTCATCAAATATTTTGCCTAGGTATTTATACGAGAATACATTTGTCATGCGATAACCCAAACGACTTGCAGGTATCATTACACCTTCATATTCAAAATCGTCGAGCTTCTCAAAGGATCCTTCTTCAATTAATCGAGTCGGATTGCGTTCGCTTTCATCCAGTCTCGACCAAAGTTCAGGTACGAGAATTGAGATGTCATGATCCACTCGCATATGTGGTCCAATATGGCCTGCTGGCGTCGTGAACGCTACGTAATCGCCAAGAATGTACGACAACAAAGCATTGTTCAAGTCATAGATCGGCAAGAGCATATTGAAAGGCGCTTTAGTGAGTGCACCTTCAGAGCCAGCACCAGTAGTAGACGGGGACTTCCCTGTTAAACTGCTGATGAAGTCCATGAACAACTCTGGCAATTCCTGATAATGAATTGGATTATACACACTTAGTGGCAGAATTTTTTTGCCATTTTCCATATCGGGCGGGTTATTTCGACGGCCAGCTAATATTGCGTTGACCGGCTGATGCACGGGTTGATCGAGTGGTATCTTTCTCGAGAGTCTGACGCCTAACTCAGATAGATACGTTTTGAGCGGGTCGAGGAAATCGGATCTGTGTTCGAGATATCTTGGATTCTTACTCGGCTTTCCATCGACAATTCGAGGTTCTGATGAAACGATACAGTACACATCGTCTCCTTTGAGAAATGCATCAATATGCGCTTTGACGGGATCGGTATAGGCTATATATTCCATAACATCCTCTTTAATTGCCATAACATCATTCTTTTTAAGTGGTTCAAAATTAGTCACGAACAAGTTGTTGCTTGATAAATCAAGTTCAGCGCGTTTGTCATACCCCTTATGGATGGCATCATCTGGCCGTTGAAAGAATCGGTATTCACAATTTGTGGCAAACTTATAGCTACCATTTGAATATTCTGGGCTTAAGTGTTTCAATTGAGTGGCAGGCAACAAAACAGATGCTGTAACATCATCTTCCATCTGAATTTTTTCACTTGGCATAAAATCGATTCGTAGTTTAAAAATTCGCCAAGATTCATCTTCACCGAATCCGACGCGCAGAAAACTAGGCCTTATTTTCCTGCCGTTAAAGTTGATTTCGTTACCGGGTTTCCCATTGATGATATCCACCGTAAAATGCTTGCGCCAATCATCACCCCATGACTGTTGATAGAAACGCTTCACCATAAAAACAAGTGATAAAACGTGATTTGGAATGGCTTCCAGATAAGCGTTAAAGACATCTGAGTATGCTGGCGATGGTGATAAAAGCTTAATGACAGAGCCTAAGGTTCGATCTTTAGAGAGAATCGGTCTGGAAGGTCGCGTACGATTCGGATAGTCCTTCCATCTTTTACTGTAATCATATGCAAAAATTTCTGCCACATTGTCGAGATCCTTTGCCAGATCAAAAACATAATACGTGCCATAAATGATCGAATTGTTGATTGATTTCGATATCTCGGATTTGCCACCTCCTGATACGGTACATGGTTTATGGCAAAAAGTGCCTTCAGCTTCCGTGCTTACAAGCTTCCACGCAGGTGTAGCGGGATGTTTCTCCATATGAAGTCTTTCACCATTTGGCAAGACATAATACATATTCGGCTTTAATTTCAATTTCCGTTCGATTGCCTGATAGTCCCATTTAATCTCCGTTTTGTGAAGATCGATTTCTATAGTCTCAGGCAAATAGATCACTTCAGGGTTCAGTTTATCGATGCCATAATGGTCCGCTTGAAGGTCCATAAGCGCGCCATACCTGCTCAGAACATCATCAAATGTGTAACCTAACAGACTTTTATCCTCATTGCCGTTATAATTTTCTCCAACATTTTTCTGTGGGTGAACTATGGTTCCACCTGCGTGTTCCTCTTCTACCCCACCAAATAGGTTGGCAGCAAAACTAATCTGCGTTTTGATCTCTTTTTTTGAGTAACCAAAATAATTGTCGGCAATGAGTGTCACTGCAACACCGCTTTTGTCTCTGCAAGTGAGTTTAAATGCTTGTCCTTCATTATAATACTCATTGGGATCTGTATAGCACATGCCATCACGACGCTGTCTCTCAGTCGCCTCATCAAAATGAGGCAAGCCCAAATCGATTTTCTTCAGTTTGCTAAGATGCGGAGCGAGTAAGATATAGCCCGTGTGCCCAGACCATCCATCTACGTCAAGCCCAGAGTCATTGTTATGATAACTAGAGTCACCAGAATTTCCAAATACAGATTCAAGAAAGTCCAAATTCGAAACGAGGCTACCTGGCGCGATGAACAGAACTTCCATTGTCTTTTCTTCTATGACACCAGGTACTTTGGGACAAACGATAGGTTTCACTGTCAATGATACGAACGTCTTAGCAGGATTCGGTTGGTCTGCTGTGAAAGGTAGTATGTTAAGTGCCTCCGGAGGCGTTATAGCCGCCTCATATAGTTTAAGAAAGACGTCTTTTGGTACGGCCTTCTTATCATAGGGAATAGCGAGGCCGCCCTCAACGATATGAAAAGACCCCTTTGTTGTACGTCTATCATTTTTAGGGTTATTCAAAATGCCCTGTTTGATACGGTAACTGCTGATATATTCGTTGCTATATGTGTTTGCACCTGGTGGCAATGACATTTCTCTAGCCAAACCATAGTGGTCAAGTGTGAAATGGTCCTCTATTACTTCCGGAGGTACACTGACTTCCTTAAAATAATTCTCAAAGAACTGATTGATCCGTTTATGGATGCCAATTTCGCCTAAATCAACCATCCGCGTCTTTTCTTTATAATCTTTTATGATATCGTCCAAAAGATCAATGAGTTCAGCACTGGAAGTATCCAATGCATCGACGGGCCTGTAGATTGGCAAACCAAGAGATGCCAATTTGAAATTGATGTACTTGATTCGATCTTCACGTTTCGTTATGGAATCGATATTTCCAAAATCAATTCCGAGTTTTTTTCTCGTTGACATATTGCCTCCCTGTTAACAATCTAAAAATATCAAGTTGATTTTCGAACATTTTCTGACACATATTTATTCATACCCATTTATAATCATAACTACACGATTTTCAGTTATATTAGCATTGCTTTTTCATGCATTACATCATACAATAGATTTAGGTCTTGGGGGCATAGCGCAGCTGGGAGCGCACTTGGCTGGCAGCCAAGGGGTCGTGGGTTCGAGTCCCACTGTCT
>CAYLNI010000009.1:4266-6496 GCA_964384705.1 uncultured Fusibacter sp.
CCACTGTCTCCACCATATGAAAAAAGATGAGATACCTTTATAGAAGGCATCTCATCTTTTTTATTCTGTTTCGATAAATACTTCCTGAAATATTAGTTACCCCTGATGCTGCTATTTATCCTTCAAAAAATCCAAAGCAGCTTTTGCCACTTTTTTCCGATTGTTATTTTTCTGCCGTTTCACAAAGGCAATGATCTCTTCTTTTCTATCTGAGATGTCGAAATATGTTCCAAAGCAATTGATAACCGCCCCAAGGACGATGTTCTTACATTCGGAGGATACCTTACCCTTATGCATATAGTTGTTGTTTTCAATCGCAAGCAATTTTTCTGTGATTTGCTTTTCCAATTCGGGATAATACTCGATGATTTTCCAAGTGTTATTGATAACATTGACAGCAGTGACCATCACTTCTGAATCGATCAACTTGTAAAATGTGTCGAATACTTCTCGAAATCTCGCATCACGGTCTTCAGATAATAGGTTGGTCAATGTTATGATGCCACCCCATTTTATAAATTTATTGTCGCTCTCAACCATTCTCACAACGTCGTTAAAATAAGGATAAATCAGCTCTGGCGTAAGTTCACTCAAATTTCTTATGATTTTTTCACAGTAAAATTTCTGAGTGCCTTTATCTGAGTGTACCACATCAAATAAAACAGGAATCATGGCATGATTTGATAAAACGCGTTCAACAAATGCTTCTGTCGTCGTTTTTTCTTTAATCAGTTCAAAGATGCTTTCCTTTTGATCCATAAGGCTCACCTCAGTCTCGATAACGGGGTAAATTATCTAGCCAATTCGATGGGCAAAGTCAACAATTGCATCATCGAGCAATCCGAGTTCAGGTTTGCTTTCAGCCAAAATCTTTTTCATGATGAATTTATACAGAAATCCTAGTCGGTCCACATGAACGTCACCACCTAATTGCTTGACTTGCTTCGCATGTCTGAATAAAGTCGTGGGCACTTGCTTTTTAAAGAGTTCTACGCCTTCATCGCCACGAGCTAAGCCACATATAAAGAAATGCAAGTTTTTCTGCATCAATTTTTCGATGTTAAAGCCTAAAAATGTCTTAACCGAATTTCTGATTTGACCCATATAGATTGGCGAACCGATGACGATGGTTTCATAATCGTCCAAATTAATCTTTGGACGTTTTGCAAGATTGTACATATCGATAGTAGGATTATCTTGACGTGTTTCAAGAGTTGCCTTAATTTTGTTTGCACATTCCTCTGTCGTACCGGTCTTACTTCCGTATAGAATCAATAATCGCATGGTTTACCTCCAAAATAGTAATTTATAATACAATTTTAGCATATTGCAGGTAATAAATCACATCAACTTCACTACTTAATCACATAATTGTGTAAAGACTCTCTATATGGGTAAATTTAATACGTCAAGTAACTTAGCAAGTGTCAATTTACTTATTATTATAAGGAGGATATACATGAGTTTAAAGGATACATTCGACAAATTAGTACACGGCTCCAAAGACAAAGTGGGCGATTTAAAAGATAAGACAGAAGATCTCAAAGACAAATTGGACGATGTCGTCAAAGATGCAAGAGAAAAGACAGATGATATTATGGACGATCTAAAAGATAAGACCAGTGAATTGAAAGATAAAGCGGATGATTTAAAAGATCAAGCAAAAAATAAAATAGATGATGTTAAAGATACGGCAAAAGATAAAGTAGATGATATCAAAAGCAATATGAATGATCATTAAATCAACAAAATATTAAAGGGAAACATTCAAGTTGACTGCTAATAGTCTTATTGAAAGTTTCCCTTTACTTTATGTTTGAACGATCTTTATCAACAATCGATCTTTACCTACAATCGACCTTTACAATAACAAGAAATCAATCACGTCTCCGAGTGCAAGATCTTGCTCCAATATCGGAAGCACAACCCAGTCATGTTGCATTTCTTCAAACTCAATCCCTTTGACAAACGTGTTTTTAAGACCAACTGTACTGATGAGTTTTTCACAATCTGGTTTCAATATTTCTTCTGAGCCATAAAATACGAGAATATCACCTAGATCATTGAGGTCGCCATAAATAGGAGAGACTCTATAATCGTCCAACGGCACATCAAAGGCATAGCGTTTACCTACTTCCCTTAATGTTTCTGTGCTAAGCATAAAATCTCTCTCTTCATATAGTTCGATTTCTGGATTGGTTAAGCCTATGTCAAGCCATGGTGAGAAGAG
>CAYLNI010000009.1:6519-15378 GCA_964384705.1 uncultured Fusibacter sp.
GGTTGCTTGATTTGATTCAGTTTGATATGGATTGCCAATGCCAATGCCAAACCACCTCCAGCTGAATCACCCATCAATATGAAAGTATGATCGGGGAATTTTTCAACCTGTGCTTTATACGTTTCAAAGACCATCTCAATGGTTTCATTGACATTGAATTCTGGACTAAGGGGATACTCTACATAACTGATCATACATTTAGCAAGTCCAATGAACTTTTCAATCATCGCCAAATTATTGCGCGAGGGTTCATGGACATAACCACCACCGTGAAAAAAAAGGACGTGTTGTTTTGTCGATTCTGCAAAGGGCAAAATGTTATGGACATTGCACCCCTTAATTTGAACGGTTTCAATAATATTGAATTTATAAAGTGATTGAGGCAACTTAACTTTTTTTGACCGTCTAGGTTCAAAAAAATCTATGTTGTCCTTAAATTTTGTCAGTTTTAAAACACTATTGATCGCCATTGCTTTGCCGCTTATCATCATCTTTCCATCCGCCTACTCTAATTGACTATTGCTAAATTATTAAAATTATTGAGAGTCACTGACCCAGCTGTTAACATACACCCAATCGTTCTTCAAATCGAATGCACTTTGTTTATGCCAACCGCCTTTTAAGCCGAGTTCTATTGCAGCAAGTTCAAAATGACACATTGCGATACCAATGTCGTTGAGCTGCATATCGAAGTCCAATGCACCATAACCTTTTGTCCGACTCAAATAAAAATGATAGATATCCGCCTGTTTAACAATACGCCAAGGCTGCTTGTTTGAAGCAGAAGGTCCTAAACGCACCATTTCAATAGGGATGGCATAAACCTTAGCTTTGACTTCATCCAAAGCAACTTCGAGCGTTTCATCAAAGAACAGCTCTTGCCAAGGCTTTCTTTTATTTGCACCTACTAATCCACGCATCGCCGTTTCAAGCATACGCTGTTTATCTTTTTTATAACCAAGTGGTGAAATGATCGCGATTTGTTCGTCCTCATTCATCGTCAATTTGGCTTCAAAATCACTTTTCTTGAAAGTGCCGCCCAACCAACAAGTATGAAGGCCGAGGTCATTGGCTGCAAGTACTATTTGCTCAAAATGATACCCAAATGATGCGGCATCCTTTTCTGTTTTATCGATCAATCCAATGATATAAGTATGAGCACCTGAAATAACGCCATAAGTGCCTAATTTTTTTTCGCCACTTCCAATCCCTTGTGCCAATATAAAGCGTGCGTTGATTTTCGTTGAAAGATTGATTTGATCTAAATGCGCTTCAAATTTCTTTCTCGAGCGTTTCGCCTTGAATCGCTCGTTCGTCAAAAGTTCGAGTACTTACTCTTGTCTTGATATTATCTATAACAGATTTTTCAAATTTCATAATAACTCCTTTTCAATTACACTTTAATCCATCATGCCTTTAACAATATCGCCATTGTTAGTCCATATTTCGTATTGTAGCATAAGACCCAAAGAAAATATGCGTTTAATTGTTAACATTTAGATATTCCATTCCCAATATGGATATAGATAATACAAAGGAGGCGGTTAATATTAATAATAATTTTAAGATTAAGAATAAGTACAAACTTAAAAATACGACAGAAACCAACAAAATTCATAGCATCCTTCTTTCAATCTCCATCTTGATCTATGTATGGTCCGCCATCAACCCTCTTGACATGCAATCCTGGTTTTTGCTGTCAATCCCTGCAGTAGCTCTCGTAATTGGCCTTGTTTACGTCTATCCTAAATTCCAATTTTCAACCTTTGTTTATGCTATTGTTTGCTTTCACGTCATCATCCTACTCATCGGTGCGAAGTACACCTATACTGCAAATCCGCTCTTTGAATGGCTAGGTGACATTTTCTAC
Organism: uncultured Fusibacter sp.; assembly: GCA_964384705.1. Taxonomy (GTDB): domain Bacteria; phylum Bacillota; class Clostridia; order Peptostreptococcales; family Acidaminobacteraceae; genus Fusibacter_C. The sequence continues at coordinate 8,390 of CAYLNI010000009.1, forward strand.
ATTGAGCGCAATCAGTTCGATCGCGTTGGCCACTTCATGCAAGGATTGACACCTTCATTGATGGCAAAAGAAGTTTTTATTCGAAAAGAAAATATGACGAGAAACAAAATGTTTTATTATTACATTTTAAGTGTCGCCATGGGCGTTAGCGCCATGTATGAGCTACTAGAATACTTGGCGACTATTATAACGAATATTCCAGGTGATGTCGTATTAGGTTTACAAGGTGATTATTTGGACACACATAAGGATATAACGATGGCTTTTGTTGGTTCCTTGTTTGCCATGGCCGTATTGGGAAAATTCCATGATCGACAAATCGATAAAATGAATAGTCAGTGAAAGCAAAAGATGGTACGATTCTATAGAGCACGCAAATATTTATCGCATATAGCAATGGAGGACAACATGAAACGACAGAAACGATCAATCGTATGGTTACTAATCATCTTACTCATGACGCTTGTCGGATGTGGCAATACTCAGAAAAACACACCGCCTACTTCATCCGAAGTTGATGCTGAAAATGAAACAGAGATTGAAACGACCCAAACAGACACTTCTGATACAGGTGCGGACTTATACCTTGCCTATCAATTTGTAGATGGACAAAAAAAATATGGCTACATCGATCGTTCAGGTAATTATGTGATCGAACCAACATATATTTTTGGTAGTGATTTCTCCGAAGGCATGGCAATTGTTTATGATGGAAACTTTTATAAAGTCCTAAACCAAGTTGGTGACGTTCTCTTTCAAAATGAAGGCATGATCGAGTCTTTTCAAAATGATATGGCGGTCTTTATCGATCAGGCAACCTATAAAATGGGTTACATTGACAAAACTGGCACGGTTGCAATAAAACCAACTTTTCTCATGGCAACACCTTTTAGAGCTGACGGAACAGCAATCGTCTCAAACACAACAGATGCGTTGACCGTTATCGATAAAAGCGCCACCACAATAAAGGAAATCAAACTCAGTTCTGAATTTACGGGTCTATATGATGTCAAAGATGGCTATGCACTCTTCATAAGTGCGAGTCAAGATGGTTCAAAAATTGGCGTCGTCAGTCTTGATGGCCAATTGATTATTCCAGCGGAATATAATGGCATTACAAACCTAGGCAATGGTTTCTTTGATGTCAAAGACCCAGAAGGTGAATTTTACGATGTACTTGATACCCCGTCAGCGATATTCGATCAAAATGGTAAAAAATTGACTGATTACATCTATTATGATGTTAAACCCTATCAGGGTGACTATGCTTCTGCCAATGATGGCACAGAAACTTTCTTCATAGGTCGTGACGGCAAGCGAGTAGATACTCTACCGAAACGCATTGGGATTGGCACCTTGACTTTTACTGGTGATTTAATCAAAGCCGATATAGACGGCGAACTCGCCTATTTAACTGAAGTTGACACCGTTATATGGCAAGCAGATCAAACCTATGAACTTACGGATGCCATCACCATCAAGCAAAACAAAGAACGCCTTCATCGTACAGCTTTAATCGTCTATCCGAGCATCATCGGTCTCGAGGATGAACAAGTACAGGCCGATATCAATGCAAATCTAAAGTCGCTTTTCATTGACAGCCGAACTGAAGAATCACTTGTTGGTCTTTCAGTGGATGATCAATTTGATGTGACTCTAAACAGTGACCTATTGACCGTACACAAAAGCGGTTATGACTATCCAACTGGAGCTGCACATGGCATGCCGATACGCGAATACTATCAATTCGACATAAAAACGGGCAAATTATACGCGCTCAAGGATTTATTTGTCGAAAATAGCCGTTATATTGAAACACTTGATGCAATACTCGTTGAATCCATTCAAAAAAGTTATGATAGCGGCAATACAATGGTATTTCCAGAAAGTTTTAAAGGCCTGACGGAGGATGCGAACTTCATCATCACGAAGGATGCACTCATCATCTATTTCTATCCTTATGACATTGCAGCTTATGCCGCAGGTTTTCAAGAATTCTCAATCCCTTATGAAGACCTGATGTCTATCATCGATGTTGATGGCGAACTTTGGAACAGTTTTGAGCATTAAAGATTTAAAGAGCGTGGCCCAAAATGAATTGTCATTTTGAGTCACGCTCTTTTTATTTCATCTTAGCAAATGCGATGATATTGCCATCAAAATCGGTACAATAAGAGACGTAATCTCCCCAATTTCTATGCTTTGCTGCACTTATGCCTCGGCCACCAAGCTCGATGACTCTATTGTAATAATAAACTGGATCATCTACATATAAATAGATTTCGCATCTCGGATAAGCCGTATTCTGATTCGGGTTATCGACATTGCCTTCCAATATACCGACAATGCCATCTCCAGGCAAAATGCCAAGTCTCGTGGTTTCAGTAAGAGGAATTTCAGTCATACCAAAGACATCGAGAACTGGGTTTGTTCCTAAGAGCTCTGTATAAAACGTCTTTGAACGTTCTTGATCCTCAACGTAAATGATAATGACCATATCTTTTGTACTTATCATGTGTGCAATCTCCTAATTAAAATTTCTTTCCCTTTAGTCGCTTCAATCTAAAAAAGTCTTCACGCTCTTTTTCTTCAAGGGATTCTTCAATCCATTTTGTCATTTCAACATATTTAGGAATTTGAATCTTATCTAGTGCGTTAGCTCGCTTGCTCGTTTGTCTAATCTCTATTGCGAGTCTAAAAACGGCATTTTCCACTTCGGCGAGGTGGTAGACAAGCAATTGTACTTCTCTCATTTTAACAACAGTTAAGTCGATTGCCGAATTGGTTCGATAAAAACCGTAATATGGTTTGAGAGGTTTTTCATCATACTTGATTGTTGGTATTTCAACGTTCATAATACTTTTGTTCAAAATAGTCATATTTTCATCAACTGGAATGGACAAAGCGGTCTCCATGACCGCACTTGAACCCATGGTCACAGTCGCGTGATTTAACGTTGCATATACTTCAACAAAAATTTCATCAATCTTGAGTTGAAGGCTTTTTACTTCTTCAATCATCATCATCATCTCACGTATCAGCACACTCCGTTTTTTGTCTAGGAGTTGATAACCCTGTCTAGAAAATATCAAGAGCGCTTTTGATTTCATGAGATTGGCTTTGGTGGGCGTCAGTTTCTCCATCGTATCATCTCCTATGATATTTGAGAATCGTCGCTTCGTCCAGTCTGTCTAACGCTTCTGGAGGTAGAATCGACAACGTTTTCCATCCAAGTTCAAGACTTTGAGTAATCGTTCGTCTCTCTGAAAACCCTTGATTGATAAAGACTTTTTCAAACATTTTACCATATTCCATATACAATTTATCCGTTTCAGATAAATCTGATTCACCAATTATTTGTGCCAATGAACGCACGTCAAGTACTTTAGAAAACGACGAAAAGAGTTGATTGGCTAGATCCGGATGGTCGGCACGAGTAAATCCCTCACCGATACCATCCTTCATTAAACGTGACAACGATGGCATAACGTTGATTGGTGGATTTAAGTCTTTGTTAGCGAGATCGCGCGACAAAACAATCTGTCCCTCGGTAATATAGCCTGTAAGGTCTGGAATTGGATGTGTGATGTCGTCATTTGGCATAGTCAAAATCGGAATAAACGTTATAGAACCCTTTTTATTTTTAAGCATTCCGGCTCTTTCATAGATGAAAGCGAGGTCGGAATATAAATAACCTGGATATCCTTTTCTACTTGGCACTTCTTCTTTGGCCGATGCAATTTCTCGAAGTGCTTCGCAATAATTCGTCATATCCGTCATGACGACGAGAATGTGCATATCCTCTTCAAATGCCAGATATTCAGCAGCTGTTAACGCACATTTAGGTATACTCAAGCGTTCAGTAACAGGATCATCAGCATAATTCATGTACATGACGACATTGTTGAGTGTACCACTTTCTTCAAATTTTTCAACAAAATATGAGCCTTCGTCTTTTGTGACACCTATTGCGACGAAGCAAATGGCAAATTTTTCATCAAGTGCGGAGGATATTTTCGCTTGACTGACGATTTGAGCAGCGAGTTCTTTATGTGGCAAACCGTTCCCAGAAAAGATCGGCAGCTTTTGCCCTCTAATGAGCGTACTTAAGATATCTATAGAAGAGATACCCGTTTCAATGTAGTCTCGCGGATACTGCCTAGCAACTGGATTGATAGGCCTTGAATTGATGTTGTAATTGTTTTTGGAATAGATTGGGCCACCCCCGTCGATAGGATTTCCAAGGCCATTAAAGACGCGTCCCAAAATTTCTTTGGAAAGATTGAGCGTCATCTGCTCGCCAGTGAATCTTACAGAGGCATTGACGGTGCTTAGGCCGGATGTACCCTCAAAGACTTGGGCAACGACTAAGTTCTCATCGATTTTGATGATTTTGCCAATCCTATTCTCATTTTCCATTTTAATTTCTATGATTTCACCATATCTGGCTTCCTTGATTCCTTTTAGGAATATGAGGGGGCCTTCAATTTTATCTATTTTTAAATACTCTTTTACCATTTTTCCACCTAACTGTATTGCGCGATTAAAGCATCATAATAAGTATCGATTTCGGTGACGATTTCATCAATCCCACCCAAGTTATCATTTGGAATCGTATACTTCATTTTTATGACCTTCTCGAAAATCGCGGAATCTTTTATCAAAGATATCGGGATTCCAATCTCTGCGCAACCATTTGCCCTTTCATAAAGATGCCATACCGTTCTGAGCATACTGAACTGCTTTTCCATAGGTACAAAGGAATCGTCCTTATGAAAAGCATTTTGTTGAAGGATGCCTGTTTTGACAACCCTTGCAATCTCTAAGATAACCCTCTGTGAATCCGGTAAAACGTCCTCACCAACCAGTTGTACGATATCGAGCAATTTACTTTCCTCTTGAAGCAATCCCATCATTTGGTTCCGAAGTGAAATGGCATCGTCTCCGACATTGTCGGCATACCATTCGTTTAGCATCTTCAAATAACCGCTATAGCTGGTCAACCAATTGATGGCAGGATAGTGTCTCGCGTAGGCAAGTTTTCTGTCTAGTGCTAGAAATGCATTGACATAACGCTTTGTATTTTCTGTTACGGGCTCAGAAAAATCACCTCCTGCAGGAGAAACAGCGCCTATGATCGTGATTGAGCCTTCCGAGCCATGTAGTGTCTTTACATAGCCTGCCCTTTCATAGAATTCTGCTAAGCGATAAGATAAATAAGCAGGATAGCCCTCTTCTGCTGGCATTTCTTCCAATCTACCGCTGATTTCTCGAAGGGCCTCCGCCCATCTAGAAGTAGAGTCCGCCATTATCGCAACGTGATAGCCCATGTCCCTGAAATACTCAGCCATAGTTATGCCCGTATAGATACTCGCCTCGCGCGCAGCTACAGGCATGTTCGACGTGTTTGCTATCAATACTGTTCGCTCCATGATTGCCTTACCAGATTTAGGATCGACGAGCTTTGGAAATTCTTCAAGTACATCTGTCATCTCATTGCCACGTTCACCACATCCAATATAGATGATGATATCCGCATCAGACCACTTTGCGAGTTGATGCTGCGTCATTGTTTTTCCAGTCCCGAATCCACCTGGTATAGCAGCGGTTCCGCCTTTTGCGATCGGAAAGAACGTGTCTAGAATTCTCTGACCAGTAATAAGTGGTTTGGATATGCGCATACGCGTCCCGATTGGTCGTGCCTTTCTAACTGGCCATTCTTGATACATTTTAACATCCGTAGTTTTACCACTTCTATCTTTCACTTTGAGCAAGATGGAATCGAGGCTGTAAGAACCACTTGGTACCGCAAACTCGATGGTGCCTTCGACACTAGGCGGCATCATGATCTTGTGTACGACAAGACCTGACTCTGGCACTTCAGCGATGATCTGACCACCCTTGACGTATTCGCCTGCACCAACCTTCATCGTAACGTCCCATGGGCGCTCAAGATCAATGGATAAAAGGCCAATCCCAAGCGGCATAAAGTTCCCACTCATTTTTTCTATGATATTAAGTGGTCTACCGATACCATCGAAAATATTTCCGATCAGTCCTGGACCAAGTTTTAGAGATAATGGTGTGCCCAGCCCGACTATTTTCTCGCCGAGCTTGATCCCCTCCGTTTCTTCAAATACTTGGATCGTGCCTACATTGTCATCGAGTCCGATTACTTCAGCGATCAACATACTATCACCTACCATAACCATTTCACGCATCTGAAATTGTCCCATATGCGTCCCTTTTACAACCGGTCCGTTAATGTAGATGATGCTTCCTTCATTCGTCCTCATGACTATCCTCCTCAGGTGTTTCGTAAAGCGTTTCGATCATGAGACCAAGAAACTCATCTATTCGATTGACTTCACTATTAAGTGTATAGTCATATTTAATGCGACCACCTTTGATGATATAAAAACCACCTAAGATTTTCTCATCAATCGTCGTTTCGATATCGTCCTTAACAAGTATGAAATCTCGCGCTCTAAGTCCGATGACCAAGTCGTCTTTTTCTACAAAGTTTCCCATAGCTTCTGCCAATCGTTTCTTGAAGTAGATTTTATATGCATCGGTCATCGTCTCTTTTTCAAGAGCGTCCATTAATTCGCGTTTCATCACGCCTACCATTTCGTTTTTCTTTACTAAGAGGCGGTTTTGTGCTTCTGAATGTGCTTTCGACAAAATACGTCTTTTTCTATCGTTCGCTTTTTCCTCTATATTTTCCAAATAGGTTTCACGTTGCTTTTGACATCTGTTCTCCATATCGTCGAGAACTTTGGCATGCTTGCGATTGAGCGCTTCTAAGATCCGTCTATCTTCCGAAAGATTTTTCTCAATCACCATTCTTGAAAACAATTCTATTTTCATCTCAACTGTTATGATAGTATCACCTTCTTTACAACTTTATTCCTATAGAGTTCTTGATATACTTCATAATGTAATCCTTGTCCTGCAAACCCTCAGGTCCTGGAATTTGTATGATAAGT
>CAYLNI010000009.1:15422-21733 GCA_964384705.1 uncultured Fusibacter sp.
AATCCCTTAATCGGTTGTGAATATTCTCCGAAATCATGATTAAACCGATCGTCTTATCTGCTAATAGCGCTTCGATCAGGCGCTTGGCCTCATCCTCCGATGTGACCAGTCGACTTTCAATGCCGCCAAGTCTCATGGCCGTCATCGTTTCCTGTTTTTCACAAAGGCAATAGGATCTCATTATAATCTACCTAAAATCAAGATGGAGATAATCAAGCCATAAATGGCGATACCTTCTGCAAGGCCGACGAAAATGAGCGTCTTACCAAGAATTTTAGGGTTCTCAGAAACTGCGCCGAGTGCTGAAGAGCCAACGCTACCAACTGCATAGCCTGCACCTATGGTAGCTAGCCCTGTTGCTATGGCTGCAGCAATATACCCCAGTCCAGCCGAATTATTAGCCACTTCTACAGTAGGCGCTGCATCGGCAGAGAATGCTGCACCAGAAAATACTGAAATCGTGGCAAGTAAGATGACGCTGATGAACAGTGTCACATTTGTTCCAAAAATAAGCTTTAACTTTCTATTGGCTGTCTCGACAGATGGCTGAAAATAATAGTAGATGCCAAGTCCAATCGTGATCAGGATGATCATCGCTAAAATAAACACATAAATCATAGTACCCCTCCTAAATTTTGTCAGGCGTAAACAGTATCCCTTCACCTGTATAATATTTGCTGAACAGCTCGTAATAGAATAATCTCAGACCTTGAATAAAAACAACCAAGCCTTCGAGGGCAATGATGACCAAGTTACCGACGAAGAACATCAATATATTTCCACCAGTACTGCCAATCATCTCCGCAAGCGTATGAAATGCAATGAATAACCCCACATGATTCAGTGCGAATGCGCCAATTCTGATAAATGAAGCCGTATTGCTTAGAATGCTAAGAAAAGTCTCAAGCAAGTCAAAACCACTTTCAACATAATATGACCCTGCATCCTCGTCGTATAGTCTTTCTTCTTTATGAATGGCGTTGGTAAGCGGTTGCTTGATAAGGAGTAACAAAACGCTTATTCCGATAATGCCGTACATAAGAAGATCCGGAACTAAGGTAGCTTGCATGACTTTTTCATAAACCAACAGCAGTATTGACGTGAGTAAAACCACGCCATTGATGCCATTTCTCCCAAATACGCCTTCTTCAAGTTCCCCAAGTCTAAGTTTATTGACAATACTGAAACCGTAGCTTATATAGACTAACACCAAACCAGCTATAATTGATAAGATCAACATGAGATTGATGTTGTCGATCGGTCTGATGTAAATCGGCAAAGGCAATACTTTCGAAATCAGGTGTTCATACCCGAAGAAAGAATCATATAATACGCCAAATGCCATCGAACCGATACCGATCCTAGTCAAAATACCAGCGAAGTCAGCACTGAGTTTTTTCCTTAAGAGCAGCCCAGCCAATATGATGACGATTCCCTGACCTAAATCGCCGAACATTGCACCAAACATAAATGTATAAGCGAGTCCAAAAAACATCGTTGGATCGCTCTCATTATGGTTTGGAACACCGTACATATTAACGAGCATTTCAAAAGGCTTAAAAAAGGCGTTGTTCTTTAAAAATGTTGGCACCGGAATATTCGAAGAGACTTCGTTTGAATTTTTATACGAGACGAGAATTTCCGATGTCCTTTCTAGCACTGAATCGAGTTTGTCCTTAAACGTTTCTGGAATCCATGCTGATAGATACGCAAAATTTTCTGTGACTGCTACTTTCGTACGTATTTGATCGATTCTACTTTCCATGATCAGTTTGGAATAGAGAATGTCGATTGATTCACTGCGGTCTTTGATGTCTTTTTTTGTCAATTCTTGAATCTCGATGAGTCTTTTAAGGTTTTTTGCCGTTTCACTTTTATTCTTTTCGACCATAGCTTTCGGCGTTCCAAGATAAGTGTCGCCTAGCTTAATCTCAACAAAGTCGGTACTACGTAAAATTCTGCCCATTTCTACATCTAGGCTTTTAGGAGATAGGACAATATAAACTTCCTTCTCTTCAAAAGTGCCTACATGGAGGACAATTGCTTTGATATGGTCATAGTTCTGAGAAATTCTCTTCGCTTTTTCCCTCGTCAAAAATCCGAACTTCGTCGTGAAATAACTTAAGTTCACAAGCTCTTCGAAATCAATATCGATATTTTTTATACATTCGATGACCTTGAGCTCTTTTAATTTTTCTAGTCTCTGTGTTATTTGATTGACCTCGTCTGTCAAATTCGCAAAATATAATCCAAGGGCATCAACTTCTTCTTTTAGTCGCTCAAAATTCTGTTCGCCTCGCATGTGTTTCTTGGTGACATCAGGGCGGTAATTGAGGCTCATCAGAGTCAAATCAAGCTTTTGAATCACCTGTTTGATCTCCTTGTTTTCCTTTAGTGGAACGATATCCTCCATATCGAGGATTTCGTCGGCATTTTCTTCTGAAATGCCAATGTTGAATTCACCTTCGTTGATTTCTATAAAGGTATCGATGAATTCACATTTTTCAAGGAGGATCAAATCACGGATGATCTCGTCAAGTCCGTCGCGACGACAAACAACATTTGCCATTGCTAGTTTTTTAATAGCCACTTATCGCTCCCTCCTTAAGTCTCGAATCAATAGATCGTGTATATCCTGAAAATGGTATTTGTGACCTTCAATTATTGTAAATAAATCTCTAATTTCATATTCAAACTTAAACAACAACACAACCGGGAGCGCTATAGTGAGACCACCTTTTTTTGTAAAATCATCGAGTTTGTAGTAAAGATGTCTTTCCATCGCACGTTCCATCATGTATTCTCTATCTTGAAAAATCGCCTTGTATTCGCCAAGCGAAATAAAAAGCCTAAAATCGTCAAGATCCATATAGCAAAATCGTTTAAGTTCCTTATAATCATATCTTGCCCCGCCATTGAGCGTGAAGTTGAACAACTCTTCAGACGTGATATCAAAGTACTTTCTGCCCCTATATATCCATTGGATGTTGAGAATATCAACATTGATACCAAGTAGCTCGAGCATCAATTGCTTGTCCGTTCGGTTCAAAGCCATAATAGACTCATAAAGCTGATTAAAGTAACCTCTATCAAGCACCATTTCCATATGGAAAATCATACTTGCTGGTTCTTCATCTGAAAATGGATCAAGAACTGCAAAGTACTTCGTCCCTTTTATGGCTTCTAGAAACTCTTTGATACTCGTCACCAAATTGAGTGCTTCATAGTTGATATTCGAATAAAGACTTGAGTATATCAAGTGACTGGTAATATGGCTCAAATCTTCATTCCTTGATAGTGCCCTCAAGTATAGTTTGAGATTCTCTACTTCATAACGGGTGAATAACGCTTTGAAAAAATCTCGATATTCATCGATATAAAAATGATAGAGCTTTTCATATGCACTAAAAAAATAACGCTTCATCATGAGTTCAATACTTTCCGCATCGTCCTCACTTTCACTGAACAATTTCGCATAATGCGTCCCGAAGCTAAGGTATTCCAGGACATCTTCAACCGTCTCAAGCTTCAATAGTTCAATATAGTCTTTATCTTTAAGTAGCTTACCAAGCATTGCGTTCGCTTTGGCATTGGCTGCCGCATGCGTTTTCACCTTATCCATTAAGTCCCCCACTTATCTACAGCTAGCTTTTGAAATGCTTTTTCGATCATTTTAGCTTTGTTGGCTTCAAAGAGACGATCCATCGCTGCTAATTTCTCATCGCAATCCCTTTCGATAGTCATTTGTTCCATCTCAGCCTCTGACATGATGCGCTCAAACAACTTTTTACCATGTTGCGTTTGGTGCAGGATGGAGTTTTGCTCAATTTCACTGATGATGCGCTTCAATTGTTTCTCACGTTCGACGATTTCGACTTTCACTCTTTTTACTTCGTCATCTGTTTTCTTATCGATGTCGATAATTTTTTTCAAAACCAATTCTACGGATTTCTCATCCATTGAAACACCTTCTTTACTCCTGAAATGATGAAAATTTTGAATTTTCTTATAACTCTTATTATGTACCCATTTTTTTGCGTTATCAAATAGTAATTTGGAATATGAAGATTATTTTTATTTTGATACAAGTTATTTTGAAATTTATATTAAGAAAAAGTATTTTTTATATGGTCTCATTTTAGGGTTGTTAAATTATCTTCAATTGTTGCAAACCATTAAGCATGCTACAATTCAAACGAACTACTAAAATATTTAGGAGGCGTTAACGTGGCAGAACAAAAGGGTTTACATTACACAGCTTATGGCGACTGTAAAGGTGAAGAGTATGTTCCGTACATTCCTGTTGATAAGGCATTGCCTGAATTGACATGGTTGTCTATCATTGCAGGTATCATATTTGCAGTGATATTCGGTGCGGCGAACACATATCTTGGCCTTAAAGTCGGCATGACAATCGCAGCGGGTCTACCAACGGCTATTCTTGCAACAGGTATTTTAAAAGGGCTTTTCAAACACAATAACATTCTCGAAATCAATGTTATTCAAGCTATGGGTTCTATGGGGGAATCTTTAGCAGGCGGTCTTATTTTTTGTCTTCCAGCAGTTATTTTATTAGGCAGTGAATTATCACTCATGACGATTACGATCGTCGGTATTTTAGGCGGACTATTAGGTATCGCTTTCGTCGTGCCACTTAGAAAATTCTTAATCGTAGAAGAGCATGGCAATTTAATCTATCCTGAAGGTATGGCAGCGGCAGAAGTGCTTGTTTCCGCATCAGAAGGCGGCAAAGGCCTTGCGATGATGTTAACAGGTCTCGTATCTGGTTTCCTTTATAAGTTCGCATCTGAAGGACTCGGATTCTGGAAATACGAACCGGAATGGAACATCAAACCGCTTCAAAATACGATCATCGGTGCAGACGTTTTAGCATCCCTTATCGGTGTTGGTTACATCGTCGGTATCGAAATCGGTATGTACATGTTCGCTGGCGCACTTGTCGCATGGCTAGGCATCATACCATTAATCAGCTTCTTCGGTTCTACAGTTGCAACGCCAATCTTCCCAGCTACTGACGTCATTGCAGAGCTCGGCGCTTGGGGCATCTGGAGTAAATATGTAAGATATATCGGTGCAGGTGGTGTTGCTGCTGGTGGTTTTATCAGCATCTTCAAAAATGCGCCAACAATTGTTAGTTCTTTTAAATCAGCCATGGCTGGTATGGGACACAAACAAACGGACAAGAAGAAGAGCGACCTTGACGTGCCGATGACTTGGGTAATCGGTATTGCAGCTATGGTATTTTTCACTTCTTGGTTCCTACCAATGGCGGGTGCTAAAATCGGACCTGTCGGTGGTGTCTTAGTTTTAATATTTGCATTCTTCTTCTCAGTTGTCTCTGCGAGATTGGTTGGGGTTATCGGTACATCTAACAACCCAATTTCTGGTATGACGATTGCATCACTTCTTTTGACAGCTGCTGGACTTAAAGCAACTGGTACAATCGGTGATGTCGGCATGATCGCAGCGATACTTGCCGGAGCAACAATCTGTGTTGCCATCGCAGTAGCGGGTGGTACAGCGCAATCATTAAAAACAACTTATATCATCGGTGGCACACCTAAAAAGGTGGAAATCGGTATGATGATCGGCATCATCGCTTCTGCATCTGCAGTAGGCTTTGTCATCCTCATGTTGAACCAAGCTTATGGTATCGGTACTGAGCAAATTGCTGCACCACAAGCGACGATTATGTCCATGATCTCAAAAGGTATCATGAGCGGTAACTTACCATGGGATCTCGTACTCGTCGGCGCAGTATTTGGTATCATGGCAGAACTTATGAAAATCCCTGTGCTTCCTTTTGCACTTGGTCTTTACCTCCCGATCCACCTTTCAGCAGGTGTTGTTATCGGCGGTATTGTAAGAGTTTTAGTCGACAAGAAATTCAAGTTCGATAACGAACTTCTCAAGAAACAAACTGAAAAGGGTATTCTTTTAGCTTCTGGCCTCGTTGCCGGCGATGCGATCATGGGTATCTTGATTGCTGTATTCACTATCGCAGGATGGACAGGCACACTTGCTATCGGTCCTAAACTTCTACCTGCGCTAACTGCTAGCCCATGGATGTCAGCCATTATGTGTGTTCTTTTATGCGCATTCATGTACAAGCTCATCATCAAAGTGGATGGCAATGGCAAGTTAAATGGTAAAAAATCGAAATAATGTTGTCCTAAACTGCTGAGAGCCAGCCTCTCAGCAGTTTCTTATATAAGGAAATTGCAAGAAGGAGCCCTTCATATGTTCTTTAAGAAAAAAAAAGTCAAACAAGAAATACCACAAGAAAACTT
>CAYLNI010000009.1:21748-44583 GCA_964384705.1 uncultured Fusibacter sp.
CTTTTTGCTTTTCGTACCACACATCAAGCACACTGAATGGACAGAAAAGAACGGTCTAGTCCTATTGATCTTCCATCACAATCATCCGATACAAAAGGCGGCAAATTGGCTCGTCAAAAAATCGAGCACATCAGATATGAAATTCGATGACCTCGGTTCAACGGTATGGAAAGCCATTGATGGCAAACGCAACATCTATGAAATAGGTGAAATCATCAATGCAAAATTTGGTGAAAACTGTGAGCCCGTATACGAACGACTCATTATGTATGTCAGATATTTAAACCGACGTGGTTGGATTTACTTTGAAAATATTGAGGCCAAGTTGGCCAAATCAAATAAATAAGACATTTCTTAATATTTCCATAGTTTATAAAAAGCGATAACCTTACTTTTCAAGGGTTGTCGCTTTTTTTATTCACATCTATTCTATTCTATTAGTTTAGGAAATTGCAAAATTCCATATTGTATGAATTTCATTTATCATAACGGCTTGATTGAGCCATTGTCAAATTCGATAAACGAATATTGCAACTTAAAAGGTAATTATGCAATTTCCATAGTTAACTATTTTTAATTATATGGAAATTGAGATTCTAAAGTGCTACAATAAACCATGTAGTATAAAATACCTAGTACTGTAGGCATTAAGGAGGATTTACATGTATATTGGTAAATCTCGAATCGTATCCGCGTCAGATGCAGATGCATATTATAGCCATCAAATTAAAGAGACCATACGCCTAGGTAAATTTCTCGTCATCCTGGGCTTAATTGGGACTTCATTCTATATCTTTCAAGACTTAACAAAGATCTATATTTTAAGTCTATTACTGGTTCGAATGATTCTCGTAGGCACATTGATTGGATACGGCATCTATCTATTCTTTGTCAATGAAAAGAAAAATCGAACACTCGAATGGTTGCATACGTTTATTTTGGTTTGTTTTGTCGTCACATCCGTAATCCAAATTATATATACTTATATGATTCAAGGTCCTTATCACCCACATACGCAACTTGCACTTGAAGCATACATCGTCGATATGTTTTTTGTATTTTTGTTCTCTGGTGTTGGTTCAAAATGGCTTCATGTCATTTGTTTGGTTCCTTATTTGGTCCTAGTTGGCTTTATAGCCATCTTGACTCAGTCAACTTTTACGGATTTATTTGTCTATTTCACCAATACATCACTCATCACTTTTCTGGTGGTTTTTCTTGCATATAAAAAGGAAGGCGATAGTTTCAATACCTTTATCGCAAAGTTAAAGCTACAGCAAGAACTCTCAATTAACGCAAAAATCACTGAAGCGCTTAAATTGACTTTGGAAGAAAACGAAAAGCTCAACAAAAATCTTGAATACCTCGCCATGACAGATACTTTGACTGGTACCTATCCTAGATCAGCTGGAATAGAGATAATCAATAAAGAAATCAAACATTGCAAACGACTTGGAACCCAAATGTCACTGATATTTATTGATGTGGATGGTCTCAAAAATGTAAACGACACGCATGGCCATGCACAAGGTGACAAGTTTCTACAGATCATCATAGAGAACTTTAAACAGCGCGTTCGAACGACGGATCATATCGTTCGTATGGGTGGAGACGAATTTCTGATAGCATTGCCACAATGTGATTTATCAAATGCTTCAGAACTCATCGAGCAAGTAAAGCTATCACTAGAAAAGTGTACCATCATGACTGTGAAACCAACTTTTTCTTATGGCATCACACTGTACGATCCAGAAAGCAGCATCACCTTAAACGAGTTAATCGAAGAAGCGGATCTGCTCATGTACCAAGATAAATTTACAAAGTCCATGCAGGTTTTGATGTGAATAGATGATTGAATCCTTAAAAAATATAAAAGATCAAGTCACACATACATGGTGACTTGATCTTTTTTTTATTATGGCTTTAGGCAAACAAAACAGCGTTATCTAATAAAATTCATGAACTGCTTTTGCTCTCTCTCAGGAGCGCTGATAGAACCTTCACCATTTTCAACAAGCTTCATGAGCCATGCCATATTTTTACCTAATACGCGCATGATCTGTACACCCTCTTCATCTTTCAAGACTTCGCCAGGTCTTGCACCATGTATCACATTCCAATAGTTCGTGCTAGGCATGACCATTTCAGAATAGTTAATGTAATTGTTTAACTGATTGAACGTCGGCACACCGCCAGAACGTCTCACAGCAACCACTGATGCGCCAACTTTGTGCCTGAAAAGTCCAGAGCTGCCCACATAAAACACTCTATCTAAAAAGGATTTCATCGTGCCACCTATTGCGGAAAAATGTACGGGACTTCCAAGTATGATGCCATCTGCAGCTTTCATCGCCTGAATCCATGTGTTGACGTCATCATTTTCGATGACACAGCGTTCATTTTTAGTTCTTGCGCAGTACCCACACCCTGTGCAACCACTGATTACTTGACCACCAACATGTATGATTTCAACGTCAATGCCCTCTTTTTCGAGTTCATCTGCGACGAGCTTTAACGCATGATAGGTATTGCCTTCTTTTTTGGGACTTCCATTTATTGCGATGACTTTCATATTGCCTCCTCATTCTCGATACGCGTTCCGTTACGCAACTTCAACATTGATCACTTGATGCTAAAATGGATTTGCTTCATCTCACCGATTTTGTCAAACCCAAGTTTCATGTACATCTCACGTGCCGTTTCATCCTCATCCGTGACGAGATAAATCGTGTGACACGATGCTTCAAGGGCTTTGCCAATCATCGCTTTAAGCAAGGTCGTGCCATAGCCCTTGCGCTGATACGTCTCGATGATGCTAAAGTCTTCGATTTTTGCCACGCCATCGTGTATAAAGAGATCACAACAGCCGATAATTTCGCCATTTTTATAAGCAACATAAGCATTTACACCAGTTTCAAGAATATAAACTTGACCGCGTCTGTAACACCTTCTGATGCAAAAATCTCGACCGAGACGCGCTTCATCCGCTTTAAGATCACAAAATAAGATATCTTCCACATGATCGATAGACGTCACTTGCTTGACCTCAATGCCATCTACTTCTTCAAGGGTATCAAATCGGCTAATTCTAAAAGTATAAAACCCAAAAGTGGTTACTTCAGATGGGTATTTAATATAGCCTAAAATTGCTGGATTCAGTTTTGAATTCACTTTGATATCACAAAAATCGCTCTTTTCTGAGCGCCTTACTGCGATTTCTTCTTCCATCAAGCTCCTCATTTTGAGTTCTTTATAAGGACTCTTAAAATAAGTGTAGTTGTGATGATACATATCCTTTATAACGTCATCTCTAAATCGCAAGATATTGTCGTCTTCATAAACCGTAGAAAAACACTTTGTATATTCGATCTCGCAATTGATAATTTTCTCATTTGTCACCATCATAAAGCCCTCCTATCCGTTACTTACTCTCTATTATAGCTTAAAACCAGCACATGGCGACAGTATAAGATGATATTAATCAAAAAAATGATCGAGGCTACTTTTGAAGTTGCCTCGGTCACTAAATTTGATTCATTTTCCACATCTAATACATCATAAAGCCCTTCTCTACCATTGTATTTAAGTCATGGCTCTTGATGCCATACTCAGACAGTGTATAGAGGTTTGTACCTGACCAGATGATGCGACTTACGTTCTTAGTTGTGTCATACCATTTAAGAACGCTATCGTCGATTTCAGGCTGTGTGAGGTGTGTTGATGTGCCCCTGAGCACAAATCCTGAAGTCGGGCTGATGCTGTACACGTAAGCGCCTTGGAATGAGAATCGGTTTTCATTGCCAACGCCAGAATAAAGGGTCACTGGTAATGCGAATAGATTCTTTTCTTTCGAGAACAACAGTGCTTTGTGGTTGTAAAGGACGTCAGACCAACTGCTACTGCTTCCAAGAACGATTTTGCTTTTTTCAACGGGTTTAGTGACATCCGTCACATCGAACATGGCGATTTTGATACCACCAAGAATCGGGCCATTGGCCGTTTCGATGGTCTCTCTGCCAAATCCGATCACGGTGTTGGCATCGTATGGGTGAAGATAATCACTGAAACCAGGTATTTTGAGATAGCCTAAGACTTTAGGGCTAAGTGGGTTTTTGAGGTCTATGACGTAGAACGGGTCTACTTGTCTAAAGGTCACGAGGTAAGCGCGATCGCCGACAAATCTAGCGGAATAAATGCGTTCAGTCGGTGCCAAGCCCTCCAATTTACCTTTGACGGCCATATTGCTACCTAGAACATAGATATTGTTTTGTGACGTATCTGACCAAGTTTCTCCAGAAGTTGTTGCAATGCGATAATTGCCATTATAGGCATCCATCGAAAACTGGTTGAGTACACGTCCAGGTACGGATCCTTTTGCGCTGTATACAACGGTTCCATTGATAAGATTGAATTTGTAGAGCTCAGTTGTATTTTGGAACGTTGGTGCAATTAAATCGCTCATAATTCTGAAATCATAGTGATAACGGTCCATTGCGATAACCATGGAATCCGTGTTTGCATAAACATTTGTACTATTTCCAAGATATGCGGATTTATGTGGGCTTTGTGTCATCACATCGAGATTGAAGCCAAGTGTGATCATCAAATTCGCCTCTACTGTATCAGGGAAATATCTCAAAGTATCAAAACCAATTTGAGTCGTTTTTACCGTTTCATTACCAGAAAGGATCAATTTGTCCGTAAAGGTAGGCAAGACATTCTCAGCAGTTAGGCTATAGCCACTCAACCATTTGTTCATGACCATGTAAAGCTTGCCACCAGTCAACCTGGAAGTCATGTAAGTGCCTTCGCCTTCATGTTTTCTGATCAAAACTGGTTTTGCCGGGTTGCTGACGTCATAGAAATAGATATGTGTTTTAGGCGTCACTTGTGGCATCGGCATGATGCTCGGTGCAAATTTTTCAAGCATTGGATAGAACATCTGGCTGTTTCCGATTACGATGAGTTTGTCATCATAAAGGTAGAACTCAGTTGCGCCAGAGAATTCTTCAAATTTTATGGTTGCAAGCGTTTTCATCGTGCCAGTTGAAATGTCCGTAATTTTTAAATCCTGTGCACGCAATTGATAGATCGTGTTGCCGTCCGTCTTGACGATATCGGCTTCATCGACCCCTTCTACTTGCACATTCGTTGAGCTATAATTCGGGTCTGCTGATGGTGCAGCTTCTGGTTGAGCTACTGGTGTATCGCCACCCTTGCCATCTGGCACTGGTTCTAATACGCCATCTTCACGAATTGGATAAATGTACTGCGTATACTTGCCAGCATAGGTCAATATCAATTTGAGTTTTTCAAGTGAACCGACTGTCGGCAACGCTTCAGTATAAACGTATGGTTTGAAACCACTTTTTATAGATACCAACCGCGTTTCAGGATTCCATGCAACTTCACTACCAAAAGCTTCAGAGATAAATTTAAGTGGCACAAGGGTTCTACCATCAACAATCTTTCCCGGTGCTTCAAGTAAAATGAGTTCACCGTTGATATTGCCATATGCTGCATCGATTTTTATGGATACGTTCATGTCAGCATTGTAGGCAGTAGCGATGCGCTCTCCGGATACCCAATCAATTTTAAGACCAAGCGCTTCGAAGATGGCTTTAAATGGCACCAAGGTTCGACCATTTTCGATCTGTGGCGCAACCTCTAGGACAAGCGGTTTTCCATCAATTTCGATTCGGATTGTATCGTCCGCAAAGCTTGGGAGCCAGCACATCAGCGCCAGTATTGTAAAGATAACTATTTTCTTCAACATAATTACACGCTCCTTTTATTTTGCACTTTCCATAGTTGAATGGAAAAAAGACTGCTTATTTTTAGCAGTCTGTTTCTTTCCATACTTTTATACCCACGATTTAATTCATGCCTTCAAGTAAAATTGTTGCGATCGTTTCACAGCCTAAGTGATAAGTTTCACCATCACCAATGCGTGCTACGATAAATACTGGGTCGCCGTAGCTTGTGATAAATACTTCTTCGCCGTTTTCAAGGCTAATAGTCATGTTGTAACCTGCGAGCATTTCGATATATGCTGTATCCATGATGTAGCTTTCATTGAATGCCGTTTCTATAGCAGCAATTTCTTCAGCGCTGAATGCTCTTTCTACGACATTGCCGTCGATGTCTTTAAGTGTGATACTCTTGATGCCTTCGATCAATTTGTCAAATTCCATGGCTCTCGCTGTAGATTCATCAATTTTTTCACTGATGCCAGCGGCAGGGTTAGCTGTCGTTTCCTCAGTATTTTCAACAGTTGTTTCTATGACTGGTGGGTTTTGCGTTGGATTTTCATTTGTAACTAGATTCTCATCTACTTTTGAACAACCAGATAGGAACAAAACCCCTACCAAAGCCAATATGCCTAATTTACCTGTTGTGAATTTCATATGAATGTCTCCTTTTTTCTTCTTAAGTTGAGTTGCGTTATAGGGATTAGACGCCGCTTAAGATAAAAAAGTTCCATCTTGTCCTTTTTTCAATCCTAGAAGTACCAAAGTAGCGCCAATTACAGTACTTGCAGCACCTATGACCAACATCTGCGGCACGCCAAACATGTCGATGACGATGCCACCCAGTAAACTACCTGTTACACTGCCGAGAGTTGTGGCGCTAACGACGAGGGTCTGACCTTTGACACGATCATATTTCGCCATAATTTCACCCACATAGGCAACTGAAATTGGGATATACAAAGCAAACGAAAGGGCTTGCAATAACTGTGCGAAGTAGATGGCAACTATGTTGCCAGCCATAAGAAGTGCGATACTTCGTATGACATAAAAGACCATAGAAAATGTAAACAGCTTACGCGTACCAAATCGTCTGATTAATATGCCAGATCCCATCATCACAGGGATTTCAACCATGGCCATGAGGCTCAAAGCAAATCCAAATTCGCGCTGTGTGCCACCAACCGCTTGTACGATTTTCACTAAAAACACGTTGGCCATGCTATGAAAAATAAAGATAAAACTCAATCCAAAAATAACCCAAAGAAAAGTTGGATACTGTTTTTTGACGCGTCTAACAAATTTTTCTGGGATATCAAGTGGGTCTGTAACAGTCATGCTCTGCTCGTGATCTTTATCGGACTTCTTCGAACCTATTAAAACGGGAAAGTTTACAACAATCAGAAATAAAGCAAGTAATAACACCGATGTGATATACGGGATCACCGAAGCTGTACTTTTCTCTACTGTTGAACCGATAAACGCCGATGCACCAGCAAAAGCAAGTGAACCAAACGCCCTTGAAACGCCAAAACTTACATTCTCTTGTTTTTCTTTAAGCTGCAAAATCAACGCACTAAACAGTGGTTGAAGCGTAATTGTAAAGATGAGAGCAAGCATGTAAAACAAAAGTGCAATGCTTAAACTCGATAAAATCACTATGAGCGACACTGAAGCGACAAAAGCCATTGCGACGAGTATGACGCTCGCTTTTTTTAAACGCACTTTGTTATTTTGATCGATCCAGGAACCGACTATGGGTTGCGCAAACACAGAGATCAGCGATGAAATGGCGATTACAAGGCCAATATTTGTACTTGCAAAACCCAAACTTGATAGAAATACAGCTGCATAACTATGGATGCTACAAAAAACCATCCAGTAGATTGCTTGTAGGGATATGCTAAAAAAATGTGCTTTTGATTGATTCATGATTTGTCACCTTATCCTTGAACTCTTCTATAATTATTGATAAAACATGAATAGCATTGCTAATAGATAGTTTGGCTAACTCTATTCATCAATAACAGAATATCATGGATTAACATGAAAAAATATGAAGAATTAACTATTGGCGCTTCTTCTTTTTACCTTTCAACAAATATAAGCTTGTCACTAAAATTAGGAATGCTACGATCACATGCCATAACTCAACTTTTGGTTCTACTTTTTTCACCTCATTCTTATCTTCCGTAGTCTGATTAGGTACTTCGACCACTGGCTTCGCTTCTGTCACAATTATTTCAAAAGGTTTTTCAATTTTGCGCATCTGGCTCAGCGAATCTTCAAATTGATAGATGATCTTACCACTGTATGTGCCAGGCGTATCAACATGACATTCTGCCGTATAAGTGTCGCTTTTCCCCGCTTCAAACTCACCTAGAAACATGCTGCCCTCTAAACTTTCTAGACCTTCCTGTTTGATGAGTAAGTTGGCAATCTTCGCCTTGCCCATATTGTAGAATTCCTGTTCGATGTAGAAGTTCTCACCCGCACTGACTTCAGTTGGTATCGTCAAATCACCAAGTTCAAGACGCATCTCTTGTCCCAGTTCAATATTCAGCAATTCCGTTTCGACATAGGGTTTATTTTGGATATCATACGCTTTTCCTTCACTATCTTCATATGCCATGTCTAAAGTGATTGCGTAAGCACCTGGCGCTGAATTTTTATTGGGCTTGAGCTTAAGTGCTACCGTTTTAACACCACCAGGCATAATCTGATCGATAAACATCGCATTTGAAGTATCTACCGTGATGAACTGATTTTCTACACTCGTAAATTGTAACTTGATATTTTGTACCCGTTCTGTCTTGCTCGTATTTTTAATCGAAACACGTAACGTAAAGGGTTCGCCGACTTTTACCATTTCTCTGCCTGTATCGTAGTTTTCGACGATGAGTCTCGGCCTTCCAGAAGCATCTGCCTCTTTTTCAACCATTAATCCAAGATACGCCTTCGTTTCAAAATACGCGTCTTCTTTGTTCGCATCGGGGACTTTTACGGACATTGTGCCATGATAACTCCCATTTTTCAGTGTTTCCTCAGCGCCAATTTCAAACCGAACACTACTTTTTTCACCTGGTTTTAATGCATCTATCTGTATAATCCCGATCGTTTTAGAGTAAAAACTCTCTGGCAATGCCGTTGCTACTTCTAACGTTTTCAATAATTCCTGTCCACGATTTACAACATCTGCCGTGACGATATAAACGTCATTCACATGTGACACAACTACATTTTGGATCTCGAGCTTTGGTTTGTTGACATCCTGTCCTTCAAGTTTTACATAGACGATTGATTCTTTTGAATACACATTACCATAGGCATCTATATAATCAAGGACGACTTTGAGCTCAGTCGTTCCCTTCTTTGCCAAATCACCTAACTGCAGATTAAAATACATCATTTTGGTGGTTTTTGCCGCAATGTCTCCAACGTGCTTAACGTCGATATCCTCATACAGTAACACACCTGCATTTGAAAAACCTGAAATCGAGACCTTAACAGCTTTCGCATCGAGTTCACCAGAATTTTTGAGCCATAGTGCAAGGGCATTTGGCACATTTGGAGCGAGTTCACCCGACCCTATCTCATATTCTACGACGGACACTGTTGGTGCCGTTTGACTCCTTTCGATGCGAACGAAGGCTTTTTCAGTGACGCTTTGAACGGCACCAGCAGCGTCTTCATAGTCGATTAAAACATCAAACTCGTAAAGCTTTGGTTCTGCCAATGGACTCACGGTCAGATTGAATAACAAGTACTTTACTTCGCTTGGATTGAGATATGAGAAAGCCTTCGACAGATTACTCACATCACTTCTAAATGGGTGATCACCTTTTATTGTAACCCGAATATTCTGAGCCCATGTAGTGGCGATATTCTTGATTTTAAGTTCGTATTCGCCTTTTTCACCCGATTCAAATATCTGGGTTTCATCGCCAGCTTCCACGCCGAGAATGGGCTTTATGTCTGAATAGCTCATATTTAAGGGCGCACTTAATAAAACTATTGCAAGTAACATGCATAGCATTCTTTTTGTCGTCATAATATACTCCGTTCTAATTTAACGTGCTTCAAAACACTTACGATTAAGAGACTCGTGTTGTTTATTTTACAAATAGCAGATTTCCACCGTTTAATCCCCATAATTCGTCCGCATATTCTGCGACACGATGTGAATGTGTGACGACGATCACACATTTGCCGTCTCTATGTGCCAAATCTGATAAAATGGTCATGATGTTCTTTTCTGTATCTGCATCTAAATTTCCTGTCGGTTCATCGGCGATGACGATATCGGGGCCATGGGATATCGCGCGTGCAATGCCAACCCTTTGCTGCTCACCGCCAGAAAGCTTAAGCACTTTCCGGTCTGCCTTTTCACGTTCTATGCCCATGCTTTCAAGAAGTTGATATGCTTTTTCATCGACGTCAGAGCCCCTGTAGCCACTGATATTCATTGAAAGAACGATATTTTCTATTGCAGTCGCATTAATGAGGAGATTATAACTTTGAAAGATAACGCCTATATGCTTTGCGCGATAGTCATCGCGGTCTAACTGGGTCATGTCTTGATCTTTATAGATGATTTTTCCTGTGGTACATACATCAAGCCCAGAGACGAGTGATAGAATCGTACTTTTTCCTGCACCTGAGCTCCCGACAATTGTATAGAGCTTTCCCTTTTCAAAATTAATGGAGACATCACTTAAAACAGGGGCTTTCCCATCAATATATTGGTAGCCTACTTTATCTAAATTCAAAACGTTCATAATCCTAATTCCTTTCTGATAAGATGCGCATAGGTTCGTATTTGGTGATGTATATGATGCCAACAAGACTTGATACATAGGCAAGAAGAATCGATATTGCGACGATTTGTAAGACGGCCTTTAAACTAAGTGCTATTTCTATGTTCGTCAAAGGTTCTAATCCTGAAATTGTGCCAATTGGCCCAGCCGCTGAAACAGCCATACTAAAACCAGGACCGGTACTGATCGCTGTATTGGCATCCTTGAGGGCTTCTATTTGCGTCTCAAGAAGAACATCTGCAACAGGCTGTGAACCAACCGTTGCAAAACCAATGGCTATGACGAGACAGAGCAATGTGATGGCCATCATCTCCGTTACAAGACCAGCTGCGACGAATTGTTTTTTCATACCCATAGCACGTAAAACACCGATTTCATATTTTCTCTCTCGAATTGCTAGAGAGGATAGGAGAATGAGAATGACAGAACCTAGTGCAAGAACGGCTATGAGAAATGTCGTTGAAACCTTGGATAATCCTTCAACAGGTCCTACGACTTTTTTGTAACCGGCTTCATCGGTGACGACGTTGTAATATTCTTTGAGGCCTTTCGCGCGAAGCTCCGCTTCAAAAGTATCGATTGACTCTGGATTCTTGAGAACATATTTGGCACTGATCATACCAAAAGTCGTCATCATTTCCATATTTGACGCCGTTTGTATATCGACGATGATTTCATTGCCTCTGTTTGTAAAGGCAGACTTAAAAGGCGACTCCACCCCAACCATTGTCGTATCACTATAGACACCTACGACTTTGAGCTTATGTGGCATCTTGTCATTTTCGTACATACTTAGCAAGCGTATCGTATCGCCCACTTTGAGGTTATTTAACTCTGCAAAAGCTTCACTTAAGAGACATTCATTGGGTCCAGCAAAAGCAACGCCTTGGCTGACGGTTCGCTTCCCCTTCATAAAATCTTCATTTGTTGCCAAATCTGTGACGCCTTTAACGACAACGTTTGGATTGACGATTTTCATTTCTTCACCATTGGAATTAAAGATCATCGCATTTGACCCTTGATCTTCTTCTTGATCGAGCGCTTTAAGTCCTTCTGCCACTGCAGAAATCGTCGCATTGTACGATACGTCCTTAAGAAGGTCTGACTTGCCAAATTCGAAATATTGCTCTGGGGTAATGGGTTTAAACATTCTCTCTGTATTGCTCATCTTCGAAATCATTTCGTAGTTTTCATAAATCGTCACTTCAGAACCAAATCGCGTTTTATAATCGTCAATGATTGCATCCGTGGTTGCATTGATGGTGGTAGAGATGGCGGATATCAATATCAATGTAAAGATAATAACGCCAAGCAGTATATTTCTGCCTTTGTTTCTGCCTAGGTTTTTGATGGCATTTTGAATAATGTACATATTAGACACTCCCTTCATTTTTATTACAAAGTCATCATAGCAAATCCAATGTTAACTGAGCGTTAACAGCTTCCATTATATTCTTTAAATGACAAATAAAAGGTTGTCCCTTTGTTTTTTTCACTTTCTACCCATACAAAACCCTCACACAGATTACACACATGCCTGACCAGACTAAGGCCAATACCATGACCATCACTCTTAAGTTCACCTACACGATAACTGTGCTCAAATATTTGCTCGAGCTTTTCTGCTTCGATGCCAATCCCCTCATCCGAAACGCGAACGATGACCGTTCCGTGTTTAGAGTAAACATCTACGAGAATCGCCTTGTTTAAGCCGAATTTAACTGCATTGTCGATGAGGTTGCTAATTGCACGATAAATCCATCTCGATTTCGCCTTGATGATCGTATTTGCTTTCTCATCAAATCGGAACACAATTTGATCCGTTAGACTTCGATAGCTATCGCATACGGTTGCACATTCCATTGCCAAATCAACGGTTGATTCAAATGATGGGTCATGTGTTTCACTTAATGTCAATATATCGTCAATGCCGTTTGAAACGACGTCGAGTGATTTAATGTACGCATCCTTATGATCTATTTCAAGCTGTGCACGTAAAATCGCGAGTGTGTTTTTCTGTTCATGAGATAAGTAGACGTTTAACCGTTTATAGTCATCTAGATTATCATCAAAGCGCTGGCGAATATTATCGTAGACTATCGATAGAGCGGGATCAACTTTAATAGATTGACCACCGATTTCAATCAGTTCGAGTTTTTTCACGATGTGCCGCATCTCCTTACCTTGGATACTTTTCAGAATTGACCATAAAATAATCGCACTGATTAAAACAATGACGCCTAAAATACCCATCATGTAAGGCAATCTATTTGTGAAAACGCTGGCATATAAGGCGTCAATCGCTGAAATACTCACAACGCGATCCGTCTGTATCTGTATTGAACTGGTATTTGCTATATTTACTGCGTCTGATGCGGTGAGCACATAGAAGGCCCCTTCAGAGCTTGTAAATGGCGTTTGTTCAAAGTCGTTTTGAAACAAGATGAAGGCAATACTAAAAATTGCGGTCAATCCAATTGTATATGCCAAAATAACAGCGCCTATTTTAAAACTCATGCTCTGCAAACTCAACTCAATTTTTTCTTTTTTTCGATTTACAAGTTGCATAAGACATACCCCTTTCCGCGAATGGTTTTAAGAAGTTCTTTGTCGCTGCCTTCATAGAGCTTTTTTCGAAGCCTTGCCAAATGAACTCTTAAAACGGAAGAAAAAGGATCGAAATTCTCGTCATAGATATGCTCTACAAGCTTCTCACTTGAAACGACAGTAGGATAGCACATGGCCAAGTACTCGAGTATATCGAACTCTTTTGATGCAAGATCAACGATTTTTCCATCATAGATGACCGTTCTTGAGGATGGATTAATCGTAAGTGAACCAATTTTTATTTCTGGGTTAGCTCTGCCGTGAAACCTTCTGATGACTGCTTGAATCCGTGCTCTAAGCTCAATTAATTGAAAGGGTTTCACGATGTAATCATCTGCACCTAAATCTAGACCGAGAGCTCTATCGACGATTTCATCTCTCGCTGTAATAATCAAAACAGGACAATCGATGTGATTGCTTCTAATTGATTTAAGCAGCTCTAAACCATCGACATCCGGCAAATTAAGATCGAGTAATACAGCATCATAGGCATTGATATAGATTTTCTCATCACCCGTATGCCCATCATTGGCGATATCTGCTTGAAACCCCATTTTTTCAAGGCCTTGTTTCATAAAATTTGAAAGTTCTATATTAT
Organism: uncultured Fusibacter sp.; assembly: GCA_964384705.1. Taxonomy (GTDB): domain Bacteria; phylum Bacillota; class Clostridia; order Peptostreptococcales; family Acidaminobacteraceae; genus Fusibacter_C. The sequence goes on from CAYLNI010000009.1 coordinate 35,521, forward strand.
CCTCTATAATCAATAACCGCATACTCACACCTCTATTCATATTCAAACTATAGCATATCAAAGATAATGTTAACTGAGTGTTAATTTTGATTTGGGGGTATAATAAAAACCAATCTATCTATAAGAAAGGAATCCCTATGAAAACTAAAGCAGGCGTTACACCTTTCATCACCCTATGTGGTGATGCAGAAGAAGCCATTCAATTCTACCTAAGCATCTTCAAAGAGTCAAAACTCATCGACTTGACGCATTATCAGAATGAAGCACCTGGTATTGGAGAACCAGGAAAAGTTCTAAACGCTTCCATTGAACTCAAAGGTGAGACACTGATGTTTATGGACATTGCAAAGGATCAAGGTCCAGAGTTTAGCTGGGCAATCTCACTTTTCGTCTCTTGTGACTCGGAAGAGGAATTTGATCATCTATTTGGTAATTTCGCAGATCGCGGCTTTGTCGTCATGGGACCAGAGCCTATCATGAATTTACGTAAGGTCGCTTGGGTAACCGATCGATTTAAAATCACTTGGCAGTTGGTTTGGGCATAATAAAACGGATGTCACTTGTGACATCCGTTTATAAATGTACTAATTGTTGTTGAATTACTCGAGTAGTCTTGTGACATCAGAAGCTGACATAGGTCTAGCGAAATAATACCCTTGAATGCTGTTGCAATCCATTTGCTTCAGCATTTCCTTTTGATTGAGGGTTTCTACACCTTCTGCAACAACGTGAAGATTTAAGTTGTGCGCGAGTTCAATGATGCTCTTGATCACTTGAGTCTCACGTTCGTTTTCGTAGGCTTTATCAACAAATGACTTATCAATTTTTAAAGTGTCTATCGGCATTACTGTCAAATAATTTAATGATGAATATCCTGTACCAAAATCATCGAGTGCAATTTTAAGCCCTAGAGATTTTAAGTTCTTCAGAATTTCTAAACTGTCGCTTGAGGCGTTAAACAGCACACTCTCAGTGATTTCAAGCTCCAATCTCTCAACTGGAAACCCAGTCTGCGTCAATATATCTTTGACATCATCATATAGGCCCACTTTGAATAATTGATGCGCAGAGATATTTACAGATAACTTGCCAATTTGATAGCCGGCATCAAGCCACGCCTTTCCTTGCATACAGGCATTCTTTAAAATCCAGTTGCCCAGTGGTATGATTAGTCCTGTGTATTCAGCAATTTGGATGAATTCAATTGGTGAAATAACGCCGAGCGTTTCATCTTTAAGTCTTGCCAATGCCTCTATCCCGCGAATTTTATCATCCGACAAGTTTTGTTGTAGCTGATAATGAATCATCATGGTGTCACGTTTAATCGCTTCGCGAATACAGTTTTCAATTTTAGCATTTCTTAGGATTTCTGCGTGCATATCATCATCAAAAAAGCAGTATTGATTTCGGCCACTTTCTTTCGCTTTATTGAGCGCCATATCGGCATTTCGCATGTATTCGCTGACTGTTCTATTTTGCGTTAGACAGCACACAACACCGATACTTGCAGTAATGTGTATGGTCTTATAATCCAATACAAATGGTATTTTAAAGACGTCTATAAGTTTTCTGCAGACATTTTCAACTTTGTCGATCGTGTCAGTATCCCTCAGTAGGATCAAGAACTCATCGCCACCAAATCTCGCAGTCAAATTGTCTTTACCAACAATAGACGCGATGATTTCACCGATATGCTTAAGGAGTTGGTCGCAAAATTCCAAGCCAAGTGTGTCATTGTATCTTTTAAAATTGTCGAGATCAAGCATCAGTATAGAACATCTTTTTTGTGTGTACCCCGATATTTCAAGTTCGGATTCTAACAAATCCATAAAACGTTCTTTATTGGCGAGTCCAGTCAAAGAATCATAATAGGCCATATACTCCATTCTGGATTCCCGCTGTTTGCGTTCATCGATATTCGTGATTGAACCGGCAATGATATAAGGATCGCCTAATCCATTGATATAAACTTTACCCCTGTTTTGAACCCAGTTGTAGAATCCAGATGGATCCATGATTCGATATGTGCTATCAAAAGTCAGCTTCTCACCACTAAGACACGCTTCAAAAGCTTGAACTGCAAGCTCATAATCATCAGGATGAATGGATTCTTTTTGTATAATAGCTTCAACACCTTGGCCTTCCATTTCATTTCCCGTAATATCTACCCATTTGTCCGATGTGAAAAGCTCATTCGTCACGATATTCCATTCCCATAACGCGTCATTGGCACTATCCAGAGCAAGTGAGTAGCTTTCTTTCACCTTCTCAAGTTCCTTTTTCAAACTGGCAAGATGCTGAATGTTTTGATCTTTTCTAAACAATCGAATCTGCATCAGCACCAATAATCCTACGATCAATAAAAATAAAATCGAAGCGATCGTCACGAAGCCTATGGTTGATGATGTCATATTATCTTTCATAGACACGTTTATCGTCCATGTGTTGTCCAATATCATAATATCGTTAAGATAGACATGTCCCTTTTGTGGACCATCGTAACCCCAAAATAAATTTCCCTTATTATCATAAAAACTTATGTTATATTCAGAGGTCATTTCTTCGTCTATGATTCCATTTATGAAATTGTTGACACTCATGACCACAACGAAAAAACCATTGAATGTCTCATCATGATAGAGAGGGTATCTGATGACAAGTCCTAACAAACCGTCTGTGTCTTTTAGTACAAACGGCGCATTTGCCGTTACAATTTTTTCTTTTATCGCTTTATTGACAGCTTCTTCTACTTCAGGTCTTCCCATCAAAGTTGCGCCAAGCGTATAGTCGTATGTATCCGGGTAAACCATATCTGTGATCGTCTCTTTGTTCTTGTGTTGAATATAGATAATATCTGGATTCAGCTTAATATAGTGCTTTGCCAGTGTCTTGAATTTAACTTCACTTAATTCAGGATCAATTTCATAGTTGTAGGCAAGTGAAGCTAAAACGCCTTCACTGATATTAACATCTTGTTGAATCGTGAAAGCGAGTGTTTGTCCCATGTTGTTGACTTGATTTTGCAATTGACCTGAGTCATATCGCACAAAAAAGTATAGAAGGGATAAGAAAATAACGAGTGTAAAAGCACTCTGAAGTACTATGATCTTTATGTATTTGCCAGACATGTTTCACACTCCTCTGGATAAATTATTTCATGATGTCATCTTAATACGCTTTACCATTTAATAAAATATACCCTCACTACATAGATATATGCTCATATTTGAAATTTAGTTCTATTTTTTTAAGTATGGATATGGCATTGCCACACTTTATTTTACCATAAATGCCCAAGTAAGAAGACAAAAAAAAACCTTCAAAATGAAGGTTTTTTATATTGCCTATCAACGCCCTTTATTCTCTCGACTTAAAAAATCATCGTCTATTTTTGATTTCCACTTTTTATCAAGTGTGCGATTTGCCCTCAAACTACTGACGGCATCGCTAATCACCTCGTAATTCAGCTTTGTGCCATGACTATCAGCGTGGAAATTGGCAGCGCGATCTTCCTCTATCCCGAATTTTGCCGCCGTGCCTACTGCATCAATGTTTGCACCTAGAAATATAAATTCCCAGTTATGATGCTTTTTTTGATGTTCAATCATCTGTCTGATCACGGCATAACTGTATTCACGGCTGGCATTTTCCAATCCGTCGGTCGTGATGACAAACAGAACCTTGTCCGCTTTTTTTCCTTGTGCTGTCATCTTTTGGACGTTTATGATTTTCTGAAGCGTCATCCCCACAGCATCGAGCAATGCTGTAGAGCCTCTTACAAAATAGTCTTTGTCTGTGATTGGCGCTATTGCTTCAATATTGATGCGATCGTGCAAAAGTTCATACTTATCGTCAAAAAGCACTGTAGTAACGACGGCCTCACCTTCTGCCTTGGTCTGCTTGGCGAGCATGGCGTTGAATCCGCCGATGGTATCCGATTCGAGCCCTGACATTGAACCACTTCTATCCAGTATAAAAACAAGTTCCGATTTCATAATGTTATCCTCCTCATCTATCTTGAGTTAAGTCTAACACCTATGTAACTGGGATAGGTCGCTCTCAAAGCGACATTTATGCGCCAAGCAATGGCTGATCGAATGCGAATAGTGCTTCGTTGATCTCAAAGATATTGTAGTTGCCTTCTTCAATAAAAAAGCGGATGATGACGTCAGATTTGTTGCTTTGCGACAGAGAATAGCCCGCTTTCGATAGCAGATCACGCGTTTCGTCCAGGTTTAGCTCGAGGGCTATGGCCAGTGCAATCGCCGTGGATTTGCTCGGGTTATAATGCTTGTCACTGCGAATCTTTGAAAAGAGCTTACGATCGATGTTCGCTCTTTTGTATGTTGCCACATCTGTGAGCGCCTTTGTATCAATAAACCTGAAGAGCATGACGGCGAATGGCTCGTCTAGTTGATTGACGACATCCTCAAGTTTTCTTTTTGATTTTGACGGCTTAATTGAAGTTGCTGATTTTATTGACTTTGAGGGTTCTGATATTGACTCGGAGTAAGCTTCTTCAAGCTCAGAGAGGTTTGATGTTCGCAAATCGTCATAGAGTTTATATTTAAATTCATTTTCATCACGCGCACGCTGTGACTCTCTCACTGTCAAATGTGTCTCTACGTAATGATCGTCAATGTAGTTTTCTATGGCGCTGAACAGCTTTTCGCTCAATTTAAAGGCACTCTTGTCATACACGACGAGGTAAACCATCATATCGTGCTGCATCAGGAATTTTCCGATTGTGTCTATTGCGATGCGGAGCGCTTCATCCTTTGGATAACCAAAAATACCAGAGGCGATAAGCGGAAATGCGATGGAATTAAAATCATTCTTAACCGCGAGTTCCAATGAATGCTCATAGCACATTGAGAGCAGTTTCGCCTCACCACTTTGTCCGTCTTTCCAAACGGGGCCGACGGTATGAATGATGGCTTTGGCAGGTAGATCAAAGCCATCGGTAATGACTGCTTCCCCTGTGGCACAATAACCGATAGCGTCGCAGGCGCGCTGCAATTTTTGTGGATTTGCTGCATTAAAAATCGCACCGCAAACACCGCCACCCATTTTTAAAGATGAATTAGCCGCATTGACAATGGCATCCACGGGCATGTTGACAATATCGTTTCGAACGATTTGAAATGGCATCGCATCACCCCTTGATAAACTTGGTTATTTTTTTAGCATCAGCCATTGGATTAAGCTTTTTAACTTGTTCCGTGATTGCCTGTACCGCTTCATCTTGATTGATTTTCCCTGCACGAGCAAAGACATCTTCTCCCCAAAACGTCTCGGTTGTGCAAAACACAGTCGACGACCAACCGTATTCGTTGCCTGATAAAGAGACCTTTTGTTCTCTACCGCACATTGTGATATATAGCTTCATCTGCAGCTCAGTCATTGCGCTCTCAAATTTCGTCTTATCCTCTTTGCCGATTTGAGCTAGCGCTTTTAAGGTGTGCAGCGGCATGCGATTGTGCGCTGCTATGATGTCATATAGCTTTTTGGCAAGTTGCGTAATGGTGCCGCTTAAAAAAGCGTCCTCAAAGGTCATATTATTTCGCCTTGCCGCGATAAAGTAAGGTGCCCATTCTCTGGTAAGGTACCCACTTTTCTTAAAGTAAATTTTTGCATAGGCTATGTCCTCGCGTTCATCGAGTACGCGCATGCGCCATTCCCATGGATCTGTCTCTGGATTTCCGGTGTGCCATTTTATAGGTGTTTCTTCGACTGGTTCTTCATCCCATGAAAATGGAACGACCGCATAGATGCCCTCACTATTGCCACCACCCATAGAGAATCCTTTTTCTAACAAATCTCGAACAAAATCATCATAGTTTTGTACCATAATATAGTCACCATCCTTATATCTAATGACGAGGAATATGCATCATTCAATTTGAAATTTCAATCACTAATTGTAAAAAACCTTGAAACCGATGGGTTATCGGTCTCAAGGTCTAATATTTTCAACGTGACTATCTTTGCGCTTCGAACTGTCTCAAAAGCGTTACAAACAATTCAGGGATTTTTGCCATGTTTTCTGGTGATTCAACAAATGAAATTCTAAACTGTGTGCTACCTGGGTTCTTTTCGCCTGATTTAACGTTGTAGAAGCCTTTCATCGGTGCAACAAGCAATGTTGTTTCAACGCCATCAACCACTACTGAACCTTCTTGCGCACAGTAAAGGACGAAATCAATTGCATCAAAACCAGGTTTTACAATGTTTCTTACATCGATAACCGAATAGATTGAAGCATCAGGGCTTGAAACGATAAGGCCTGGTTCTTTTGCTTTTAAGCCGTTGTATACTGTGTAGAGTTGCTCTTTGTAGTATTCACGAAGGCCTTTGCACCATCCGAGAATATCTTCTTTACTCTCATGTGCGAGTGCGCCGAAGATGTACTGTCCGATGACGTTTGCACATAAGTTCGCAGTATATTCTGCTACTGAACGATTGTTGAATTCTGCACTGTCCGTGATCACTGCGCCAATTCTGAGGCCGCATGCGTTCCATACTTTTGAAGCCGTTTCGATGCTGATTCTTCTGCCTTCGATACCAGGCACTTCAGCGTCAGTTACGCCCCAGATGCTGACGAGCTTTACATTTTCATCATAATAGAGTTCTCTGTAAGCTTCGTCGCTGATGAACCAAAGGTTGTATTTTACGCAAAGTTTTGCGAGTTCAACAAGTGTTTCGTGATCGTAAAGCTGACCAGTCGGATTGTCATAAGGGATGACGAGAAGTGCGCCTGGGTTGTTAAGTTTGATCGCTTCTTCAATTTCACTGATTTCTGGAAGTGAAAATTTGCCTGCGTCAGTCAACGTACGTTTAACCGTTACAGTTTTACGGCCAACTCTTTCTGCAAATGAAATGTAGTTTGTATAAGCTGGATCGATCATCATCAGTGGCTTTTCACCTGTGCCAGCTGGTCCGCAAACACCAATCAATAAAAGCTCCATACCTGTAGAACCGCCATCTGTAACTTGAACAAACAACTTGCTCGTATCAAAGCCTTCGCATTTTAAGATATTTTTAAATGCTTCTTGAGTTTCTGGCAAGCCTGCAGTGCCTGAATATCTTACAACGCCCTTAGAAAATGGGCTTTCAGGTGCATCGAGTGCGAACATTCTCTTCATCATAGCTGGGTTCGTTGGAAGTGATACATTGCCGATACCTACGTTGATAACAGCTTGAGGCTTCACTTTACGTTCATCGTACTTCATCTGTGCAAGACGCACGTCAGATGGTGTTCTTGATTCAAAGTGAGCCGAAAGAATTGGTTTACTCATGATAAAATCTCCTTTATAATTCGTATTTACTTGCTTTATAATGGTAGTATATTCATATAGAGTATAACATTTTTGTTTTAAATTGCACAATCTTATTATCACGAAAAGAATCGGATGCATACAGGAGGAAAAGATGGCTAATATCACTTACAAATTGGCGACACAGGTTGCTGATGACGCGATCTATGAAGCTTTCAAAACGGGATTTTCAGACTATATCATCAAACTCCAAATGGAAAAAGAACAATTTTTTGACCGTTTCTTCGGTCCAGAAGGCAACATAAAAATGCTGACACATGTCGCTTTTGATGATGATTTGCCTGTTGGTGTGCTCCTTGGTGGCATCAGAGAATATGATGGTCTAAAAACACTCAGGTGCGGTGCGCTCTGTATCCATCCAGATTATCGTGGCATGGACGTCGGCCTGACTTTGATGGCACGCCACACGGAAGATGCTAAAACAAACGCTTGTGGCAGAATGATGCTCGAAGTCATAGCCGGAAATGATCGCGCGATCAAGTTTTATGACAAACTCGGCTATGACACGGTGTATTTCATCCATTATTTCGCCCATAAAAATATTCCTTTACTTGCTGCGATGCCCGTATCATGTGATGATGTCGTGCCAATCCGGTTGGAAAACTTATATGAAAATGTAAAAAGTTGGGCTTCTTACTATCATATCAACTGGCAAAATGATTTTGCCTATATCATGCAAGTACCTGATGTTCAAGGTTTTGCCGTACTAGTGGACGAAAAAATCGTCGCATTTATCTGCCTGACGCCACAAGGAAGACTCTTTAGACTGCTCGTGCATCCTGAGCACCAAAACAAAGGCTATGGCAAGCAGCTCCTCGTTCATGTTGCGCGTACTTTGAAGCCTAGAGCGATCCACATCAGCGTATCAAGTAGCGGCCCTGAAACGCGGTTTCTTCGTAAACTAGGCTTTGGTAAGGATTCACTGTATCAGTTTGAGATGATTAAGTGAAATGACGCAAATCAGTCCATGACGATTGCGCCGCGATGGCTGCGCATGTCAAAAAGCGTCGCGATCAGGCTTTTATGATACGGGATGAATGTGCCAGAATCAATCATCTGGAGTATTTCATCTCGATTTGCCCATTTGACGCTTTGTACCTCCTCAGTTTGAAGAACTAAACTTTGGAGATCGACTTCTGATTCAATGAGATAAAAATCGTCAAAGCCGAAGCTAAAATTTACTGTAATAAAAGGCCGTTCAGCAGTGAAATCCCATCTAAATCCGATTTCCTCAAACAGCTCTCTTTCGGCGGCATGTGCACTGGTTTCACCTACCAAAGCACTGCCGCCAACCGTTACATCCCAGAGGTTTGACCACCCGTGTTTAAATGGCTGTCTCTGTTGAATCAGCATCTGTCCTTTTGAATTGAACAGACATATATGTACGACGAGATGGTAGTCATCCGCGGCGATATCGCTGCCACGCACCATCGTTCGTCCTTTTTTTTGCCTGTCTTTGTCATATACTTCCCATAGTTCCATAAAAGCACCTTCTTATTTTCGAATTTAGGTTTTCTCGATTTAAACTTCTCTTTTATGATACTATTCTCGATTATAGGACAAAGTCCTTTATTTATATTGAGGCTTTGTATTATTCTAATCTTATAATTTGTGATATTCCTCGTTATGAAATCGCTTCTGAGCCAACTTTGTAAATCCATCCATCACCAGATCTTTTGGCAATGCAATCGATGAAGAAGTAAGCGCCATCGCCCCCGCGCCACTT
>CAYLNI010000010.1:0-3382 GCA_964384705.1 uncultured Fusibacter sp.
ACAATCAGCAATATAACAATGCCGGAAACGGCAATAAATGTGTTTCTTAAGTAAATTTGCTTTTGAATGGCTAATTGTTGAATAGTATTTTTTTGTCTTAAAATTTACCGTGATCGATGATTCACTTCAAAGTTATTAGGAGGTAGCTTAAATGAGTATCGAAAAAAATAAGAAAACGTCTAAAAATGCAAAAGATAAAATAAGTTCAACAAAAGATGATCAATTAAAACCAAGAGAAACTGCCGAAATTCACCAAATCGCTGAGGGCGATCACGATACCCTAACAACAAACCAGGGTGTCCCTATTTCTGACAATCAAAATTCGCTAAAAGCCAACCCTAAAGGACCTACGCTTTTAGAGGACTTTATCCTTCGTGAAAAAATCACGCATTTTGATCACGAGAGAATTCCTGAGCGCATTGTTCATGCGCGCGGTACTGGTGTACATGGTTTTTTTGAACTGACAGAATCGCTCAAGGCGTATACCACTGCGAAAATACTTACAGAAATAGGAGAAAAAACGCCCGTTTTCACTCGAATTTCAACTGTCGCCGGCGGAGCAGGTTCCATCGATACCCCTCGCGACATACGCGGATTTGCTGTGAAATTTTATACTAAGGAAGGCAATTGGGACTTAGTCGGAAATAATGTTCCAGTATTTTTCATCCAAGATGCTATTAAATTTCCCGATTTAGTCCATGCCGTTAAAATGGAACCCGATCGTGCTTTTCCACAGTCCTCTACCGCTCATGATACTTTCTGGGATTTCATTTCTCTAACCCCAGAATCCATGCATACGATATTGTGGATCATGTCTGATCGTACTTTACCGCGCTCATTACGTATGATTGAAGGCTTTGGCATACACAGCTTTAGATTGATCAATGAATCTGGCCAATCTACTTTTGTTAAGTATCACTGGCGTCCTAAACTCGGTCTACAATCTACCATTTGGGATGAGACTGTCAAAATTTCAGGAGCAGACCAAGACTATCATCGTAGAGATATGTTCGAAGCGGTCGAGTCGGGTAATTTCCCTGAGTGGGAACTTGCCGTTCAGCTTTTCACTGATGAGGAAGCAAGTAAATTCCCATTTGATCACCTTGATCCAACCAAGATAATTCCTGAAGAACTGGTGCCTCTAAAAGTGATCGGTCGAATGGTTCTGGATCGTTGGCCAAACAATTTCTTCGCTGAAACTGAGCAAGTCGCCTATTGCCCAACGCATATCGTACCAGGGATGGATTTTTCAAATGATCCGTTGTTACAAGGGCGTCTTCATTCGTATGATGACACCCAGCTTTTCAGATTAGGATCGCCAAACTTCCATCAGATTCCGATTAATGCCGCTAAATGTCCAGTGACGAATCATCAACGCGATGGCTACATGCAGATGGAACAACCTGTGGGTCGCGTTGCTTATGAACCAAATTCACTTTCTGAAACGTCGCCTCGTGAATCTCCGACTGTGGGCTTCCGCAGTGCTGCTGTAACAGAAAATGGCGAGAAAGGTCGTATTCGCGCTGAGAGTTTCGCCGACCATTATAGCCAAGCGCGCCAATTTTATGTCAGCCAAACGGTTTATGAACAAGCGCACATCGCTTCAGCCTTTGTGTTTGAACTTTCCAGGGTAGAACATATACACATACGTGAAGCAATGGTGGGACATCTACGCTACGTTGACGAAGACCTCGCTAAGCGAGTTGCTGACGGTCTTGCATTTGAAAAAATGCCTGAAAAACCGATTGCAGCTGAACGCGTACAAGAGCTTGAGCCTTCTCCTGCAGTTCAAATTATCGGTAAGATGAAAGACACACTAATGGGCCGTGCAATTGGTATCCTTGTAGCTGATGGTTCCGACGGCAAAGCGATTAATAATATCAAAGATGCTTGTACGAAAGCAGGCGCTTCTGTAAAAATCATCACCCCTAAAGTAGGTGGCGTTAAACTTGCCGATGGCTCAATGCTTCCTGGCGATAAGCAATTGGCTGGTTCACCATCAGTGTTCTATGATGCTGTTGCTGTCATTCTCTCCGATGAGGGTGTCAAAACATTATCCTTGGAAAGTGCTGCTATCGATTTCGTCCGCGATGCCTTTGGTCACCTCAAAGCCATCGCAATCGATAAAGGTGGACAAGAACTCCTTAAACTTGCAAATGTAGGAGAAGATAGAGCTGTCGTTAGCGCTGATGATGCAGAAGGCTTTGTCACCGCTGCTAAGACGCGACAATGGGACAGAGAGAAGTCGGTTCGGATTTTGGCGTAGTGAGTGAGTTAATGGTGCCAGGCATTTCGACTCATTTACTGTAAATTCAATTGTTCCAGACGGAAATAAAAACTGCACGTATCCACGATACGTGCAGTTTTTATGTTCATTTGTCGGATTCGACTTACGATCCGATGAGTCGAAATGCCTGGCACCACCCACTCAGTCCAGCAGCTTCATACAATCAATTTCACTTAACGGCTTGGAACAATAATAGCCCTGCAGATAGTCACAGCTCATCTTCTGAAGCAAAATCATTTGTTGAGTTGATTCCACACCCTCCGCAATGAGCGTCATCTCCAGTTGTCTACCCAGCTGTATGATCAGTTGTACCAAATCCTCTTGCGATTTATTGTTTGCCATTTCGTCGATGAACGATTTATCAATTTTTAGAATGTCGATTGGCAATGTCTTTAAATAACTTAATGAAGAGTACCCAGTCCCAAAATCATCCAACGCTATTTTTATGCCTTTATTTTGAAGGCGTTCCAATTTCACAGAGGCACTGTCAATTGTTTGAATAATGACGGATTCAGTTATCTCAATCACAAATTGATCACCAGAGATATGATGCTTCTCGAGGGCTTGTTCGATGATGGTTTCAAAATCTTCCTGTATAAGTTGAAGAACCGAAACGTTCACTGCCATATGGTAGGATTTGCCGTATCGTGCATTCGCTTTTGACAGAAAACCCAAAGCTTCATCAATCACCCATTTCCCGATGGGCATGATCAATTGCGTTTCTTCAGCTATTGGGATGAATTCCAATGGCGACACGTATCCGAGGGCCTCATTATTCCATCTTATGAGTGCCTCAAAGCCTACAATTTCATTTGTCTCACAAGCCACTTGAGGCTGATATACCAGCGAAAGTTCACCATTTGCCATCGCCATCTTGAGGGCTTCTTCTCTCTCAATCCTCCAAACGATTCTTTCAAATAACGTGTTATCATATCTTGCGACACGTCCTCTTCCACTTTCCTTTGCACTGTACATCGCAAGGTCAGCTCTGGTCAGTAGGGATTCTAGCGTATCACCATCGTGTGGATAAACGGCGGTTCCAATGCTGATGCTATTTGAAAAATTACTGTATTCCACTTGTATGACGCTGTTCAG
>CAYLNI010000010.1:3450-7461 GCA_964384705.1 uncultured Fusibacter sp.
CGTCGCCACCCATTCTAAAGATGTTGCTCTCAGGCAACAAATTATCTTTTATGATGGCACCGACTTTTTTGATATATTTATCGCCAAAACGATGTCCCATAGTATCGTTGATGCGCTTGAAACGATCGATATCGATGAGCAAGATGCCATATTGAATTATCCCGTTATTAAGATCAGTCGACACGAGTTTTTCCAGTGCATTTTTATTTGGATAACCCGTCATTTCGTCATGGAATGCAGCATGTCTGATTTGATCTTCCATGCGTATGATGGCATCAATATCTGTAAATGAACTGATCATGCGGGTAGGCGTTCCATTAGTATCCCTTGCGACGACGCCTTTCACTAGAAACCATTTGAATACATCGTCTTTTGTACGCAGCCTCATCTCAACGAGAAAATTTTTTACATCTGTGCCAAACTCTAATTTATAGTAAGGGCTGATCAGTTCCAAATCCTCTTCATGTACCCAATCAAACATAAAATGAGCGTTGTTGAATTGCTCGGGTGGAAAACCAAACAAAGCTTCCCAACCCGCAGAAGTTGTGACAGTGCCTTCTTTGATATTCCAATCTATGATAGCATCCTTGATGGCATCTAGTATGAGTTCGTTTTTTTCTTTGCTTGCTTGTAATTCATCAAATAATTCGGTTAAAGCGTCGAATTGTGCTTTAAGTTCCTCTTCTGAGGCTACAATTTCATCATTTAAATGTTTAAGTTCCACATTTTTTTCTGCCAGTTGATTTTTCAGGTCAAGTGATTTTTTTAAGTAATAGCTTAAAATGATCAAAAATGCTACCATGCCTATGATGATCAGAATAACGGATAAGATCAAATTTCGATAGGTTTCAAAAATGGATATGGGTTCATTGATAATCGCCACATCGCTTGGAAATACATCAAAATCAATCCCATACTCAAGGGCCGCAGCATAATCAATCGCATTAATGTGAATACGGTCTCTCACGAGTGCAAGTTCATCGGCTTTTGCGCCATTTAATATTTCTATTGCCAGTTCACCTGCACGCGTGCCAATTAAATCGCCACTTAACAGATTGCCGCCCAATGCGCCAGTTCCAAGAGAGAAGTCATAAAGTGAAAAAACAGGTGCTGAAGTTGCTTGGCTGACTTTTTCTATCATGTCCTCGAAATCAATGTTCTTGCCATGGACATCGGTATAATAGGCAGTCATTAAAATGCTGTCCTTGTTGTCTAGTTTTGATACCAAAGCGACGATATCCTCGATGGACAATCCAGTTACTTCAACGACTTCGGTGCCTTTGAGTGTACGATGAACTTCCTCAGCTGCGGCTTTGCCCATTGCCCGTCCACTTTCGGTTTCATCGTAGATGACGTATATTGTATCAAGGTCAGGGTTGACCATTTTTGCAATTTCTAGTGTTGTTTTAATGTTGACGATTTCAAGCACGCCAGTTAAATTGGTTTCATCAGAAACAATGTTTGTATAACTCGCCTCACTGATCCCATGAAAAATCAAGGGAATATCACCGAAGATATTTTCTCGATGCTTTAATATGAATTCAAAGGCTGCATCATCTGAAGCGATGATTAAATCGATGGCCATATCCTTATATTTGGTTTCTAATAGTTCTTCAAAGAGTATCAAGTTTTCCTCTGTAGGGTGTTCCTTCCAATCCATATACTCTACATAGAATTTCACGTCATTGGGGTAACCAGACTTTATGGTTTCGATCTCAGCCTTGGTCGAATCGTCAGTCCAAGATAAACCATGGTGATAAGAATATAAATGACGATATTCTTTTGCGCTTCAGAAAAATCTATTTGAGTATGTATGGTTACCATTAAAATAGCAAATACAACGATGTTGATTATCTGTTTTTTTAACTTCATACAGTATTTCTCCAGTCCTAATTATTTAGTGTTTCCATTGTTATAGTATTTCTATTGATATAATTGTATTCATTACTATTTTATACCCATTTTTCCTTGCTACATTTCACATTTAATTGCATTTTTTGGTACCAAATTCTAAATAGGAAGTTCAAGGCATCAACATGTTGCAAATTCGAGAAAAGTCTATTCGAATTTTGGTATGAATGGTGACGTAGAGGGTAAGAATCAATAAAACTATAAAAGGATGATGCCTATGAAACATACAGATTACAAGAATCACACGAAAAAGCATATACTTCTAAAACGAATTCTCCTATTTGCACTCGCTATTTTATTCCTCGTATCAATTTTTCCTTATTTTGTTCCGCTTTCAAAACCAATATCACTTGCACTGCCTTATGAAAACAGTGAGATAATCACGGTTGATAACACAACGATACATTATCGAACCTATCCCCCACAAAATACAAAGTATCAAGGAAACGTCATCATGATACACGGTCTTGGTGGCTCTACTTTTTCTTATGAGAAGAACGCACCTTTTATAGCGGCTCAAGGCTATTATGTCATCACTTTAGATCTTCCTGGATTTGGCTATAGCAGCCGCAATCCTGACGAAAACCATGCACAAACGCATCGTGCGTCTCTTATCTGGCAATGTCTTGATCAAATTGAAGACCAAATCAAAAAATCTTACAACTTAACAGAATCTGTTAAATGGCACCTTGTCGGTCATAGCATGGGTGGTGGTACCGTTGCTGCCATGGCTCATCAAGAGCCTAATCGCGCCCAGTCACTCGTATTAGTAGATGGCGCTCTGTTCGAAACCAGCCGTGGAAGCTTTACACTGTCATCTGTACCCATGTTACTCAGGTGGGTGCAGGTTGCTCTTGAACATGTCATCATCACTGAAGACCGCATCCGCACTTTTCTGGGGTCAGCTTATGGTGAGTCGCCTACGTCAGAGCAAGTAGCAGGCTATTTAAAGCCACTCCAGGTAAATGGCACCGCTCGGGCAGCAGCTTCACTCTTGAAAACGGCAGAAAATCTTCCAGAGTCTGCACTAGCATCACTTAAATTGCCCACGTTGGCGATATGGGGCAAAGACGATCAATGGGTTCCATTTACAGATACGACACGCATTAAAACCCTGATTCCTCAACTAAAAATCCAAGCCATAGAAGGTGCGGGGCATTGTCCAATGGAAACACATTCGGACATCTTTAATAAATATATGCTGGCGTGGCTTAGTGAAACAGTTGAGTGAAAAAGGCCCTAGTCACTACGACTAGAGCCTTTTTTCTTAGATTCTAAAATTTCTAATTATACCTTCAAGTTCTTTTGCCAACTGACTTAATCTTTCCGTTTGGGCATTGATTTCAGTCATGCCTGCAAGTTGCTCTTCCGTCGATGCTGACACTTCTTCTGTGCTTGCCGACGTCTCTTCTGTTGAAGCTGAAATCCCTGTCATCGCATCTACGATGTAGTCTTTGAGTGTATTCATTCTTGAGGCTTCTTTTTGAATCTCTTTAAGAACAAGATTCAGTTTTTCAACGCCATTTGCAATTTCTTCAAATTTACGTTGTGTCAAATCTACAGAAGCGGATTGATCAACAGTCACAGTCTTAAGCTCATTCATGGTCGAGACAGAAAGCTTGGAGTGACCATCTATTTCTGCAATAAGCGCGCCAATTTCTGAGACTGCGTTCGCGGATTCTTCAGCCAACTTACGAATCTCATCCGCTACAACTGCAAATCCTCGACCCGCTTCTCCCGCTCTGGCTGCTTCAATTGACGCGTTAAGTGCCAATAAATTAGTTTGACCCGAAATAGACTTAATCGTGTCTGTAAACACGTGGATTTTACCTGTACTCTCGGTAACTTTTAGGATAACATCCTCAATGCGTGTCGTTGAATCATTTGTTTTCGCTGTTGCCATGATTAAATTTTTTACTGCATCAAGGCCGTCAGCACTTAATGTAAGCGCTAAACCGGAAAGGTTTTCACCTTTTGAAGTGCCTAATGTAACAGTTTCAATGCTCTTGGAGAGTTCATTCACCTTCACTACTGCGCCTTCTGTCACTTCAGCTTCTTCGTGTACTGCTTTAGCAACTTCTTGAATGGTTTGAGTTACTT
>CAYLNI010000010.1:7504-10629 GCA_964384705.1 uncultured Fusibacter sp.
GTTATTTCCACAAGTGATGAAGAAAGTTCTGTTACTGTGTGTGAAGAATTCTGCATTGCTTTTATTAATTCATTCAAATTGACAAGTAATTTATTATAAGCTTCTGCAAGCACGCCAATTTCGTCCTTATTTTTGATGACAATTGGTTGAACGGTTAGGTTGTTATTTGACATCTCAAACAGAGATGTTGAGATTGCATGGATAGGTCTTGCAATATGACCTGAAAATAATATAATTACGGTTATTCCCACCACAGCTGAAATCAATAAAATGACTAAAATAACAATTAGTATTGTATTAGCCGATTTATTAAAGTCCATTTTGTAAGCGCTTGCTGATACAATCCAATCCCATGGCTCAAAATACTCTTGATATGAGATTTTCATACCGGTTTTATCCGAGTTTGGAAGGGTCCATGTGTAAGCTAGGGTACCGCCGCCATTTTTGGCAATCTTAATTTGCTCTTGAACGAGTAAAAACCCGTTGCCACTTTTATCTTCTGCGCCCCAAACATCAACACCTTCTAGACTTGGGTGCATGGCTTCAATCCCATTTCCAGTGTAAGCAATAAAATAACCATTTTCTCCAAGATCAATATTCTTGCTGATTGGACGTTTATTCTCACTGTCCTTTACACCCAGTAGTTCAATGCGTACAGCTTCTTGCGCCTCTTCAAGAGTCAAGTTGCCTTGCTCAACATCAAATTGTTTGGCTTTCATCAATTGAACTGCCTGTTTAACGCCGTTTTTCAAGATCGTCTCGCCTTTTGATTCAAGTTGTGTTTTTGCGAAATAGTAGCTCACACTTCCCAAAACAAGAATTGGAACGATAAGCAATAAACTTGAAATAATGATTAACTTTTTTCTAATATTCAATTTCAATGTAATACCTCCATATTTAGTACAATTATTTTGATTCAAAGTGATATTATACACTTGTTGAATTCACAATGAAACAGATATTTATGTTATTTATATATCTGTTGAGCAAGAGTCAATATAAATGTTAAAATGGTAAGGTATGTACGTGATAATATCAATACTAGAGCACTTAGGGAGGCTAATCTGAAACAGAATAGAAAAGGATGGATAATAGTAGCGGCAGGCACTGGAATGAATTTAGCCTTTGGTGTGCTATACGCATGGAGTATATTTGCAGGAAAATTACAGGAGTCACTAGGTTGGACTAAAACGGAGTCATCGATTCCATACACAATTGCGATTATCATGTTTGCGTTTATGATGGTACCAGCAGGGCGACTACAAGATAAAATTGGACCAAGATGGGTCGCAACTTTAGGTGGGTTGTTAATAGGTGCAGGCTGTATATTGGCTGGCTCAATGAACAGTATATTAGGGCTTTCAATTGCCTTTGGTATACTTGCGGGTTCCGGTATTGGACTTGGCTATGCTTCTACAACGCCACCTGCAGTAAAATGGTTTTCACCCAAGAAAAAGGGCCTTATTTCGGGCATTGTCGTTGGTGGTTTTGGTTTAGCACCTTTGTACATTGTGCCATTAACTAAATATCTGCTGAGTCGATGGGATGTGTTTACGTCATTTAGAATATTAGGGTTCTTATTCTTGCTCATAACATTGCCACTCGCCCAGTTGATTCGAAATCCTAAAAGTGACGAAATGCCAGAAGGTACCGCGAAGCCTGGTTCTCAAGCAGAATCCGATTTTGACGCATTGCAGTTGTCCTATAAAGATATGTTTAAGACCAAAGAATTTTATATGCTCTGGTTTATGTTCTTTGCGGGTGCCACTGGTGGGTTAATGACGATCGGCAATTTAAAAACACTTGTGACAAATCTACTCGGTGATGGCATAGGCTTTCAACTCGTTGCATTTGCAGCAATTGCCAATGCGCTTGGTAGACCCATCGCAGGCGTTATTTCAGAGAAAATTGGGCGTGGTAAAGCCTTAGCAATTTTATTTGTACTTCAAGCAATTGCTCTATTTACCTTTAACAGTTACACGACGCTCTTACCAATCTTTGCCGCAGCCTGTATGATCTATTTTGCTTATGGTGCGATGGCTTCAGTATTTCCATCTGCATGTGCAGACAATTATGGCACAAAGAACTTAGGGCTCAATTATGGTATTTTATTTTCTGCATGGGGCGTCGGAGGTGTCTTTGGTCCAATCTTAGGCGGTCGTATTGCTGATGCTACAGGTTCTTACCACATCGCATTTGTCGTTTCTGGCATTATTTTATTGGTTGCTGCAACTGTGGCTTTCCTTTACAAACCACGTAAAGCCAATCAATCCACACAATAGGTAAACATCCATACGCTGTAAAAACAAATCGCCCTAGTCATTTTTTTGACCAGAGCGATTTTTATTTATTATAAATTCAAAGCTTATTCGGCACTAATACACCAGTTCCAGACCCACGCCGACCTCAACCAACTTAACAACTGATGAAAGAGCAATTTTAGACCCTAAATCGGTGCAATGGCAGGCATGAATCGACTGTGTGTTCGATTTTGCGAAGTAATCTACAGTGCCATTTAATTGAATCTCGCTTGGGTTTTGCAAATGAAAACCACCAATTACATCGAGTATACGCGCGTCCCCACAGACTTTCTTTGCATGCTCCATAATATTGCAGATGCCTGAATGTGAGCAGCCAGTGATGATGATCAGTCCGTTTTTTGACTTATAACAAAGTGCACTGTCATCTAAGCTAAAATCTTCTTTGGGCGCGTTGTCAATAACGATTGTCCCTATACTCTCCTTGGATTCAAAGTTGTTTAAGCGAGGAATCTCACCGAGAAAAACGAGATTCTCTGTTATCCAGACAGGCTCTTTTGATAGATTGTCATCCATATATTTAAAGACTTTATCAGCACCGACGTTCATGCCAAACTCGTCCATGCCGTTAAATGACCTAGGCACGAAAATATCTGGATGTGCAACAAGATGTGGCCTTTTATAAGTTCGGCCTTCCATGAGTGCCTCATTGAATCGCTTAAGGAGTGGCTCCATACCCCATGTATGGTCGAGATGACTATGGCTGATCACGATTGCATCGAGATCAAAAAAGTCGACGCCCATTTTTACGCCATTATTCAAAAACGCTTCTGAGTATCCTAGATCGAAGAGTATTTTTTGACCATC
>CAYLNI010000010.1:10685-10945 GCA_964384705.1 uncultured Fusibacter sp.
GGTCAATCAGTGTGTTGTTATCTATTATAACTTTTAGTTTCAAATAATACCTCCATCATTATCTACTCGATTGTTATCATCAAGAAGCCACAGTATGCACCATTGTCAGTGGCTATCGACTTACCCGTCTTCTCTTTCAAGTCATTGATCAATGTACGGTATTGCAAATAAAAATCATAGTTCGGTTTTGAAGTATATTTAAAGTCCATTATTTCTAAATAATTCAGCACACTCTTCACCGTTGTTGGTTTCACTAGCAC
>CAYLNI010000010.1:10955-11215 GCA_964384705.1 uncultured Fusibacter sp.
TCATAGTCACCGTTATAGTAAAGACCTAAGACTGTAAGAATCGGCCACTTAGCGAGATCAAAAGTCGCCAAGAGTAACACGAGCTGATTGAAGCCTTTTCTCTGATCGCCATACAAGATATCCCATAGTGCATTTGATAACATCTCAATGTCATCTTGATTAAATAACTTGACAGCATTTTTATACTTAACTTTTTCAAACGTGGAAACGAGCGATGACTTCTCTATCAGTTTTGTGAAGGCACGTGATATCGCTGAAGG
>CAYLNI010000010.1:11233-22943 GCA_964384705.1 uncultured Fusibacter sp.
GAAACTATCTTTTGAAAAATGGGCATGTACATAGTTTTTCATCTCTTCAACTTTGTGTTTTTTTGCCACTGCCATAAGCTCTGGGTCCTCGAAACCTAGTGGGTATCGTCTTATGAACTCAGCCTCAAGTTGTTTCAGCTTTTCGATGTTCATGTTAGCCTCCATGTTTGAAAAATAGACGATGAGTCAAAATGCCTGGCACCAATAACTCATTATAACAACAAATATGCCATATAAATCAAGTAAAGTAGTATAAATACGACGCCTTCCCATTTGACGATCTTGCTATGTGAACGCGAAAAAGCTAGGAGCACGATGGTTAGGGCGATGTTCATGAAAAGCTCCACCATTAATTTTGGATCAATGCTTATTGGACTAATTAACGCTGATGCGCCGAGGACGAAAAAGATGTTGAAAATGTTGCTACCGACGATATTACCGATGGCAATATCGGTGTTCTTCTTTCTAGCAGCAGTCACACTTGTGATCAATTCCGGTAGAGAGGTTCCTATGGCTACAATGGTGAGGCCGATGATCGTTTGAGAGATACCGAAGCTCGTCGCGATTTCTATACTGCTATTCACAACCCAGTTCCCACCGATAAGGATTGCACCTAATCCACCGAGTGTATATAAAAGATTTAAACCTAGTTTTGGCGTCTCATGATCATTTTCAGGTAAGTAGTTTTCCTGGGAATCTTTGCTGTTTAAAGCCGCTTCGACAATATAGTAGACGAATACGACAAAAAACAAAAGCAAGATTGCGCCGTCAGCACGGTCGAGCAATAGACTTTGACCATCCTTTAAAAAACCATCTAAGCTTAAGATAAGTAGTGCAACGCCTGCCAATAAAGTGAACGGGATTTCTTTTCTCATTGTTTGTTTATGGACATCTAGAGGAAATATCAATGCTGTGATTCCTATAATGACACTGATATTGAAAATATTACTTCCGAGCACGTTGCCAAGTGCTATGCCGTTGTTTCCTTTTAGCGCTGCACTAATACTTACAGCCGCTTCTGGAGATGACGTTCCAAATGCAACGATTGTGAGTCCGATGAGAATTGAGGGAATCTTGAAAATTTTTGCGATACCTGATGCACCATCGACAAAGTAGTCAGCACCTTTAATAAGTGCTGCAAAACCAGCGATCAGCAAAACATAAGTCATAATTGTTTCTCCTTGTTTTTTCTTGAGTGTACAGTATACTCTAACGCTTTTCTTTATATAAATCAAGATGGATTTTGTGAAAATTCTTTATATTGAATACTATAAACAAACAAGGGTAAAAGGACATTATGAAAGTTTGAAATTTTGTGAAAGGAGTGTACATTATGAAGCCCTATATTAGATTTGCCGCTATGATAGCTACATCCACAGTGGTCATGTTTATTTTCATGTATTTAAATACCTATAGTATCGATCATGTCTTCTTTAGTGAAACAAGATTCCTTATGTCCATATTAATGGGCGCAACTATGGCTGTCATCATGCTAGGCTTTATGCTACATATGCTAAAAAATCTAAAATTAAACATAGTAATTTTAGTAGCAAGTATAACCGTTTTTAGTCTTTCTCTTTTTTTAGTACGCAGCCAAATTACAGTGGATGACACGTCATATATGAAAGCGATGATCCCCCACCATTCTATTGCAATCTTAACCAGTGAACGTGCTTTTGAAGACCCACGTGTTCAAGAACTCGCCAATGAAATCGTTGCGGCACAACGCAGAGAAATTGAAGAAATGAAACTTTTAATTGAAGATATTGAAAACAAAGATAACTAGTCAACAAATGTATTCATGGGTTGATTCACGCACGTCTATTATCTTAAAGCCGTATTTTTCAAATTGTTTCGTCAACTCATGCTGCGTATACCGATTGATTTTCGGTATTAAGCCAACAGCCCCTGAAAGCCCAAGCATTGCACCTATCACTCCTGAATCCTTCATACAAGGCGTTACAGATATAAAGTAACCGTGCTCACTTAGATGATTTTTGATAAGTCTCAGGTCACTTTCGAGATTTTCAAATAAATGCAATATATAAAAAGCAGTTACAATATCATAAGATTTATCTATTGCAGAATTTTCAGCAAGTGTTCCACATAAATAAGATACATTTGCAAGCCTTTTGATTGACGCTTTTTCTTTAGCAATCTGAATCATATTTTCGGAATAGTCAATGCCATCAATATGTTCAACCAAACTTGATAACTGATCATGTAGTGCGCCTGTTCCGCAACCGATATCTAATAGCTGAAAATCAGGTTTTAGATATGATTTCATTTCCGTTAGGATTCTTTCATAAACGACCCTATCCTTCTCTTCAACCATATCGTAACTTGAAGCCGTCTTATTCCAAAATGCTTTAGTGTTTTTCATGTACGATCACCCCTTTGTAACAGATACTTCGATATGCTGTTATTATTAAGACGATTTAAATTGCCAAATATTGCATCTATTATAAATCAGAGAATGGGATCGTATAAAACAAATGGTGATTGCTTCGATTGACATACCAAACCAGCTGCTGATTGAACACGACAGGTTGCATATCGCTTAATTGAAAGTTCGAAAGCAATTTTGAAGATTTAATTACTGTTCCATTATTATCAACTACAATATATCTAACACCTTCAATTTCATTATCTTTATTAAATTCCTGCCACAAAACCACATATTTATCCTCAAAGACTTTAATCAATTTAGGTTTGCTCCCAAATGCATCCGTATCAACGTATTTGTAAAGTGTAGTTGGATTGACACTATAATAGCTCAAATTTGATTTTGAGAGTGCAAGAAGTATAATATCCCGTTGATCCACCTCTAAACCATATAGAGTAAAGCTATCATAAGCTGTAACTTTTGAATGGTCGATACTGTTCATCGCAACTAAGTAATGTGAAGGAGAAATTTCAAATCCGCCTTCAACAACGCCAGTTTGATTTGCACCAATTTCTCCTGGGATTTGAAACAAATCCACTTCTTCATATGCATTATAATTTCCAATATTCATCACAACGGATCGTGGATAAGCATCACCATGATCCACTAAAACCGCACGGTCTCCATCAAATTTGACATATTGATCAAATGAGTGACTCACATGATTTGGTTGAAAAAGTCCCAATGTATTTATCAGCCTCATCTCCGCAGTATCTATATAGAGGGTCAACTGTGATTGATGATTCAAACCATCCGGTGTCATATATCTTTGTCTTGTCGTGTGAACAATGAGTGTGTTGCCTTTTTCTACTAGACTGCTTGATCCTGCAACGAAAGGCATTACAGTGGCACTATCGCCACCTTGAATTGAAATACTATTTATGCGATTGAAGGCTTTATCATACTTTACAACACGGATAACTTCTCTAGCGTTATCCTCTTCTATATTATTATCTCCAAACACCAAATAGTTGTAGTTTTCTCCACTGTAAAAGCCACCAAATAAAGGCAATTCAAATGGCAATGATTTGGATTCTGTACAATTATATTGCGGGTCAAATTTAGAAATAGTCACACGATCAGTTACATCAACAAGTGTTAATAACGCATTACTGTCATATAAGTATGACTTCGGAACAGATTGCCATCTAGCATGCCAATTACTTAAGGCATTGAAGTCGCATGATACGGACGATTTTACCCGATGGACATTTTCAGGGAGCTTAGAGTAAATATTAATTGTATTTTCCGAATTACTCCACTGTACTTCTGCACCTGTCAATTCTGAAATTACCTTAAGTCCAAAATATGTTTTATTATTGATGATATAAGCATCGAGTGCCATTTCACTACCCTCAACCAAAATAGACACTGTATTTATACGAGCAGTTGCTTTACCAAATATATATCCTTCCTCATTATCCTGAATTGGCATGGATTTACCAGTTGTAATTCTAATCTGTCTAAGCGCATCATTCCATGTGTATTCAAACTCACTTGGTGTGTTTCTAAACATCTGCGCTAAATCTCTGAGCATTAAATAATTCCGTCCATCGATCTTGTATGGATGTAAAAATTGTCCTTGATCTTCGAAATAAATTGAAGCGTCACTTAGAATAGCCGTTTTAACGCTTGTTGATTCCTCTGAATAGCTTGTTTCAACACTGACAAATATGAGTGTACAGAGCAACCCAGCAAATAAAAGTTTTTTCATTTGTGTTCTCATAGAAACATTCTCCTCATTCAAATGCTTATAAATATGTATGTATAATCGCCTGCATCGTCATACTTATACCCTAAATCTTAAAAAACATAAATATTTTCATAATAAAAGTAAAAGACCGCCATTGGCGGTCTTTATTTTTAAGTGGTTGTTTCAAACTTTTCGACTCATCCGTTCGGCTTACAAACATACCAATCAACATACCTCTCCACGTTGATCACCCTGACCTCTGAAAAGCATTTCCCAACCTGATTCTCACAATTAAGCATCTCATGTTTTGCCATTTTGATGAACCTAAAATAATCTCCGCCCTCTAGCCATTCCAAAAAGCTAATTTGAAGCGACCGATTCTGGTTAAAATCGTGGAAAATCACATAGTGTTTTGCGACTCGGCTCATCTCGGCAAACATCATTTTCCGATGCTCTGGGACAAGGCCATGTGCCACAAAAGACGCCGTGACAACATCAAACGACTTATCTTCAAAAGGCAATCCTTCAAGGACATTGCCCGATATCAATGAAATCCCCTGTGACTTCGTTTTACTAACTGCGACGGCCAACATTTTCTCAGCAGGCTCCACACCAGTAACGACATGCCCGCGGTCAGACAGTACAGAGCATAGTGCGCCAGTGCCACATCCTACGTCTAGAACTGTATCATATTTGGATAAATCCACCAACGGCTTTGCAATATCAATTGCTGTGTTGAAGCTGCGCTTTTGACTTTCGAAATACATTCCATAAAATGATGCTAATTTGTTGAATATCAAGTGATGTGCTTTCTTTTCCGGCATATAGCTAGCCCTCTTTCTCTACAGATAAACTTCTATCAGCGCAACTCTTTATTTTTTGAATTTAATATCTCATTAACAACTAGATCCTCATCCATTCTTTGATTTAGAAATTCGGCGAGTGTTTTATTTTTATCTTTCACATAATCGAGTCGCCATGCCAAGTAAGCTGTGGGAACAAAATCTGTGAAAGGAAGCATTTCCTCGACAGCACCCATAAGCGCCATTCTCTTGCGGTTTGGAAATAACATATAGATCAAAAATCCGCTGATTGGACCCCAAACCATATCACCGCCTTCTGCTGCTCCTGGGACAACATAAGTGGTTAAACCTACTAGATCAATGACGACAGCAGCAACGAGCTTCAAATTTTTTATCCGATTATATTTTTTTAGTAGTTCATTCTCCATTTTGTGACCCTCCGTTTCACGAGCTCCTGTATTTGTCCTCAAGCACTAGGAATCTTTCGTGCTTAATCTTATCCCACTCGGTTTTCTTATAATTAAGTGATTTTAATTTGTCATTTATCCGTGAAGGGTCATATTCCCTGAAATGCAATACATCGACCCATTCACAGACTTCCTTGTGATCTGGATGCTTCGGATCACGATAAGCATCCAGAAACGCATAAAATCCATGAATGCCACCAACATCTTCTGGTGGCGCTGTCTCTGCACCATCTAATAGCGTCGGATACCCAAAGAAGTAATCGTCTACAATCTCTTCAAGTTTAATAGTAAACCACCAATTATCTCCAAAATCATAATTGTATCTTATCTCTTTGTGCGCTTCAAGATAGTCATCTATTTTAAGGCTTGTTGGTTTGCGAACGTCTATTTTGAGACGTTCCTGATGGATTTTCTCAAACTTGAGCATGTTTGGTTCCAATGATTTTAAGCGTTCCGCATAATACTTTTTATTTTTGATAAAGTGTTGATGTTCAAGATATGCTTCTTCATTATCAGTGACAAGCATGTTCACTTTCGACAAGTCGAAATCATATAGGTGATAATCATTACTTGGATAACCGCCCTGAAAATTCGTCACATTTTGAATGATATCATGTAGTCTTCTATAAGTTGCTCCTGCTGGCATGATGACCCTTCTCCAAATAAGTGGCTCTGAATCTTCTAATTCTATTTTGATAATGAATGATTTCATATGGACAGCTCCTTTATATTATCGATTATAATCCTGGGACAAACTCAAAATATCACAAAAACTTTCATGAGACAAGTTTTGATTTATTTGGGTATATTAGAAGTATTACAAAAACTCAGGAGGCCATATATGCGCACTGGAAAATGGATAGCTTGGATAGGACTTTTAGCAATGACACTCGGACTCACAAATGGGTTTTGGGGCGGCGATTTCTTCGTCGACGGTGGCGCTCTCCTAGAAAATCCTTGGGGGATCATGTCCCTCATTGATTTGTACGTGGGCTTTACTCTATTCTCCATGTGGATTTATTTCAGAGAAAAATCGTCGGTAGCAAAAGTCATCTGGATATTGGCAATGATGATCTTAGGCTTCTTCACAGGTGCTCTGTACATTTTATATGCTTTCTATACTTGCAAATCGGACTGGCTCACATTCTTCCTCGGTCACAGAAAGGCATCAATCCTTAAATCCGCAGAAAAATCATGACAAAATTGCCTAAAAAAATATTGCGAAGAAGGTGTTATCATGAACATTACTGAAATCAAAGAAGAGCTCCTCTCTGTGGTCAAGGGAAATACAATGGATGCTATGATTCCGCCACTTGTCTTTATCGTCGCTAACGCATTTCTTGATCTCAAAAGTTCTGCAGCGCTCTCTATCACGACGGCACTCCTTTTGGTGGGCATGCGCTTGAAAACAAAAAAAACTTGGAAATACGCATTCTCAGGATTCTTGGGTGTCGCCATCGCCACTGCATTTGCTTTGATTGCTGACAATGCAACAAACTACTACTTTCCGAAGCTCATAACCAGTACAGGACTCATCTTCATCACAGGGCTATCTCTTCTCACTAAAAAACCACTTGCTGCTTGGTTGAGCCACCTCTCACGCGGTTGGCCGCTCGATTGGTTTTGGCGATCTGATGTCCGTCCCGCCTATACGGAAGTCACGCTCTGTTGGTTAGGTCTATTTACTATGCGGGCAGCCCTTCAGTTCGCACTTTTCATCAGCGACAATGTCACGGGACTTTTCTTGGTCAACACGCTCCTCGGACTCCCGATCACAATCTTTGTCTTGATCTTAAGCTATATCTATGGGGTATGGCGTCTGAAGCGACTTGGCGGCCCTAGCATTGAAGAACATAAGCAGAATTTACCGAAGCCATGGAAAGGTCAAACACGTGGGTTTTAATAATCGTACTGTAACTTATATACCAAATAATCGTTTAATCAACCAAAGACGGGGTAATTTTATGAGGTAATCTAATTATGTATTTTGATTTACATAACTTGGACATGTTGATCCATTTTCTGCACTTGGACGCTTAAGAAAATGGTTAGTGAGTAGCGTAACCGGCCCTTTGGGTCGGTTATTTTTGTTTTCAGCTAGTCTAAGTGGATTAGTCTGTAAAACTGGAAGAGAGGAGTGAGTATATGAACGTGGATGATCAGTTGATAGTTGTTGGAAATAAAATCGCATCTGGGATACCAAATGTTTTAATGGCATTGTTGTTGTTGCTTTTAGCATGGTTTATCGCTACAATTGCAAAGAAAATTATCATAAAAGGAGGTAAAGCGGCTAAAATACCTGCACTTTTTCAAAAGTCAAAGATTGCAGCAACACCTGAAGCTGGCGTTGAAACATTGGAACTGCTAGGAAAACTAGCCTTCTTTTTAGTTTTTCTATTTATGATTCCAAGTATATTTGATGCTTTAGGAATGTATGCCGTTTCCTTGCCGATTAGCAATATGGTTCAAAACTTTCTGGCATTTATACCTAATATTATCGCTGCAGGGATTATTCTCTTTGTCGGTTGGATGCTAGCCAAACTCGCCAGAGAACTGGTTACCAGTATATTAACAAGATTCAGTGTTGATAAATTGCCGCAAAAGTTGGGATTGTCAAAACCAGATTTGCAAGGCAAACCTAGCTTAGAGCTTTCTAAAATTTTGGGCAATATTGTTTATGTGCTTATCATTATACCGGTTGTGATTGCTGCTCTGGATGCACTTAACATTCAGGCTATATCAGGACCAGCGTCTAACATGCTCAATTTGATTCTAGGCGTCATTCCTAATCTAATAGTTGCCGTGATCCTTGTGATGATCGGCGTTGCTATTGCAGGCTTGGTTTCAGAATTAGTTAAGAACCTGCTTGCAGGAACTGGTATGGATAAGCTGACCACTAAAATGAATGCCGATCCAAAATATCCAAATATTCCTCAATTTTCACTTTCTAATGCTATCGGGGAACTCGTTAAAGTGATCATCATAATCTTCTTTGTGGTGGAAGCACTTAATGTCCTTAACCTTTCAGTACTTCAAATGATCGGCTCATCGTTGATTATGTATCTTCCATTCTTAGTTGGCGCGATAGTGACTCTAGGTGCAGGTTTTATACTCGCAAGCTTCGTTGAAGGGTTTATCGTCAAATTCACTGGACATCCTACTGCGCTTGGTAAAGTCCTCAAGTATGTCATCCTGATATTTGCCTTATTCATGACACTTGATCAACTCAAACTGGCACCAACCATCGTCAACTTTGCCTTTATTGCCATCATGGCTGGTCTCGCGATTGCTTTCGCCGTGGCCTTCGGTATCGGTGGTAAGGCATTTGCCGCAAGACAGTTAGAAAAACTGGACAATAGAATTGAGGCTGAAAAGAATAAGGATAACAGGCCAACTGGTCCGGATCGCAGAACGATGAATAATCCTATGGATAATCCAACGGATATGGGTCCAGGTAATTCTGGGCAAACGCTTTAATAATTAGTTATTAAAATGAAAACAAAGCGACGATCATAGACTTAGCATCTATGTCGTCGCTTTGATATTTTTCATTTTCGCACATTAATGTGTTTTAGATTCTATAAGCAAGTTGTCTTCAGAAGATTGTTGAAAACTACTTGCAGTAATTATATTTTCTATAGAAACAACTTGAATGATTTCATTATTTAAATTGATCGTACTTGTAATGTAACCTTTTGAATTTGATATCAACGCATTTATTGGTGTAATATCTTTTTCCTCTATAGTTTTTACATCTTTCGCAAGATCAATAATTAACCCAAAATCTGATTGGTTTGAATTGATGACCATTATTTGAAATGGTTTTGAAGATTTTATGGTACTAACTTGTGAAGTTTTAAAGATTCTCCCTAAATTGATTATTGGGATCACTTTACCTCTTAAATTAACAACACCTTCTATTAAAATGGCTGATGTGGGGAGAGGTGTTATTTCTTTGGCTTCAGTTATTTCATTTACACGGTCAATATTAATCGCATATTTTAACTCATCTAACTCAAATATTACATACTGTAAACTCATTTCGACCTCCGTCTTTTTATTATAGCTCTATAATTTTATGTAACTGTTATTTAAAGAAACAAACTTACTATTGCATCAACAATTTGGGGGTGGAACTGCTTTCCCTTTTCAGATAAGAATATATTTTTTACCTGTTCAGGTGATAATGCTTTTCTGTAAGATCGATTTGATGTCATTGCATCATATGCATCTGCGCACTGAATTATTTGAGATTCTATTGGAATTTCAGAATTTTTCAAGCCTCGAGGATATCCGGAACCGTCATAGTGTTCGTGATGCATAAAGGCCAACTCAATAACTTCATCGAATCCGTTAATATTTCCAAGGATTTTTTTAGTGTTTTGAGGGTGCCTCTTAACAATCTCAAACTCATCATCTGTAAGTTGTCCAGGCTTGTTCAATATATCACTTGGTATTCCAATTTTACCTATATCATGTAAAATGGCAGCAGTCTTAATAATATCCCTTCTATTTTTTGGAAGGTTTAAAATTGAAGCTATTTGTTCACTATATTGTGCAACGCGTCTTGCATGTCCTACCGTGTAAGGATCTTTGATTTCTATTGCGGTTACGAGTGCACTAATTATGTCATTATAATTATCCGCCTGAATTTTTTGATGCATTTTTCTTGTGTAGAAATTTGATATCATTTGTGCATATATTTTCAAAATCAATTTAGAGTTACATGAAAATGATAATTTAGAAAAATTATCTAAACAAATTAGGCCGATTTTTTTCTCGTCATATTTGATTGGAGCATATAGAGATTCGAAGTTTTCATATGTTCCTAATAATTTAAATGTTTCAATGGTTTCTTTACTAAATTTCGAATCATCTCTTTGTTCTGTTACAAAACTATAAGCATCAATTGTCTCATCCAAACTACTATCAAAGCCAACAAACATATCCGCTGTGCTAAACTTCAATCGATTCAATATTCCAATATCATATCCCTTAGAACATATTACATTAAAGTTATCCCCTTCAAGTAAATAAAAAGACCCTTTTTGCGCTTCAGGTATCAATGCAAATATGGAGTCAAAGACGAGTTTGAAAAAATCTTGTATCTCTAAGTCATTTGTATTGACGAATGTGTCAGCAAATAAATAAAATTTTTCACAGGTAACTTTTTCAATCATAATTTACGATCCTTTATTATGTAATAATTATTAAATGGCCCTTAGTTTAAAATAAGGGCCATTTAATTTTAGTGTTGACTAAAAGTATCCATCAAAACTGTTGATATTTTTCTTACTAGTTTACATAAACTATAATTTGAATTTTTGAACTAGCGTTTTTAACTCTGTTGAAATGATTGATAGATTTTCACTTGAATTTGCGATTTCTTCTACTGTTGCGGCTTGCTCTTCTATAGAAGCAGATGCTTCTTGAGTGCCAGCTGCGTTTTCTTCTGCAATCGCGGAAAGATTTTCCATTAAACCAAGGACTGTTTCTTTATTTGCATTCAAGTGTAACGTTGTTTGAGCTAACTGATCTATCGCATCATGTGTTGAAGTCAAAGCAGAGGCAATTAGAGCAAATTTCTTTTCGGTTTCTTGCACACTTTTGGATTGAAGATCTGCAATTCCTTTAGATTGAATGGTTGTTTCAACAGCGCTATGTGATTTGTTTTTTAGTTCTGCAATAATATCTTTAATTTCTTTTGTAAATGAATTGGATTGTTCGGCAAGCTTTCTGATTTCATCGGCAACAACTGAAAAACCACGACCAGCTTCTCCAGCTCTTGCTGCCTCAATTGCGGCGTTTAATGCCAAAAGATTTGTTTGATCGGCAATATTCTGAATCATACCACTGGCTTTTTCAATTTTCTCAGCACTTTCATTATTGCTTAATATGATGCTATATACTGAATCCGCTATTTCACGACTTTGCTCTGTTTTATCAACCAATTGGGTCAATATTTCAAAACCCTCTTCTTTTCTTTGCTCAATTTCGTTAGCAGAGAGTTTTACTTTTTCCATATGATCTTTGTTTTGTTCCAACAGTTCAC
Source organism: uncultured Fusibacter sp. (assembly GCA_964384705.1). Lineage (GTDB taxonomy): Bacteria > Bacillota > Clostridia > Peptostreptococcales > Acidaminobacteraceae > Fusibacter_C. Next base: position 22,695 of record CAYLNI010000010.1, read on the forward strand.
CAATTTTCATAACATTTGCCGCTGCTTTTTCAGTATCAGCTGCTTGCTCATTGGCTCCCCTTGCAATTTCTGTAATTGTTTTTGCAACCTCTTCAGAAGCCAACGATGATTGTTGCGAACTTGCTGTAAGTTGTTCTGCAGAAGATGCAATCAGCTCGGAACTTTCAGTAACACCGATGATTAATGTTTTAAGACCGTGAATCATATTATTGAATGATTTCGAGAGCAATCCGATTTCATCTTGATTTT
>CAYLNI010000010.1:22953-25428 GCA_964384705.1 uncultured Fusibacter sp.
AGTTATTGCTTCAAATGATAGGTCACCTTGCTCAGCTTTTTTCATAGCTTTAGCGATAATTTTGATAGGCTTCGTAATTGAGCTTGCTATGAACCACCCGATAATTACAACTAACAAAATACCTATCAACGATGCTATTAAAATGATATTACGTACAGGTGTCAATTTACTAGTTAATTCATGGTCATCCAGTGTGCCCATGATTTCCCAATTCATTTTCTCATTGAGTTTAAAACTTGCAAATTTATTGACGCCTTCAAACTCATATGATATAAATCCTGTTTTTTCCGAAAGCACTTGTTGGACAAATGGCTTATCGCTAAGATTTGAACCTAAAATTTCAATATTTGGATGAGATAAGACGATGCCCTGTGAATCAAGTAACGCAACATAGCCACTTTCACCTAGCGTTGCAGAATTTACAAAACTGGAAAGCATACTTAAATTGATGTCAACACCGACAACACCGATTAATTTGCCATTTGCTTTAATAGCTTTCGCCGCTGATATGACTGTGTCTCCAGAAGAAGCATCCAAATATGCATCCGTCCATATGCTTGCATCGCTTTCAATAGCATCTTGATACCATGGTCTAATGCGTGGATCAAAATCCTTTGGCAATTCAATCTTTTGTGACAAAATCATTTTTCCATCTGCTGTTCCGAGATATACCATTGCGAAATTTTTGTAATTGTTATTATAACTTGCCAAAGTACTGACTAAATTCTTTTCACTTACCGCATCTGTAATTGGCATCGTCAAAGTTTTGTCTTCTGATAGCGTATTGAGAATTTCCTCAATATCATTAAAGTAAGTGTCAATTGTGGTATTTACCATTTCAATTGTGTTTTGACTGTTGTGTTTAAAATCATCTGTCATGGTTTTGTTGATAAAAAAATAATTCGTTAGCCCAGCGATAGCCAGTACAAATACCATTAAGATTGAAAACATACTTATGATTTTTACTTGAATGCTTTTCATATTTCCTCCAAAATTTAATTGTTTGTGTGTTTCTTTACACAAAAAAAAACCATTTACAATGGGTTCATAAATGAGTTTCTCATAAATGCAACCGGCTGCCATATCGTATAGATGAAGGCCCTTGGCTTTGCGTCTCTAATTTTCATTAGATTTGCCGACGGTATGTAATTATAATCCTTTGAAAGGATAGCACAAACAAAAGCAAAAAACAAGTTATAAATTTATATATTTTTCTGATTATTAATACACTTACTTGTTTAAAAAAGGACCGCCAAAGGCGATCCTTTTCACAGTCATTTTATATGCATTCAAGATGCTTTAAGCTCAACTCAGCTAGGGATAAATGCTCTGAAATATCATGAAACCTTTTGATTATCAGACACAATAACATTGATAGCACCAGGCAAGACCTCTATTTCAACAGGCGTTGTTCCAATACTTTCTCCGTCGACTTGAAGTGGCATAGGAATATGGCTATTTATTGTGATCCGTTTATTCGCTTTCATAAAGTGGGAAAGGCTCTTTGCCGTTTTTTTACTAATCAATCGAATCACATATTTAGGATAATCCTTGATGGTTTTATAACTGACAATCCACACGTCGAGTTGGCCATCATCAATGCTGATATCTGGTCCCTCAGGATATAAAGTTTTGACAATTGTACCACTGTTGAATATTGTAACCTCAATTGCATGGTGCTTAGTGGTCTCGCCATCGATATCAATGGTGATAAACTCACGCTTCAAGTTAAATAGTTTGCCAAGAGCTTCCCATATGTATGCAAGAAACCCAAACCGGTTCTTACTCTCACTCGTTGTGCCCTCCATCACTTTGGCGCTGATTCCCAGGCTGGCGTTGAGAACGCATATGCGATTATTTACTTTCATGGCATCTATCTTTCTTAAACCATTTTTACCGGCAATCAGCATGACAGCTTCATCGATTTTCAATGGGATATCAAGATCACGTGCCAACAAATTTCCCGTCCCTACTGGTATGATTCCTAATGGTATCATACTGCCAATGAGGCCTCCTACAACCTGTGAGACCGTGCCGTCACCACCGGCGGCCACGACAAAGTCGAACGCTTCATTTTCCAAACGGGTCCGAACGATTTCGTCAGGCTTCTCTTCTTTAGCGGTCTCATGTACCACATATTCGATTCCAGCATCACTGAAATGCGTTTTAAGTGCATCAAGCACCGTTTCTCTGTCATTATTGCCTGCTACAGGGTTTAGTACAACAAAAGCTTTCATGGCGTTCCTCCTTTCAAAGTCCAGTACCTCTTATTACCCTCTGTGTATTATTTAAATCATAAACTCGTTGAATATAATTCACATTTAAGAATCCTCTTACTGACAAAATGATAGAAACCATGGTACCAGCAAAGATAGCTGAAATTGAGAAATCATCGCGTAAAAATATTGACAGTAATTCAAATAAAAATGGCAAAAAAGTAAAAAAGTGATTTTTTCGATCACTTTTTTACTTTTT
>CAYLNI010000010.1:25480-37079 GCA_964384705.1 uncultured Fusibacter sp.
ATTAAACTTCAATTTCTATTCAAATAATGATGTTTCCGACCTTAAATCCATCTGGCAAAGCGCCCCATTCCTTGATATTGGTAATAAAAACATCAAACTCTAAAAGATTCTCCATTTTATTCTCCTAATTTGCAGATGCGTCCATTGGCTAAAAACTTGAATTTGGCATTATTTCAGTACCGAATTGAATACGGTGCAGTATCGCAAGTAATAAGCAAAGCCGGACCAGTACCAGTTTTCACCTTCTTCATCATAAAATTTCAACATACCCATCCGTTCCATTAACGCGAATAATCGCACCATCACTAATCAACTTCGTTGCATTTTCAACCCCAACAACCGCAGGTAATCCATATTCACGTGCGATGACTGCGCCATGCGTCATAAGGCCACCTATTTCTGTGACTAAGCCTTTTATGGAAACGAACATTGGCGTCCAGGCAGGGTCAGTAAAGGCGGTTACTAAAATATCGTCCTCTTCAAACTCAGCATCTTCCATATTCAAGATGACACGTGCTCTTCCCTCTACAATACCTGAAGAAACAGCAAGACCAACCATAGCGTTCACTGGTAGATTCTCACTTCTGTAAAAACCTGTTATGATTTCGCCTTCAGAAGTGATCACACGAGGTGGTGTCAGTTTTTCATATGATTTGTGTGCTTCTTTTCGACTGTTAATGATTTCATAATCCAGTTCCTTTGTTCCAATTACTTCGCGAAGTTCATCAAAAGTGAGGTAAAAGATATCTTCCTTTTCATGAATTACATTTGCTTTTAAGAGTTGGTCCGCCTCTTTCAGTAAAGACTGCTTATACACGAAGTAGCGGCTAACCATGCCATACTTTGGATACTCCCTATAACCAATATAATTTCGGATGATATCGATTTCTTTTTTTGCTTCCTTTGCCTTTTGTTCACCATCCGGCAACGCCCTCAATCGGGCTAACAACTCTTTTTCTTTTTCTGTAGCTTCAGATAACCCCTGTTCAAATTTAAGTTTGGCAGCATTAGGTTCAAAGTTCTTGATATTGTTTAAAATCATTGGAACAAGAGCTATTGGTTTTTCATACCATCGCGTCCTCGTAATATCGATCTCACCACTGCATCGCATGCCATACTTGTTAAGATAATCTGTGATTGCGTCTTGGACTTTTAGTCCGCCTTCAAATTTTACCAGTTCATCTAAAAAGGTATCGCTTTTAACATTTTGTAAATACTCTATGACTTCTGGATATGGTCTAATCACGTCCGCCACATCCATTAATGCAAGGCCCATCTCTGATGTCACGTTGTAAGGTACGGATAGAGAAAGTATATCTGCAGCGTTCTTCTCGCCCAACCATTCGAACATTTTCTCGTTGATCCATTGCGAAGCGTTGATAGCCGCTGTAAACACCGCTGTGCTTTGCGGATCAAATAAGATACGCTTTAACTCTTGGAGATCTTCTATGATAAAATCGATTAATTGTGTCCCTGATTTTGTTTGAATGTCTTGTTTCAGTTTATCAACGGATGCCTGGTTCTTTTTAATCAATTCTAAAACGATCGACGGATTCATTTCTATTTGCATTTGAGAGTCTATAGTTGGCTTAGCATTATTGGCATTTGATGCATGCGCTTCACTAGGTATGCATTTGATAAAATCACGCTCAATAATGGTCGTAATCGCATCATTTGTAAGTGGTTCAAGTTGTTTCATGTTTTTTAACAAAAGTGCTCTACCGTCTTTTGTCGCCAACATTTGAGACACATCAATAAACAATCTACCACCGGCTTTAAGCCATCGTCCATAGGCAATCAACTGCATAAGGTTCATTCCCAAAGGTTTCAGTGGGTCCGTCATCATCTGCTGGTGTCCAACTGATAAATAGACGTGGTTTTCATCATCATTTGCTTCAGGGATGGGATATAAAGTCGTAATCGGTCTACTTTGTACGATATAAAATCTACCATCAGCCAAACACCACTCAATATCCTGTGGGGAACCGAAATGCGCTTCTATGATCCTACCTAAACGTTCAAGTTGAAAGATCTGATCAGCTGTTAAAACTTGTCGATTTCGCATCTCAAGAGCTGTTTCTTGTTCTTTCGTTCCACCACCATCCAATGCAGTGATTGCAACTTTCTTAGTGGCGATATTCTCGTCGACAATTTTGCCATCGCGTACTCTATAGATGTCGGGATTAACAAGTCCTGAAACCAATGCCTCACCGAGTCCGAAACCTGCATCAATCGTCATCACTTTTCTGTTTGACGTGACAGGATCTGCTGTGAAAATGATGCCCGATGCTTGAGAAAACACCATTTTTTGAATAACCACAGAAAGATACACATTTCGATGGTCAAAGCCATTTTGTATGCGATAAGTGACTGCACGCTCTGTAAACAGGGACGCCCAACACTTGCTGATGTGCTTAAAGATAGACGCTTTACCAATAACGTTTAAATAAGTATCCTGTTGCCCTGCGAAAGAGGTCGATGGCAAATCTTCCGCTGTTGCACTGGAACGTACAGCATAGGCGTCATTCACACCGTACTTTTCGAGAAAATCTGAAACAGTATTCTCAATATCTTCAGAAATAGTTGTTCCTTCGATAATGCTACGAATTTCACCGCTAAGTTCAGCGATTCGTTTTCTATCATTAACACCAAGTAGAGATAATTGATCGAGAAGTTTGTGAATTATAGGAGATCCTTCAATAACATTTCTAAAGGCTTCAGTAGTGATACAAAATCCATCTGGTACAGATAGTTGCTCTATTTTAGAAAGTTCACCCAGATTGGCTCCTTTGCCACCAACTAACAAGAGATCTGATTTGTCAATGTCACGGAAATCAAGTACACAAGAGCTCATAATTTTACCTCCTTAATCTTCTATGAATTCCTTTCACAAAGTTATGATGCGCATTGATGTTACTTGATTATAGCACTGTGTACTAAGAACAACCAGTCTACTCTTTTCTTTGATCATATGATATAATTAAACTAAGTAAAGGACTATAATTTTGAGAAAGTTCTCAAAAAAATATAAATGCACTTATAATGACACTTCCATTCAGAAGGCTTGTAAGTGCATTTTTTATGGAATTATGTGTGTTTTTTACGCAATTGTACACCACAATATGGACAATTTGTCGGATCAATAACGTATTTAGAAAAGTTACTCAAACAATTTGGGCATCGTCTCAATATAAACATTACAAATAAAACAAGACCCAGATAGGCAAACCCAATTGCCATCACTATTTTACCAATTAAACCATCGTCACCAAACACATACATTGCTATCGCCACTAGAGGTAATATCAGAATCACAGACAAATATGTAATAAAGGAAACTTTTCTTATAAATGCATATCTTTTAAATATTTTCTCTTGTGAAATTCTCATGATAGATTTCCTACGCTTTCGTATCGTTTTGATAATAATCATGTATAATTATAGTAATATGTTTTTTAAATGTTTTTTGCAAAGGAGAGATTACCTATGATGGAAGCGCCTAAAATAAAGATTTCTAAACGGACTATAATGCTGATTTCATTAATATTTATAGCATTATTCTCACTATTCGTTGTTTCAAAATTCGTAACAGCACCAGATTTTAATGCAGCAACCATAAATTCACTAGATGATAAAAAAGTCACCGTTATGAAACTTGCCGCAACGGCAGCAGCATCTTCAACCGCTCTGTCATTGATACCAGGTGATATCGCAACGCCTATCGCAAATGAAATTGCAGAAATAACCTCATATTTCATAATCATACTGGGCGCTATACTGTTAGAAAAAATATTGCTTTCTGTAGTCGGTTACTTGTCATTTACATTTATCATACCCTTTGCTTGTGTTTTGGGCATTATATATTTGTACAACAAGAATGAAATCATAAGAAATCTTGCCATTAAACTCGCATTATTTGGCATTATTCTATTTGCCGTCATCCCTGTAAGCATACAAGCAAGCGACTTGATCTATCAGTCCTATCAATCGTCGATAGAGCAGACAATCGAATCAGCAAACCAAAATAAAGAAGACATCGAAGAGAAGAAAAAAGATTTTGCCGAAGAAGATAAAAATTGGATGGAAAAAATCGAATCCTATCTTTCCAATGTCACCTCTAAAATTGGAGCGGATATTACTGCCATGATTAAAAAAGGTGAAGATTCACTTGCTTCATTTTTAGATGCGATCGCTACACTGATTATTATCTCTTGTGTGATACCAATCGTTGTGTTCATCGTTTTTATATCTGTTATCAAGATTCTATTCAACTTTGATAGTCATCGATTATCGACGATTTTTCGTGAAAAAGTGAGTGTTAAGCACCACGAGCGTTGATAGCTATATGAATTATAAGGCTCATGCATTTGCATGAGTCTTTTTCAACTCTTTTGCAACATAGGGAGAGGTCATCGCTGCAAGCAATGCAGAATACTCCAGCTCAAAAGACACCATGTCTCCTACTTTTAGATAGTCGGCTTTGGTGAGATCAAGTATAAGATGATCACTGCATGCGCCAATGATCGATATGTTTTTGTCCTGTGGCTTTAGACCAGAAATATTGGCATCTTGTCGCCCTATATTCAAGATGCCTCTTAACATCATCCCTTTATCTTCAATGACTGGGGTGTTGCCAAATGCATCTTGTCCTATCTCACCGATTGGCGTAGAAGGTTTCAGTTTTCGTTCAATAATCTCCCCTGTAAGTACAAAAGCGTCTTGATAAGCATCTGTAATCTTCTCTCGTGCAATCGTTTCACATCCAAGTAAGATGGCTTCGCCAATTCGAAAATGATTTATGCCCGGAGGAATTCCTCCATCTTCTAGAAGCTTGATAGAACTTGAATTTGCTGCTGTCAGCAGTTCAAATTCAATGCCGAACGCTTTTTCCATTTCATTCGCCAGATCTACAAGTTTCTGATTGTTTTCTGTTGTTGGAATGACGCCATTCAAATCTGTGAGATTTGTGCCCAGTCCAATCACTTTTACACCATTCAAGGATAGCGTTTTTTCCAATAAACCATGTAGATCTTCAGGCCAAACCCCTTCTCGAAGGTCACCCAAATCGACCATTATGACGATTTTATGGACAGTGTTGTTCTGAATACTTACTTCTGAAAGTGCTTTGATCACTTCGAACTCCGTATTAAGACTAATATCTGCCAATTTGATTACACGCTCTATATCGGAGAGGTGTGGCGATCGAATCAATATAATAGGCACTTCGATACCATTCTGTTTGAGTCTTTCAATATTTGCTAGCCTTGATTCTGCCAAATATGTGGCACCTCCACGTATCATAGCCTGTGCAACTTCTGGCATCCCCAGTGTTCCTTTAGTCACGCCAGCAAGCGCTATATTGTGTTTACTGCACATTTGGCAAATTATTCTGGTGTTATGCTCAATCTTACTTAAGTCAATTGTAATTTTAGGCGTCTTCATAATACAACCACTTCCTTATCTCCCTATTATGTCTCTCGACTTCATCTGTACAACTGTTCTATAACTTTATTATTTTGATATCAGTTTATCATAAGAAGAACATGAATCAAAGTGGTGGTAAATTTTTTGACAATGCATGGCTCATAATAATCCACCACAATTACCAACTTAAGTTGGTACCATACCGCATTCAATTTGAGTAAACTTAAACCATAACCAGTAGAAGTAACCACATGTTTCTTCGATCGTATAATGATGTCGAATTTAGGGATTGAAAATTTAGTTTATGAATGGAGAATAATATGAATACACAAAAAGAACCTCAAAATGGGCCTCAAAATGCACTTGAATACATCACCATCGGTTTAAAATTGAAGATTGTTGCGCTGTGGGCGAGTTTTATGTTTCTCTATATTTATGTTGATTATTTCCACTTATACATGCCTGGCATGTTAGAAGATCTTTTAGCAGGAAGAGTATTTACTTTTGACATTTCTCAAGTCTTTTTACTGATTGTAATGGTTTTAGTCGCAATTCCAGCATTTATGATTTTTCTTTCTGTTGCCATGCCAAATAAAGTGAATCGCTGGGTTAATCCAATAGTAGCTGCAATATACATTCCATATATGTTGTTCAATTTAGTTGGAGAGGCTTGGGCGCACATGTACTTTGCCGCAGCTGTAGAAGTCGCTCATCTTATTCTAATTATTTGGTATGCTAGGAAATTGCCTAAGTTTTAAAAGTAAAAAAAAGACCTCGTGGTCTTTTTTTTGTATAGTTAAAACTAGAAAGGGTCAATTTAATGAAATTCATTTACAAAATCAAACCATCTTACGGCTTCATATTTAGTGTTATTCATTTTACAAAATGGTCGAAGCTCAGCATTTTTCAGAATATTCGACGCTATATTATGGCTATCGTCTAAGTACTTCTTATACACTTTCGATCTATCAACAGGTTGATCTGGCTCAAATGATTCTTGAAGTTTTAAACTCCTATCAATACCAAAGTCAGTAACCCAAGAATTTGCATCACTTTCATTAATATGCCGCCATTCCCCTGACTTTAGATTTACTTCATATTCATTTAAAAACAGATAGCCATATTTCGAAATAAATTCTATTGCGTCTAAAATAAAAGTGACTTCTTCCTGACTCATAACATAATGAAAATTCACACGTGTCCAGCCAAGTTTTAATGAACGCATGCCCTCTTTTAAAAATGATCGCATGATCTTAGAAGTTTCATCGTCAATTGAAAGCAATCTATGCCCATATGGTCCTGCACATGCACAGCCCGCTCTGGACTGAATACCAAACAAATCATTCAACAATTTCGTTACGAATCTAGGATGTAAATATTTGCCATTATTTTTAATCATAAAAGATATAATTGAAATACGTTTATGAGCGTCTAATGGCCCGAGGATTTCAATGTTTTTATTATTTTTAAACCGTTCAAAAAAATGTCTGGTATAGGTTTCTTCAATCTCTTCGATTCTCTCTACGCCTACTCTACCTTTTAATTCAAACACTAGAGCTGCTTTTATCATTTGTAAAATCCCTGGCGTTCCAGCTTTTTCTCTTTCCTCAAACACTTCATTATAATCTTGTGAAAAGCGATTTACAAAATCGACAGTTCCACCAGCTGCTACAGTTGGTGGTAAAGCATTATTATAATGTTTTTCATTCATAATGAGCAATCCAGTTGTTCCAGGACCACCTACAAATTTGTGTGGCGATATGAAAACGGCATCAAAGTAAGATTCGTCATTTAGATTCATGTTAATATCAACATATGGACCACTGGCTGCGAAGTCAAAACATGCTAGTGCGCCATTTTCATGTAATATCCGAGAAATCTCATATACCTCTGTTTTAATGCCAGTCACATTTGAAGCCGCTGAAAAAGATCCGATTTTGATACGATTTTTATATTCTTCTCTATGTAAATTGTATTTCAGATCATCTATATCCAAGTAACCAGCGCTACTCAGTTTAATCTCAACGACTTCGGCGATGCTTTCACGCCAAATCAGAATATTCGAATGATGTTCATATGGACCAATAAATATAATCGGTCTACTTTTTAACCACTTGTCATTTAACTGATCAAATGCATCTCTATAATCAAAGTTGTCTTCAATATCTAAAAAATCATCCACAAGCCGCTCAAGTTTGACTTTAGTTGCTGGTGGCATATAGATTCCAAGTATCTCACTGAATTTTGCTATTGCACCTGTAGAGCCATTTCCAGTGGCAATGATCATACAATTTTTTGACGCATTTAATTCTTTTTTTATGATCTCTTCTGATTTGTGAAGCAATCCAGTCATCGTCTTGCCAGTGCAGTCATCATCGGTGTGTGTATTAGCATATATTTTCTGAATTTCCAACATATATTTTTCAATAAATTTCAATGATCGACCTGAAGCAGTAAAATCTGCATAAGTCATTATTCTATCGCCATATGGCGTTTCAAATAGTGTATTTAAACCGACTATGTTCTCACGTAATTCTTTTAGATCCATGTGTCTTACCACCTTTTTAATGCATCAAGAGATTCCCTTGATGACTTTGCATCACGATTCACGAACAATACCTATCAATATGATTATTCCCCGGTGTATGATATCGAATCAAAATAAATAATAGAGCCAGCGACCAAGTCACGTCTGTGACTTGGTCGCTGGCTCTGTCTAAGAAATTTTGTTGTAAATCTCGCAACTCCTTTAGTTTACATCTTTGTTGGTAACGAATTAAAGTGTCTTCAGCCTCCTGACTTTATGATCCAACAAGACCCAGAACGACTAACATGACCATGACGATGAGCGGTATAAACTCTACGCCGTGAATAAGGAGTGCGGGATAGAAGGACCTATATTTTTTATTTAAATAAGCAATAAAAATTGAGCTTACTAAGAAGACCGGCACATCTTCAATTTTATGCACATGATAACTTGCAAACAATATACCATTCATCACCCAATCCCATCTACCGAAAACACCATTCATCTTTGGCAACAAGATTCCTCTAAAAAAAAGTTCTTCACCCAAGAGATAGTTAAAAAGTGATGAAATCAATACAATACCAACCAGATACCAAGCACCGTGAAATTCTGATGTAGCAAGTTGTTCTATCTGAACATAGTCTGGTGGCTGGAAAAATGGAAACATTTTAAGCAAACCTTCACTGAGAAAATTTATTAAACCTGTAAACTGGATCAAAGCCCCATATAGTATAACAGGGATGACCATCCAATAAAGTTTTTTACTAACGCGTCCTGACTTTGGATCGATCGGATGATTTAACCAAAGTCTTTCTTTAAGTTTATCCCAGGTTAGTTTACCTAATTCAATTTTTAAAATAATCACCGCTACGATAAATTGCCAAATCATACCACCTATCATTAAGAGCCAGAAGAATATACCTGGATGAATCGTCAATCGATTCTCCACTAAGGGCAAGAGCCAAAATCTTGCCATTCCCATAGGAACTGTTATGAGTAGCCACAGACCTATTATTTTGGTAATACTATATTGTCCATCCTTTGTCTGAACCATAAGGTCCTCCTTTACGTTGTTGTCTCTAGATTTCAAGAGGAAAAAGCAGATTTCATGATAAACCACAGAGAAGTCGGTTTTGCACCAAACCCATCATTGAACAGGATGGCTGTCGTTATAACAAACGCGAAAAAACCAATAACAACAGCGATTTGCAGTAACGACGTTTTCTGAATCTCTTGTTTTGCCTTTATATCACAAATTTCGCCCGGGCAGTATTGAGCTTTTTCTTTATAGAACATTGAATAAAACTTACACCCGAAGCAAATGCCAAACGAAGATTCAAAGAATAAGAATATCAGGCAGGTATGACAAATAAAAAAATTAATGAAGCTATCTGAATTCAGTACAACCAATAGAAGAAAGATGATTGCTGATAAAACCAGACCGATTGTCCAGGCAAACTTTTTTTGAGCAGCCCCTACATATTCAGGTGTTTGATTGCTCACAATTAAACGCCCGATTATTAATAAAGGGGAATACTTAGGGCTAATAAATATGCGTACGATGAAATCTGCAAGGAAGATCGTGTTGGCATACTTTAGCAGGAGATAATTATCATTAAATATAACCAGTATCCAGGACCAGAACATAAGCAAATATAGTATTCCTGCCGATGCCCTTATCTCCCGCTCGTTTAAAACAGGGATGTTGTAACCTTCCACGGTTTCACCAAATTGTTTTACTTTTTTCATTTTTCAGTCCTTTCTCTATCATAGTTTTTTTACTTTTCAAATTAGTCGGAACTGTCCTTTCGGGCAAGCCCAGGTCAAAAGTCGTAGCATGGAATTGCTACATCATCATTATTGCTTACGGCTCGTTTTTAGTATACCTAGATTGAACATGGCTCGGTACCTACTTAAGTTGGTTTTCTAAGACTCGTTTTCGAGCTAGTAGGTCTGGACTGGCTCGTTTATTTTATTTTTGTTGAATCAATATTTTAATCAACATTTAACTGGGCAAACGTTCACTTCCCCCAAATGGTTAAATGGTAGCCACTGCGTGTCTTCGAATCTCTCGGCTATGAGGGTTCTCCCTCCCACAGCTTCCACCAATAAAAGGAAAGACCCATGCGTATGCATGGGCCTTTCCTTTTATTGGTGGAGATTGGGTGCCACAGTCCTTATAAACGTCCAACCCGGTGCGTCCAATTACAAGCGTTACACGCTTTATATCTCTGTTACTCTTTATCAAAAACTCGGTTAATTCCGCTGTGGCATAAACCTAATGCTGAAAAAGATAAAAAAACGATATCCTTAATAATCAATGCTATTAAATAATATACCCTAGGTATTTCTCGTAAAGATTCGATATAACTGATACCTCCCAAATATATATATTTGGTTAGCGACAGTGTGCCTAATTCGATAAGCCATAATGTATTAAAATCGGCAAAGAACACAACAAAAATTTGAATTATGAAGAGAATCAACATATGAAAACACAGTTCATTAAAGCTTGTAAATTGCCTGGTTTTGCCATTTTTTTTGAAAACAAAACTTGCACATATTGCAACTGCGATAAAGAATACTGTGATTTCAATGAATACGCTTACAACAGTTGGACCCTGCACTGTAACTAAGGCCATTTTAAAAAATAGAGACACAATACCAACTACCAAATTTGAAGTGAAAATGATCACTGAATACAATAGAAGAAATTTTAGTGCTTTCTTTAACTTTTTAAGTATACCGCTACATATTTGATTCATATAAGTTATGCACCTTTCATTCATATATTGATATAACCACTAGTGATATCTGACATTGATAACATAATTAATGTTACTTACCTTAAATTTTTGCTAAGATTTTTCCAGTTACAATGCAAATTGATGTCAAGATGAGAATACTAATATAATTTCCATTAATATAGCTTTTACCTATATATACCTATAAAATAGAAAAGTGGTATTACGACTATTAACTTTAGAATCGTTTTCATTCTGTTTTTATTCTTTATATTTTGCATATAATCTCCCCGATTGCGTAAATATATTGTCATCCAATAAGTAATTGCCGAACCTTGAAGTCATTGTTATAAATTTGATAATAACACCTCGATATGTAAATAAGTGTCAAATTCATAAATCGAACTGAATTGTCATACTGCTCTTCCTATTGTCATTCCAATCTGCCCAGAATGTAGCTACATAATGGCCAATAGGTATATCTCGAAATTCTATTGTGGTTTCATATTTTTCGTCAGGCTCTAAAATAATGTCTTTTGTTTCCTTCTCATCATTTGTGACTTTTTGTCCTGAACTAGTATGCGTAATTTCGTAGTTTAAGATATCACCATCTTTGAAAATTACAGTACTGGTTTTAGAACGGTTATCTACAATCCAAGTAAGTGATGGAATATTATCAGTAGTAGAATGTCTTAAACTTACATATATGTTTGGTGTTTCGTCTTCATTCTCGTTTTTGCACCCTAGTAAACCTAATAGAACAATCAAAGATATTAATACTATAAGCCAAAAAAAATTTTTCATAATATATGTCACTCCTTTCGATGTTCCAAAGAATGGGATGGCGTATTTGTTACACTATTTAGAAGAATATTTTAAACTTCCTGCCATTTTTATTATTTCA
>CAYLNI010000010.1:37124-41288 GCA_964384705.1 uncultured Fusibacter sp.
TGTGGAATGTTTTCTCGTCAGTCGTCCATATCAACGTTAGAAGTCCTTCTTTTTCAACAAGAATACCCTTCTCAGCATTAATTATTACATCTGTAGCGACAGCGTCTTCTGTGTCTATCTGATATTCTGGATTCACAGGAGTTTGAGAAAATTGAATTTCTTTACCTGTTGTATCGGAATAAAAGATGATTTTTATTTCTCCAAAATTTTCGCTGTTTGAATAGGTATAACCCTCAGGAATATACTCTGGTGCAAAGTATGTGTCCCAATCTATTTGTGATTCAAGGCCGTTTTCTGTTTCTACGATGCTCACTTTGGTATATTTGTCAGTTACTTCCGTAACGATATTAAATAGCTTGATTCTGAAGGCTTCCACACTCATTGTCGTTACGAATATGCCCACCAATGCTATGGCAATAAAGATTGCTACACGTTTTGACAGCAGTTGATACCAAGCTCTAAATTTTCTTTTCTGATCTAGTTTTTTAAGTTGTTTATTGTAATCCTCAAACCACGCATCTAATGTACTCGGACATAGAATTTCTGATGCATCTGAAATACGATCAAATTCTTCAGCTACATGATTTATGTGATTTTCACCTATATAGTGATAAAAGCTTTCCATAATTTTGTTCTCATTTTCCTTCATTTGCACACATCCTTAACTCTTGACTATAGAATTCATCTTCACTCATCAGATTTCTGAGATGCGATTTTGCTCTACTCAATCTCACGCGGACATTTGTAATGGATATTTTTAGAATTTCAGCGATTTCCACATCTTCAAACTCAAAATAATACTTCAGAGTAAGTACGTCAGCGTATTCACTCTTCAGATTCGCCAGTTTCTCCGCAAGCATTTTGGCATCACCCAATCTAATGACTATATCCTCCATGTACTGTGAATTTATATCTGGTATAGCTTCGGCTACTTCAAGATCTATCATAGGCTGCTTACTCTTTTTCCTATAAAGATCGATTGCGGTGTTCTTAACTATTGTAACGATCAAGTACTTGGTTTTGTTACACTTCACATCATTTATTTTTTCTATGTAAGGGATTAACTTGATTATGGACGTTTGTACCACGTCAGCTGCATCATGCGAATTGTTTAGTATATTATTAGCGATGTAATACATTTCTTTGTGGTATTCACGATAAATTTTTTCTAGTAAGTCTCTTGATTCGGCATCTTCAATGGCCGTTAAGAAAAATAGCATGGTTCACCTCGTTTTTGTAAATTGTTGGTAGTTGTTTCTGTTATTATATCATAAAATATTGTAGGTTTTTGATAAGTGAGGAAATTGCATTTTCAGTACATTGGACAATTTTGCATCACACAAAAAGGATTTCCAGTCGCTCCGTCCACACAATACCCCATCACATACATATGGGGAGTCGCTCCGCACCGTCGCCGCTTTTTGGCGCGGCTCAGATGCTATCACGCCAGGGCCTAAAAAACGTCCCCCGGACGTTTTTCTTAACGGTCCGTTCGACTCCCACAGTTCCACTCAATAAAGGAAAAACCCATGCGTATGCATGGGTCTTTCCTTTATTGGTGGAGATGGAGGGAGTCGAACCCTCGTCCAAAAACAACTCACTAACACTTTCTCCGAGCGCAGTCGACGATTTAGGTTTCGCCACGCCTCCCGAGCATCGACACCCTGGTGGCTAGGCTATTTCTATTGTACCGCCAATTCAGATTAGAAAAGCATCTTTGATGGGGACCTCAGCAAGGTTTAGGTCAGCACCCAAAGCGGCTGAGATAAGGCTCTGGGGTGACACTGCAATTAAGCAGCTAGTGCGTAATTATTTTTTGCGTTTATATTTTTGATCCAGTTCTTTTACGTGTACCCCAGATCAAGAAACACGGCTCGCTTATCCTAGATCATCATCCCTGTCGAAACCAGTACATCCCCATGTCAAAGTTTTGATGGACACATCAGCACTACCTGATGCGCAGCAACGTTACTTCTTATGGGCTATAAATTACTGATTGTACGCTTTTAGCGTCTTTTGGATGTGCCTTTCGGCATCTTTTTTAGCCAATGAATCGCGCTTATCATAGAGCTTTTTACCTTTTGCCACTGCGATTTGCATCTTCATGAGGCCACGTTCATTGATGTAGACTTTGAGTGGCACAAGTGTGTACCCCTCTCTTGTGGTATAGTTTTGAAGCTTTGCGATCTCCCGTTTATGAAGCAGGAGTTTCCGAACCCTAAGCGGATCTTGATTGTAGCGATTGCCAAAGTCGTAAGGTGTGACATTCATACCCGTGACATAGACTTCGCCATCCTTGATTTCACAATAGGATTCTTTAATGCTCACTTTACCGCCGCGGATCGATTTGACTTCCGGTCCAAACAGCACAATACCCGCCTCGTAAGTCTCCTCTATGAAGAAGTCATGCCAGGCTTTTTTATTTTGTGCGAGTAGTTTCATCTCGGCCATACATGCCTCCCTTCTAAAGAACTTACACTGCTTTATTATTCTAACATAGGTTTATGAACGCTTCAATGCCAACATGTAACCGTAATGTAAATTTAATGAATAAGGTATTACCCAATTAACTCATCCAATGAGCTTATCTAGCGCATACACCAGGCCATCTTCATCGTTGGACACGGTCACAAAGTTCGCAATTGCTTTAAGCTCTGCTGTGGCATTGGACATAGCAATACCAACACCTGCGTAGCTGATCATGTCGATATCATTTTCATTGTCGCCAAAAGCGATGACATCTTCGATCGGAATGCCAAAGTGGCTTCTGATGGCTTCGATGCCCGTCGCCTTAGAGACGCCTTTTGCCATGACATCAAATGACGTTTCAAGGGATTTGCAAGTTTCTAGTCCTTCAATAGCTTTAAGCTCCGTTATAATCGCCTCAAATGTAGCGGGATCCTCATGATAGAGACCGATTTTATAGATGGGCACCGTGCCAACTAATGGCGGTAAATGCGCTGGAAATGTCACCGTGAACTGATACGCTTGTGATAATTTGGCCATTCCCTTGGCATACATCCCAGCCAAATGCTTATTCGCCGAGGCATAGATGGTTTCGATGTCGTAAAAGTGATAGTATGCCTTATATTTTTCACATATCTCAGTCACTTGTGCCGCGAGTATAGGTTCGAGCTCGATAGCCTCACCCGTTTTAAGGTGCTTGACGACGGCACCGTTGCACGATATGAGAAAGCCATCGTAGTCAAGTTCCTGTGTGATTATCTTGCCAGCGCCGTGCATACGGCCTGTGGCGATGGCAAATAGATGCCCATCGCCGATTAGCTGTGTGATTTTATCCCTTGTTATATCTGAAACATGCTTATCGCTTCTAAGAAGTGTCCCGTCGATGTCGCTGACGATGAGCTTTTTCATGCTGCCTCCTATTGTCTTTTGCATTTCACTTATGCGAGTTCAAAATCAATCTGTCTAAGCGCTGGATCCGCTTTGGCGACGACGATTTCGATTTGATCGCCAAGCGCATAGATTTTGCGTTTGCGTTCGCCGACGAGCTGTAGCCTTGCTTCATCGTAGACGTAGTAGTCATCATCGAGTTCGTCAAGTCTGAGTAAGCCTTCAATAGTGTTTTCGAGTTCAATGAAAAGGCCGAACGATGTTACAGATGAGATGATGCCTGTAAAGGTTTCGCCAACGTGTGCCATCATGTATTCTGCCATCTTCATATCGTTCACTTCGCGCTCTGCGAGCTCTGCGTTGCGCTCTTTTTCCGAGCTTTGTATCGAGACTTCGTCCACGATTTTCTTGAGTGCCGCTATACGCGTTGGGCTGAGTTTCCCTACGAGCATCTCTTTGATGATGCGATGAATCTGAAGATCTGGATAACGTCTGATTGGCGATGTAAAGTGGCAATAGTACTTGGCTGCGAGGCCGAAGTGGCCATCGTTATGCGGTGAATACTTCGCTTGTTTCAGGGAACGAAGCGCCATCTTACTGATGACGTGCTCTTCTTTTTTACCTGTCACTTCATCGATTAGGGCTTTGATCGCTTTCGGATGGACTTCATCCATACTGCCTTTGACTTTATAGCCAAAGTGATTTAAGAACTTGTTGAGGGCTTCTATTTTTTCAGGATTTGGCATCTCATGGATACGGTAGACAAATGGGAGCTCGAGCCAGAACATATGCTCAGCCACGGTTTCGTTG
>CAYLNI010000010.1:41318-42702 GCA_964384705.1 uncultured Fusibacter sp.
GTTGGCTGCTAGCATAAAGTCCTCGATGATCTTGTTGCCAATGCGGCGTTCTGCGATGCCAACAAAGATAGGTTTGCCTTCGCCGTCGAGCTTGATTTTCGTTTCTGCGAAGTCGAAGTCGATGGAGCCGCGTCTTTCACGTTTGCCCTTTAAGCGTTCCGCAAGAGCTTTCATGTTGATAAGATCGTCAATGATATGTGCATAACGCGTCTTAAGCTCTGGCGTCATAGCGTCTTCAAGCATGTCAGATACGTCGTCGTAGTTCATGCGCTCCACGGTTTTGATGACGGATTCGCATATTCTGTGCTTGACGATGTCACCGTCTTTGTTGATCTCCATGATACACGATAAAGTGAGACGATTGACTTGTGGGTTGAGGCTGCAGATGCCGTTTGAAAGGCGTTCTGGAAGCATTGGGATAACACGGTTGAGTAAATAGACACTCGTCGCGCGGTTGAGTGCTTCTTTGTCTATTTTAGAATGCTCTTTGACATAATGTGTCACATCGGCGATATGTACGCCGAGTTCGAAGTTGCCATTTGGAAGCTCGAGAACGTGCACGGCATCATCAAGATCTTTTGCGTCCTTGCCATCGATAGTGATGACTCGATAGTTTCTAAAGTCTTCACGCTTACCGATCATCTCTTCACTGACTTCAGTTGGAATTCTCTCGGCTTCATCGAGTACTTTCGTGCTGAAAATCTCAGGCAGTTTAAACGTTCTGATGATGGATAAGATGTCAATCCCTGGTGCACCGGATTGGCCGAGAATCTCTGTGATTCTGCCTTCTGGATTGCGTCTGTCTTCTGGCCATTTACTGATTTCCACGACGACTTTATCGCCTTGTTTTGCGCCGAGTGTGGCATTTCTAGATATGAAAATATCTTTTCTAAGCTTTTGATCGTCTGGGACGACAAAGCCAAAGTTTTTACTTTCTTCATACGTACCGACGATGATGGTGTTCGCGCGCTCGACAATCTTGATGACCTCGCCTTCGCTCTTCGAATCCGGCCCCCCCACTTTTGTGAGCTTCGCCTGAACTCTGTCACCATTCATGGCACCCATGAGTGAATCAGACGGCACAAAGATGTCTCTCATATCGACATTTTCCACGATGACGAAGCCAAAGCCTTTCATGGCTACTTGTACTTTGCCGACGTAGATTTGGAAAAATTCAGGCAATGCGTATTTGCCTTTTTTAGTTTTGATTATTTTTGACGCATCAGCGAGTTCTTCAAGTGCAACAATATAATTTGATCGTTCAATTGGGTCGATCTCCATTTCCATAAAAAGATCCATTTCCATATCCAAGCAAAATACTAACACTATTATCATTAAAATTAGCAGCAGCAATATCAATTCGATGATCACCATTGAAATCACC
>CAYLNI010000011.1:0-3404 GCA_964384705.1 uncultured Fusibacter sp.
TCTAATTTCTTAGATTTGCAACATCCCCTTTTTGTCTTTACGATTTCCAATTTGAATAACTGCTGACAACTTCGAGTAAGATTTCAACTGTCTTTTCCATTGACTGAACAGGGATGTATTCGAATTTGCCATGGAAGTTGTGACCACCAGTGCAAATGTTCGGACATGGCAAGCCCATGTATGAAAGTCTAGCGCCATCCGTGCCGCCGCGCACTGGCACAACAAGTGGCTCAATGCCCAGTTTTGTCATCGCGTTTTTAACCGTTTCGATGAGATGGAAATGAGGCAATATTTTTTCTCTCATATTGAAATAGGAGTCGGTTACTGTGATTTCAACAGTGCCTGCGCCGTATTTAAAATTTAGGAATTTTTCAATTTCTTTGAAAATAGCCTTTTTTGCTTCAAATTTAACCATGTCGTGATCGCGAATGATATAGAGCATACTTGCTTCTTCAACACTTCCACTAAAGTCGTTTAAATGATTGAAGCCTTCATAATGCTCCGTATAGGCTGGATTTTCAAACGTTGGCAACATGCTGTGAAGTTCCATGCCGATTAATAAAGCACTCTTCATTTTGCCTTTAGCAGACCCTGGATGAATGTTGGATCCATGAATCTTTATTTTTGCCGATGCCGCGTTGAAATTTTCAAACTCAACTTCTCCAATTTCGCCACCATCAACTGTATAGCCAAAATCGGCATCGCATCTTGATAGATCGAACAAATTGGCACCACGACCGATTTCTTCATCTGGTGTAAAGGCAATTTTTATAGGACCATGGCTAAATTCTGGATGGTTGATCAGGTATTCGGCCATTGTCAATATTTCAGCGATACCCGCTTTGTTATCCGCACCTAACAGCGTTAAGCCATCAGTCACGATAAGATCTTGACCAACATAGTGGCTCAAATGGTCAAATTCAGCTGGAGACATTTTGATGCCGTGTTCTTCATTTAAAACAATTTCCCCACCATCGTAATTTGTTACGATGCGCGCCTTGATGTCTGCACCTGATAAATCTGGTGAGGTATCCATGTGAGCGACAAATGCAAGCTTTGGTGCTTGGCCTTCAGGTACATTGCTAGCGACAACGCCATAAACGTAACCATTGTCGTCCATGCCAACATCCGTTAATCCCATTGCTTTCATCTCTTCCACAAGATACGCCCCTAATTTAAGCTGCTTTGGCGTGGAAGGACAAGTTTCTGATTCTGGGTCAGATTCTGTATCGAATGCCACATACTTTAAAAATCTCTCATGTACTTTTGTCATCTTAATATAGCCTCCTTGTATGCTCTAAATCGTCCTTGACGATTTTTTCAAATGCCATTTCCAGCTTTTTATAAAGTGGATGGTCAGCTGACTTATAATGATGCGCATCTATGGTATTTACAGGTAACAAATGAATGGATGTTCCTGTTAAAAAACATGCTTCAAATCTATGGATCGTGTCGAGAGGAATATCTTTCTCAATGAGTTCAATTGAAAACATACTCAAGAGTGCTATTAACTTTTGCCTTGTGATTCCCATCAGAACATCATTTTCTGAAGCGGCAAACAACATATCGTTAGCGATAAAAAACAGGTTTGATCGACTGCCTTCCGTTACAATGCCATCTTCCTTGACTAAAATCACTTCATAGGCGCCGGTTTCTTGCTTTACTTGATTGATGGCCTCAACAAAGTGTTTTCTATAAATTTTTGCATGTGGGTTGTCTCTTGTCACTTTAGAAGTCACTGTTTTCACACCTTCTTCATAAACCGATTTGTCTGGATAGTGTGATTTGACCCAAAATAGAATCCAAGTAAAGTTTCCATTGAGGTCTTCACCGACTTCTAGACGAACATTATTGTTGGTTATCCCCGTTTCCTTTACGAGTGTTTCAATTCCCGCCAACAGCTCTGTTTGGTTCATTTTCGAATGCAGTTGAATCAACTCAAGTGAAGTGAATAGTCTCTCAACATGTTCATTGAAATAGAGTGGAATGCCATCTATGATACGAATGACTTCATAGACTGGTGGGTTCGCGAATTCAACATTTTGTTCTGAATGATAACATATGCCATCTTTGATGGTGACTGGTGTAATTTGGTTCAGCATTGACTCACCTCCACATATAGTATAAAGCATCACCATGCAATTATGAAGCAAAAAAAGCCCCGAGACTGAATATTACAGTTTCAGGGCTTCCTTTATACACTACTCTGTACGTATCGCTTCAAGTGCACTCAATTTTGTCGCTCTAACCGCAGGATAATATCCCGCAATTAGGCCAATCAATGTTGAGAAGGCCATTGCTGATAGAGATAACCAAGGTGGGATGTATGAAAGCAATGCAGGCCCATAATAACCCGTATCACCATTCATCCCAGATAAAACAGTATTTATGATCATTGAAATACCATAACTGATACCGATACCTAGCACTCCACCGAACAAACCAATCATAGCCGCTTCAAATAAGAAGAGTCGCTTAATGTCTTTTAATTGCGCGCCAATTACTTTCATAACGCCTATTTCTTTGGTTCGTTCATAAATGGACATGACCATCGTGTTTGTGATGCCTATAGCTGCTACAAACAAGGAAACAGCACCGATACCACCTAATATTGCTTGAATGAGACCAGATGTCTTTTTCATGTTTTCTAGTGCATCTGTCAAACTATAGGCTTCATAACCCATCGCTTTAATTTGGTCTTGAACTTCTTGTACATATTTGATATCTGTAACACTAACCTTCATTTCATCGTACTTATTCTCTGCAGGCGTTTGACTTCCACCTTTACCTACGATTGGTTGACCTTGACCACCTTGTTCAGGTGGGTTTTTTCGCTCAAAATCCTTCTTGAGTTCAACAAACGTCTCATAATCCATGAACACATCAGAGGCATATGCATAATCCAGTTCTGAAGTGATGCCTGTTGGCGTCAAGACAAATCCTCTTGGTCTCTTGCCTTCATAATATTGAGATGTTGGTAACAATTCTAGCTTCGTTGTAAAAATATCGATAACGGGCGGCATGCCATAAGGGTTTCTTGACGTAGGGTCGTAAAAACTCTGTTTCGCATAAAATCCAAACAAAACTTCATTTTTTCCAGCCGTTGTTGGCAATACACCTTCGCTCAATTTGATATCCATCAGTGCTAGCTTATCAAAATCGACTGCTTTGATACTCGTGTAGCTTTCATATTTACCTGCATAAATCTTCGAATCAAAGCGTTTGAATCCAATGACAAATTCAACATTTTCAATCGCTTCAATAGATGCGATCGTCTCATCATCTAAAACGACTTGACCATCGGAAGATGCCCCATTGCCACCTTCCATAAAAAATTGATTGGCATAGATGTCGATCATCGTCAAACTACCGTACTCTTCGAGTTGCTTTTCAAAAGCTTTATT
>CAYLNI010000011.1:3421-12534 GCA_964384705.1 uncultured Fusibacter sp.
TTATTCATTCCAAGACCCAAAGAAACCATAACGACAATCGCTGCAGTACCAATGATAACACCGAGCACGGTTAAAATCGTTCTAGCTTTTCGACGCAATAAATTTTTAATGCCCATAAAAGCCAGATCTAAACTACTCATCCAAATCCTCCAGTTCTTTTTTGAGCTTCCTCGATTTAAGAACTTTTCTGACGACGAAGCCTACGATAGCCAATGCCGCAACAGCCGCGATGATAATCTGCCATGCTTTGAGTCCACCCGTTTCTTCTTCCACTGGCATATTAGGATCGACTGGGAAGCCACCATCATCAATGATAGGCATTTCAGTGACATTGATCGTAAATGGTTGTTCTAAAGTGGATACCGTTCCAAGTGCATCCTCAAAAGAATATACTAATTTACCTTCAAACGTACCAACTTCATAGGCAAAAGCTTGAGCGGAAAAATACTCACTTTTACCGGACTCAAAGTTTCCGACAAAGTAACTACCTTCTGTGGTTTCAACGCCTTCAAGCTTTACAATCATATTGTACATGGTTGATTTACCCATGTTGTAGAATTCTTGCTCAATATAGAATGGTTGTCCAGTAAAGATTTCAAAAGGAACAATCACTTCAGCTGTTTCAAGTCTTACCGGTTGAGAAACTGCAATACTTAATACTTCACTTTCAGAGTAAGGTGTCTTATTTTCATCGTAGGCATTGCCTTTGCTGTCCTCATACTCCATCTTCGCAGTCAGTGTATAGATCTTAACATTTGCATCTATCTTAGTTTTCAAATAAACAGTATGCGTATAGACTTGACCTGGTCCGATACTTGCAATAAAGAATGAACTAGACGAGTCTACTGGTGTAAAGACATTTTCTTCACTTGTTAAAGTGACTTTGATATTTTTTGTACCCTCTGCATTGCTAGTGTTCTTAATTTTAAGTGTTAAAGGATAATCTTCTCCTGCGTAGACATATTCGCCACCGTAATCATAGTAATCTATGATCAATTTTGGTTTGCTTCCTTCAGAAGCTGCATCATCTTCTTTGCCTTGTACATAAATACCGACGTATTCTTGAATGGTTTCTGGCGTTTCAGCAGAACCGCCTTTAGGGATATACGAGGCTTTAATATAAGTGTGATAATTTTCTGTGGTTGTTTCAGCTTTTGGCATCAATTTAAAAGTGATATTTTGACTCGCACCTGGTGCCAAATTCTTGATAACCACTTTTGAAGCCGTTTTAGAAATGAATGTCTCTGGATATTCTATCATCAAATCAGCTGTAGTAATTTCAACATTGCCTTTGTTTTCAACTTTAAAGGTTACATTAAATGTTTCATTTGCTCTAACCGATACTGGAAACTGGACATTTGTGATAGCCAAGTCTGCATCCACTGTACCCTTGCCAGCGAGTGTCACATAAGCGATCGAGTCTTTTTTGTAGTCATTGCCCATCTCATCAATATAGCTAATGCTAACATTGATTGGAAATGTACCTTCCTTGGCGTCTTTTCCAGCGATGATGTTAAAATACGTCAAATGCGTGCCTTTGGCTTCTAGTTCATCAAAAGTTTTGGTATCCACTTCTTTATAGAGCACCACACCTTCATTTGAGAAACCAGATACTACAACTTTAACGTCTTTCGCAGAATTGGCACCAGTATTCTTAATGTTGAGTGCAAGTGAATCAGGTGTATTAGCCATCAGTTCACTTTGTCCAGTACTATAAGAAGTAACACCTAGTATTGGTTCATTGTTGCCATTATCTACTTTAACATAAACCTTTTCCGTTTGTGTGTAACTTGTATCTTCAAAATTGCTATATTCTATTTCCAAATCGAACTCATAGACTTTTGATTCCGCAGTTGGACTAGGTGTCACATTAAACACAAATTTTTTGACATCGTTTGGGTTTAAATAAGAAACTGTCTGAGTTAAATTTGCGATATCGCTTCTAAAAGGGTGTGTGCCTTTGATGCTAACACGAATCCCCTGTGCGACAACGTACGATGCATTTTTAATAGTAACTGTATATTCCGTTCTTTCACCAGCTTTTACGACTTGAACCTCATCTTCGGCTACAACACCTAAAACCGGTTTATATGGATCTGCCAAACCAAAGCTGAATGTGCTGAATATTATGGCCAGCACCATTGCCATTACGAGTGTTTTTCTAAATTTTGCGTTCATGGTTCTCCCCTTTGAATTGTGTCATCTTTAAATTTGAATATAGTTTTCTTCGTAAGGCTTGATGTACTTTTCATATACATCATCAACACTTCTGTTTTCAATACTTTGAATGTCACCATCTCTAATATGAATTACTTTGTCCGCATATAAAGCTACTTCTGGGTCATGTGTAACAATGACGATCGTTTGCATTTTTTCCCTAGCCATTTTCCACATGATGTGCATGACTTCAATTGAAGTCTTGGTATCCAGGTTACCAGTAGGTTCATCTGCAAATATGATTTCTGGTGACCCAACAAATGCTCTGGCGATGCCGACACGTTGCTGTTGACCACCACTCATTTGACTTGGTTTATGTTTGTATCGATCCCCTAAGCCTACCATTTTCAGATATTTCTTAGCGATTTTTTCTCTTTTAACTTTAGGTGTCCCTCTAAATATGAGCGGCATCGCAACATTTTCTAGTGCGGTTAAAGCCGTTAGTAAGTTGTAGGACTGAAAAATAAAGCCGATAAATCTCTGTCTGAAGCTGGCAAGTTGTTTTTCATTCATGCGTTCAATCGCATGCCCTTTAATCTCTATGGAACCCTTTGTCGGTTTTTCAAGACCTGCCATCATATTCAATAGTGTTGATTTACCAGAGCCGGAAGTGCCCAAGATACAACATATTTCACCTTTGTAGATGGTGAGATTGATCTGATTGAGTGCAACCACCTTTTCTGTTCCAATTTTATATACCTTTCTTAATTCCTTCACTTGAATGACGATTTGCTTATCCAACACTTTGTCTTCGATAGTCTCAATCACGATGCGACCTCCCTTCGATGATACATTCTTTATAATAATAACGTGTTTTGAGAAAGAATATCTGAATAATTCATTAGAATTTCATTAGAAATTGAATCAAAACATCCCAGTTGACCCATAAAGTCAAAATGAGTGCGACAATGCCACAAATCGCGCCAATTGTATGAAATTTATCCATGATCCGCGACTTTCGATAATTTTCGAGCTCATATTCCCATGCATACTTTTTTGTTTCTTCTTGTTTAATCGGCGAATGTATTTCGGCGACTTTTGACTTTTGAGTGCGCTTCAATATCTCGCGCTTGTTCTTCTCAAACTCGAGTTCTTCCAATAATTGTTTGCTCATACAGCCACCTCAATAAGTCTAGACGTTGTGTTGTCACCAATCTGGATTGCCAGATTTCGATGACAAGTAAAAATCATGATTTGTCGATCTTTTGAAATTTCCTCTAGAATCGCGAGTGTGTCGACAAATCTTTTTGAGTCCCAATTGACGAATGCCTCATCAAGAACAAATGGCAGCTGA
Organism: uncultured Fusibacter sp.; assembly: GCA_964384705.1. Lineage (GTDB taxonomy): Bacteria > Bacillota > Clostridia > Peptostreptococcales > Acidaminobacteraceae > Fusibacter_C. Next base: position 6,933 of record CAYLNI010000011.1, read on the forward strand.
TTTTGAGGATCAAGTGCTTCTAGTACGGCTAAGCGATAGGCAAAGAACAATTGTTGGATCGTACCTTTGCTGAAAGCCCTTGCCACGGGGATGATTTCATCATCAACTAAAAATTGGAGTTCAAATTGTCCATTTTCTTCACATATGAGAACTTCCTTGTATTTGCCATGAGTCATTTGATTCATAAAGTAACTGACTCTTTGTATAATATTCGGTTGATTTTCGACTCGATAACGTTCATCAGAAAATTTGATGATTTCAAGTAAGACCATCATTTGGTTTCTAAGTTCGATACATTCTTTGAGTTCCGCTTCTGCTACGAGTATCTGACTGTTGATCGCATCTATACTTAAAGCTTCATCAAATCTCTGTATTTCTAAAGCGAGATTATGCTTTTCACCTAACAGATGTTTTTCAAGAGTGTCAATATCCGCAATCTTTGCTTCTATGTCGAGAATACGGCTTTCTGTAGCGACTAAAACACTGTCATATTCGTAATTTTGTCCGGATAGTTCATCGCTGAATACTTTGATTTTACGCGTCAGTTCAATATTCTGAGCGATCATTTTTAAACCAAATTCATAATCACCATCACCAAAATTACTAACAGTTTCTCTTAAGTCGTGTATGACCGATTCCAAGCCTAAGCGTTCAAGTCGATTGCTTTTAATTGACGCTTCAATCATGTCAATCTGAACTTGTTTCTTTGCTTCAATTGCTTCAATTTCAGACAAACGATCCATTTGAGCTAATACGTATTGCAAGCTCAGCACAGCACCGCGAGTCGTATCAAATCCTTTATCGACCATCACACTTGAAATAGTGCCTTCAATTGCCTTTTGACAATCGATTAAGTTTGCCCATTTTTCATGTACTGCATCTTCTTCATGTAAAAGTAAGATCAATTGCTCAAGCTTTCCAAAAAAGCGTAGACTATTGTCTCTATAAACATAATCGGGCAACACAATCACGCCACATAATGCTTCGATTTTCTGTGTCAAAGCCATTAAGTCAACCTTTTCAGATAAGGCATTTGAATCGCTTAACTTAAGATGTGCCATAGAATAACCAAAAGCACCAATTCCTACAAATGAAGCCAACCGTAGAGGTTCATAAATCAGGCCGATGATAAAGGCTGCAATACCTATAATACCTATAAGTAAGTTTCCTTTTTTCTTACGACTTTGTAATGCTAACTCACGCTTTTCAATTGCTTCATTATTATCAATACCATCCGTATATTTCTGCAGAAGCGTCATCAAATCAAGAACTGGAAGCTTCTTGAGTGTCGTTTTAACAACATCTTCCAGCTCTGTATCAAATAAAAGCTTATACTGTCCACCAATTTTCTCGCGCAACTTCACAAGTTCGTCAAGCTTTGAATGCTCTTCTTGTTCAAATCGCATCATATCATTCAAAGCAATTTTTAACGGTTCAATTTCCATTTTAAAGTTGAGCAACTTCTTATCGTGCTCAGAGTAAACAAATAAGGTTTTCTTCAAATTTGAACAAGCAAGTTCTGATTCTTCAGCTCTTGCTATTGCTTCATTCAGCTTAATCTGATTTCGATCGATTAAATCGATGAGCTTACTATCAAGTGTTGAATAGGCATCAATTTTATAGATGGCTCTCTTAAGAGTTTCAATTTTTTCAATCAATTCTCTTATCGGCAAATTTGCTCGCATCTGTCGTAGTGACTGTTCAAGAGCTTTTCTATCCAAATCGGCTTGTTTAAAGCGCGCTTCAATTGCGTCAATTTTCAACAAATTCGCTCTTACGATCTCATAACTTTTTTCTGCCTCATGTCTTTGCAGTTTCAACTGGTTGATTTCTAACTGAAGCTGGTTGATCTTTGGATTGCCACGTTTGTCTTTACGCCAAAGTGCGTTTATGTCTTGCTCAAGTTTTAGGATGACGTCAGATGCCTTGTTCAGGTAATCAGACCCATAATTGAAAATCAATTTTTCCTGAATGGTCTCAAAAGATGCCTTCTCAAACTGGTTTAAGTCTTCAGCAGTTAGATGAAAAACAGCCTCAAACAGTGTATCACTGACATGATTGACAAATGGTAATGGTTCATTGCGAAATATCTGCATGCTATTGTTGGACTTAGAGATATTAAATCTAGGTACACTTTTTAGACTTCTTTCTATCGTTAAAAGTTCCCCAGTTTCTGTGATTTCTGAAGAAAAATTTATTTCATTTTTTGACCAGTTAACATAGGGGTGTTTTTCACGACTTGAAGGTTTAAATCCATAAATCAGTGTTGAAATGCTGTTGAAAATAGTCGATTTGCCAGCCTCATTATCACCTAAAAAAATGTTGATTCGTGGTGATAAGTCAATATCATGATCAATCAGTTTACCATATACTTTATATCTCAATTTGTTAATAATCATCAGTTTTCACCACCATTCGCTCGATGACATCTTGTAACAAGTGGTTTTTCATTGCCTGTAGATATGCTTGTTTTTCATTGTATGCCGTCTTGTCTTCAAAAATTGGCAATTCATATAGTTTCATAAGCAAAGCATCTTCAAATGATGCATTTGAAATGCGATTAATCATCTGGGACAATACCGTGTTCTCGCTTGCGAGTTCATCAAGGTTATAAACGTTGGATAAATTTCTGCTCTTAATTTCGAAATCGAGTAAGCCTGTTTTGTCCTTGACAATTTCTATTAAGAACGAACAGTTTGAGTCCATCTCAAGTTGTTTTTTAAGAGGCGAACGACCTACTAAATTCAAGCGAATAATCATTTGTTTCGCCGCAGATGGACTATCGCCTATTATTTTTGTCACATGATCGACAATCATCTTCTGCAAATCAGTTAGAGTTCGTATATCAGAATCAAGCGTCATCTCACACTTTTCCCATTGGATCACATTAAAATTGACAGGCTCAACAGTCGTCACCTGATTTGTTAAAGTGACTAGATAGCCACCTTTGGCGCCTGTCTCTTTGATATTCAACCCCTGCAAATTGCCTGAATAAGCTATTTTGTGTGTCAACTTTTGTCTTATGTGAATATGTCCTAGTGCAAAATAATTATAGTTCAACGCCTCAATTTGTGTGAGAGGTGTTGCCATATAACGTGCCTTATCAGCAATATCAATTGCAGAAGGTACACTTGCATGTGCGATGCCAAGCCAAATTGCCTCTGTCGATTTGATTGGGAAGTTCTTAATTAGATTGCGTTGTTCATTTTTAGACTTGTGGCCAACACCAACAACTTTATAAGGGATGCCGCTTCGACTCATGACATCAAGACATTTTATGGTGTCCTCTTCAAAAAAATAAAATGAAGTGTGTTCCTTCATTGGTTCTAAAAATCGCGCCGTCAACATCGGGTCGTGATTGCCCGTAACATAAAATATCTTTTGCCCATTGTTCAGGAGTCTCTCAAATTGGTTTAATACAAAGTATTCATCACTAAACGAAATTTTATCGTCGTCGAAAAAATCACCCGCCAAAATGACGCCTTCCAAGTCATTTTCTATTGTAAAATCAATTGCCTGTACGATCGTTTCATACAGTGCTTCTTTTATTTGATTTCTGACATAACTGCTTTTATTTGCAAACCCAGCACTCAAATGTACGTCAGATAGGTGTAAAAATCTTATCATTTTTGCCTCCGAAATATTATGGAACCCTTTACACAATTATAGTACAAGCTAGACAAAGTCACCACTATATTGTAGAATAATTGATAATAATTATAAAAAACTACAATATATTGAGTCCAATGTCCTATGTATAATAGAACTTATTATTCGTGTCTATCGTTTCACAAATAAAACATGCACGTCATTGGATATATATGTTAAAATAATGGAAAGTAATAATAGTTATGGAGGGTTTAATGGCGCTTAATCAATTTAAATCATGGAAGCTTTTATATGAAGATCATGACCTCTGCTTTTCAAAAGCGGTTAACAAAAACGACGCTTCAAATGTTTTTTTTATTACTTTTTTCGATCCGGATAAAATGTCAGTCGCGACAAAGCATCTGTTGGAAGACCATCTTCACAACTATATTTCGTTAGTAGAAGAAGATGGAAAATTGCATTTGATACTTAAAGCACATGAAGGTCGCGCTATTCATAAATTTATCAAAAACTCTAAACTTGACTATGACGATCGCGTACAAATCGTCTATGAATATTTCAAGCTTATTGAAAAATATGATGCCTTCCCAGACCCTATAAAAGTACAACTTCTCGATGAAGAACAGCTCCTCATATCAGACGATGGTCTTGCGTTTCGAGAATTAATCGATTATGCACCAACTCAAGTCTATACAAGCAAAGATGTCTTTAAACAACTTGGTAAAACAATGGATCTTATACTTCAAGATGCAGAGGGCTATCATAGCCAGTTTATTGATAACTTAATATTAGGCAACCATAACTACAATTCTTTAAAAGCAGCTAAAAATCACTTTAAGGACGTATTCATTTTTGAAAAACCGGATGCGCTCGAATCCATCAGCTATGAATATACAATTGTTCTAAACGATTTAGAAGCTGGTCCACCTATCAAAGTCACAAAAGAGGTTCCTAAGAACAAGGAAATAGAATTGCCTACTCTTGAAAACAATAATCTACATCATGATGAGTTGAGGCGCGAACTGGCTGATTTGTTGGCAACCAATCATCGTGATATTATTGACGAGCAACTAACTGAAGATAGTGACATCCCTGCTGCTGATGCTGGTAAAGGCGATGAAGTTGTTGAAGCTGATGAGGCTGTTGATGTCTTTGAAGCTATGGATTCAGTTGATGATGCTGTTGATGCTGAAGAGACTGTTGATGCTGATGAGGCTGTTGATGTCGTTGAAACTATGGATTCAGTTGATGAATCTGTTGATGCTGTTGATGCTGTTGATGCTGTTGATACCACTGAATCAGTTAAAGCTGACACCTTAAAACCAGAAGTAAAATTGGATGCCAAAGCGTCACTTATGGCTGAAATAGAAGCAGAATTGCTTCAATCAGTAACACCAACAGTTCCGATCGTGTCTAAAGATACGAAGTCATTTAAGGCGATTTTCCAAGAAGACGACCAAATGCCAGAGTCATTGCCAAAATCGTCAAAACAACGCTTTCTTGAAGAGGATGATGCATTATTTGTCGATGACGTATCGGAGATGTTTGACGAGGACGACTTTGAAAATCAAATGCCACGTAATCAGATTCAGATTAAATGGGTATTAATCGGCGTTGCTATTCTACTGCTCATTGCATTCGGGATTTGGGGTATTAAGTCCCTTTTCAATTCAAAACCGGTTGCTGCAGAATTTAATATAGAACCACTACATGACAACAGAATCGCATTTATGAACACATCAACTGGCGGCAAACAAATCAAAGCATACTCATGGGAAATTTACTATGCAGACACGCTTGTTCAAAAATTCGAAGATGAGAACTTGTTTCCAGTTTTTGATACAGAAGGTACCTATAAGATCGTCATGAAAGTTCAGGATAAGCAAGGCAACTGGAGTGAACCATTTACTCAGGAATATGCCTTTGAATTGACAGAAGAAACGTTGCAACCAACAGAAACAACAGAAACACCATGATTGATGAGGCATTATAG
>CAYLNI010000011.1:12604-15288 GCA_964384705.1 uncultured Fusibacter sp.
CAATCCATGATACAACCAAATGATCGCGTTGTTGTCGGTCTCTCAGGTGGAAAAGACAGCATGGCGCTTTTGTATCTACTTAATCAATATAATAAATTCTCCCCTACACCATTCCATCTGGAAGCCATGACAATCGATCTCGGTTTTGACAATTTCAATTTAGATGAAGCACATCGATTTTGTGACTCTATCCAAGTGCCATTTAGCGTTATCAAAACTGACATCGCAAAGATTGTATTTGATATCCGAGAAGAAAAAAATCCGTGCGCTTTATGTGCTAATATGAGGCGTGGGGCATTGGCAAATGCTATGAAAGACAAAAAATTAAAGGTGCTCGCGCTAGGTCATCATGCAGATGATGCGCTGTCCACCTTGTTCTTGAATATGCTTTATGCAGGAAAACTCAATACAATGGAGTATAAATCCTTTCTATCAAGAAGTGAAATTACTGTGATACGCCCTCTTCTAGACACTGCTGAAGCAGACATCAAACATTTCATAAAAACGCAGTCTATTCCAGTCTTAAAAAGTCCATGTCCAATGGATCGACACACAAAACGCGAAGATGTTAGCCTTATGCTTAAGGACGTCTATAAAACCATACCAAACAGCAGAAAAAACATGCTGACGGCCATGCGTAACGCCGAACAATGTAATTTGTTTCAAAAATGATAAAGAGCCTCTCTGATTTTCTTATGAGAGGCTCTTTAAATATTCGATTCAATTGATATATCTAACAATTCTGGCGGACTCACCCTTTCGTCGAGTTAATTGCACTCTGTTTTATTTTAACAACCAGTCCCATAACTTCACTTAGGTGGTGTCCATTATCTGCTTCCAAACATGTGATCCATAATAATAATTTAGGAAATCTTTGTGATTTCATACATGGTCAGTCATGAAGCAGTTTACATAATTTCGTTTCCGTTCCTTTGTTGCTTGTAAATTACCTTCGAATTACAAATTAGGTTTTTGGCGGTCTCACTCCTTTTTGTATTGCCATTGAATGGTTGCCGTTCCTACATCCTATATTCAATTCCGAACTGGTTTGTTACTATTAGTATAGCATAAAACAAAAAAAATGGAAGCCTTATTTTACGATTTAGACATATTTTTGTTCGTTAATTCGTGCACAATGTTTACATAATCATTTATCCGTGAATCGAGGTCATCTACTTGCAAAATGTCACCTGGATCGTTTGCAATTGCCATGGAAACAAACTTTGGTGGCAGACGAAATCCCTTATTGATGTGCAAAGCGCCTATCAGTTGACCCGAAACAGAATCATTTCCAGAGTTTCCAGAAACGACTATACCCAATATATATTTGTCTTGAAAAGAGATTTTTCGATAAAGTGCCGTCAAGCGATTGATGACCGCCATCAGTTTTGCAGAAATGGCATCATTGTAATTTGGACAAATCCACACGACAATATCAGCCTGTTCAATCATAGGAAAGAGTGACTCAACAACAAAGCCACCATAAAAGCAGCTTTTTTCAAGAGAATAGTAAGAACACGTCTCAAAACTGCACCCATAACAATCTGTAATTTTACCTTCTTCAACATGCAGCTCGTCAATAATCAACGTTTCATTATTTTTAGTATTCAGCCTTTCTTTAATCAAATCCCAAAGCATCAGCGTATTGGAAATTCCTTTATGCCCAGCATGGAGCACAAGGATTTTCAAGCTTTCTTTAGCTAGAAATGAATAGGCAGCCAATCGCTCTATGAGTTTGGCAATCTGAATTTTTTCGATAGTCTCAAGAGGTTCATCAATTACTTTCGCCCAAGTCTTGAAGTTTTGGTGGTTTTTGACGCGCTCAACCAATGGGTGTCCAATAAACTCACATCCCATTTGATTGGCGACAAAAATGAATTTTTTGGCATATGACTTAGTAAAACACTCATCACCTGATACGACGATTAATGCGGCAATTGCATTGGTGAACTGCGTATCATAGCCTTGTTTGAACAAAGTCATTTGGTCTCTCAAGTAGGCGTTCGCTGCATCATTTTCACCGATCACATCGAGTTCTATGATAAAAAGCTTCTTAAAATACCCGTCAATAACGACATTATTTACTTTCAACGCTTCTCCTTCACAGTATGCGTTCAAATCAAAATCATCGCTCGTGAAGGCTATGCATTCAATTCTTTCCATGTATCCTCCAACCGCTTATAAGTTGATTCAAGTCGCACCATCAAGGCTTTCGAAACAGTCAATCGTTCAACATCAACCCCATAACTTCTCTGCTTGTTTCTGCTACCCCAATACACGCCGCGTAAAAAATTCGCACTATAGTGATCATTACCTGCTAACAGATTGACGATAGAAACGGCACCTGATGACATGGCAGGTGCAACAAATGGCTTGTAGCCTAGTGAGCGCATCTCCAAATTCGCTTCAACAACGCATTTTGTCAAACGCTGTGCAGCCTCTTGATCTTCAGACAATATATCGTCTGAGACGACTAACGCTTCACCATGTGGCCCAAACACACGACCTGTCTCTGCATAGTTCAAAGACAATTTGTCACTATAATACTGAGCGCGTCCATCCATGACACCAAGGCCAAATCCGATCACTTGTTCCGGTAATAAACCCATATAATCCATCATTCCCGTTGTTTCATTGCGATTTGAACTTTCGAAAACCTGTTTACATAGTAAGTCCACGGGATC
>CAYLNI010000011.1:15305-15566 GCA_964384705.1 uncultured Fusibacter sp.
CCTTTGAATTGCGCATCACGAGCCCGCTTTGCATATAGTGCTATCAACTTGGAATTTTCTTCAAACTGGATCATGCGAACGTCTTTGCCCTCTTCCCCTACTTTTGGCACCCCTTTAGAAGCACAGAATATAAACATATCACCAGAAAAAAGTGCCTCACTGTCAATGCCCGTTATTTTTAGTTTCGGATTAATAGCGATTTGGTTAAGCTCCATCTCCCATCTGCTTTTTTGTGCATCACTGATATCGAAAATACCCAAG
>CAYLNI010000011.1:15605-22782 GCA_964384705.1 uncultured Fusibacter sp.
TGAAAGCATGCTCCCAACATCGCCAAGACCTAACAAGGTTAACTTTTTTTTCTTCTGTAACTTAGCTTCTGAAGCCTCTAGATAGGTAATCACACGATTGAGGTCATCAGTGCCGAAGACGTGCTCGAAATAACTCAAGTTAATTGCTGGGATTGATTCGCTTGAAAAGTTATAGAGTTCAGCTAATGATTCGTTTTCTCCACTAAAAGCCGCTTCTTTTGATATATAGGCCATTAATTTTGTCGAACCAACTGGCGCTCTAAAGAGATATACCAGCGGCGCATTTTTTAGTGCGTCGCTTTGTGCCTCAGTCGCCCCTAAACGTGTCAGATCTTCAAAAGCGATAAATGTCCAACCTTTGTATTCATACGTCATATCTGTCTCCTATCCGATGTAAAATGATTTCAATTTTCTAAGTTGTTCGAGATCGTCCTTGATGTACTCTGAAGGTTTGACATTGTCAGAATAGAAAATATGCTTACCTTTATCTGGGTATCTCGGTGTATTTAAAACCTCACCTAATCGATCGATGGTCAATAGTCGATCGTTTTGCTTTTCATAGGCAATCTCAACAGCCGCCATGATTTCGATAGCGTTGATAAGCGCCGTTTCAGACAAATTGTAAATCGATTCTTTTGATGCATCCACGACATATGATACGGGTGAATACGGAAGAATCAAGTTCACAGAATTGATCAAGTTGCTATCAGGAATGCTGCCTCTCCAAACAGCATCACCGTCTATGAATGGGTAGAGTTTGCTTTCGTAGAACCACACTTTAATCTTTGGTATGAAATAAGCGGAATCGACCTTGATATTCATAGACTCGGCAACTTCTTTGCCATTGCCTGACATGATGCCGACGATGAATTTTTGGATTTCCACATCATATTTTTTAAAATACGGTTCCAACGCTTTTACGCGATAGCCTTTATTGAGGAGGTCATCCACTAGGATCACAGGTCTATCAAACGATTTAAGCATCTTAATCTGGTTTTCAACATCCCTTAATTTGATGCGACAACAAGTCCGTTGAAAAATACTTTTCTGCATGCAACGTCTTAGTTACTGTATTTGGCAATAACCAGCGTTTAAAGACGGCCCCAAATGGCACACACATTGATTTTCCGACTTTCTTAGGTACAAGTGGTTGTGAAGGCATATGATTTTCTTCGCAGACTTTCTTAATCAAATTTTCGTAGATCATCACCCTGTCGAAATTCAATACCAAATTGCCTGGATAAAGCTCTGTCAGCGAGCGTTGTAAACGGCTTCTCGATTTCGCCATGACCGATACCACTTCAGGCAAGTATCTATAAGGCTCTTTAAACATGACATCGATATCGAGATTTAAAGTACATGGTGCGGACATGTTGACGACATACACGCTTTCGTTCGTCTTCAACGACGAAATATTTTGAAAACCTTGATCTGCAAGCACTTCGATGAGGTCCTTACCTATCTGATTTTTGATACCTTCCTTGAATACACAATATGTGTAATCTCTTGAGAGGGCATGGGCAAGCGATTCAGTTAACATGATTTGGTCGACATTTTTTATATCAGTAACTTTTCTCTTAATAATACTGTCTATGACCAATATGCGTCCTATTGAGTGTGTTCTAATGTACTTGATGATGCTTTCATCTTCAAATTCACGATGAATATCCGTTGCTCTTAGCCAATGTGAAAATGATACCGATACAATTTCACAATTTTGCTCAAGACTTCTGAGCACGTAGACTTTAGCACTTGGATGATCACTAAATTGTTGTATCCGAGCCGTTACTTCTGTAGTATCTCCACCGATCAATGCTAAGATTTCAGTCATAAGACCTTTGTTTATGACATCGTGAATCTCAAAATAAATCGACTTGGTCATCATCATGCGCTTATACATTGGCTCTCTTTGATACAAACCCTTTTCATAGATATAATTTTGAGCCAAAGGATCAATCAACGTCGAAATATCACGTTTTTCATCAATTGAATCCCTAATGAGCGTCGAACTGATATGTTCATAGTCCTTAGGCAGAGTAAACCTCACAGAGTCAGGGTGTAATTTAGCAAATTTTTCGTTGAGCGCTTCCGTGTCATTTTCTGTAGTATGGGTATCAAACCGTTCATAGACAATATGCGGAATCTCATTGATCATACTCGTTTTTTCCGATTTATAAGCCGATGCATTGAGTATGACATCACTACCCACCACGATAAAGACTTCAGAATCTGGAAAAAGATCCTTAAGCACTTTTAAGTCTTTGTCATTTGCGATATTGATCGATATATCCCTAGGAAATTGATAGATGTCTATGTCACTTGCGATTGATTTTTTTATGATATTGCGCCTAATCAAATTCGGCTGTGTGCGTTTGGACCATGAGAACTCATCAACATATAAAAGGACTTCGAATCCTTGATTCTTTATGTCATTTGCAATCTGTTTATGACTTAGCGTAAACGGATCAAACGCGCCAGGGAAAAAAGCGATTCGTTTATTTGGTGGCGGATAGATCGATCCTACCATGTGGTTGTATTCCGAAATGAATTTGTTGATGTATTTCAAAGAAGCAGTGTTGTTATAGAAGATCAACTCGTCGGCTTCATCCGTGTTTGTCATTAAAGACATAACTTTTTTGATTGTCGTCCGATAAAGGTATTCTTTCTTTTTAAGACTCAATGATGGGTCAGAAAGCACATCCTTTGCAATGACTGAAAATGCCATCTGATTGACATAGCTTGATCCATGAACAAAGCCGCAGAAGAGTACACCAAACAACCTCAGCACGCGATTGATATGCGATTCACTCGTGTCTTTGAACGCATAACGATAGTCCGCATATTGTGTGATCGCATATCCAATTGTTTTCTCTATTAGCGCAATGAGTTTTGAGTTGTTTGTGCTCATCTTTCTCTCAAAACTCTCTATGATCTCGTCGAGTTCCTTAGGTTTAACTTGAAGGATAATTTTACCCAAGTACGGTGGAATATACTTGGTAAATTCATAACTTTCCATCTCAAGTGCTCTAATAAGTTCAACGGCGATGTCGTTTTTCTGTTCAAAGCTTAAATGTGGCACGAGCTGAAGCAGCATGCGACCTGCCGTATTTCTAACGGATTCAAGAGCACTCACTTTTAAAAGATTACATAGGTGCATGGCCATATAAAAGCAATTTTCATAATCATAGAGCAAGGTATTGCGCATGAGCAATTCAATCTGAAACCTTTTAGCCACATCTAGGGTTGCGGATTTCAAATTGCTTAAGAAAATGTTGCTGGTGAACTGGAGATCATCTTGGCAGATGATTCTAAATTTCTCAATATGGTCTGGTTCACATTTTAAATGCTCCGCCAATTTAAGCCTTGCATAATTTTCTGCAGGGTCCTTAAGAGGTGTAGGCGACTCAGGAAGCACGCGCATCACTTGTGCTTCTTCCAACAGATTCTTTTCTATATGAGGCAAGATTGAATAGATGAGATTATAGGCACGAAGTCTCAACTTGTTATCATCATCCGTCAAAAGTTTGGATACAAAGTTCATAATCGTTGATTTTTGAACGGCGTTGAACTCGATGAAAGGAAGGATGCGTGCTGCTTTGATGAGATAAAACTGAATCTGTTCATGGTCGCTATATCGATTAAAAAAATCTACTGTAAGCGCTATGCTAAGCAGGCGTTGTTCTTTACCCTTCAAATGCTTAAAATAGGCATCCAACATATCCCGCATACTATAACTGATGTATTTTTTATGTCGGTCGATAATTTTACTTTCTGGATTCAAGAACTTATCTATGGTCATTTTAAGCAGGCTGATCGTATCTAAAGCATTGGTTTCCACGGTAATGCTTGGCGGCGTTTCTTTTCGTATTTCTTCGTCATATGAAGCAATGACTGTGCCAATAAGTTCGGCGCATTGCTTACGAATGTCTTCCTCTGGCAACACGAGCTTTTCGTATAGAAAGTTGATCATAATTTGCTTTTGCTTTTGAGTGAGGTAGTTGTAATACTCTTCTAATATCGAAATATAGCCGCGCAAACTGGTCAAATCCCGGCTGTTTCGAACCGGTTCAAGCAACTTGTTCAAAGAGGCTTCATCTCTAAGGCGGTAAAGGAGTTCGATGTTGTGCTCTATGGACGAAAAAATAACATTTTGAGTGATTTCTTCACCTTGTACCAATGTAAAATATTTTCTATTCTTGTTTGATACATATTCAGTAAGGCGTTCATAATTTAGATCCTGCATCGTTTCAATGCCTAGGTCTGTCAAAAAGCCTTCAAAATCTTTGAGTTTGCCATATACTCGGCGATATCGGTTTTCCTTAGCTGCGTCGAGGTTGTCGAGTTTGTTGAGAATGACATCAAATGAATCCTTTATATTGAAAAACATCATGACGGATTTGTTGTTGATACGCTCCGCTTTGACTCTAAAATCACTGTGGATTAAAATCAATGATTCGATTGGTAAAGCGTCGAGTTCTAGATCCCATGTGGAATGGTTGATCGCGACGTTTCTTATATAGACAATATGTCGTCTTTCGAACCACTCACCTGTGTAAAAATAATGATAATAGGCAACTCTGCTCATCTCATCGGGCTTACAGCCAAATTTTCCAATATCGTGACCAATCGCAGCACCTGAAACACGCCCTAAGTCAATTGGGTATCCGGATGCTTTAAGTTGTCTTGCAGTCTTCATCGCAAGATGATGAACACCACAAATGTGATCAAGTGTCGTATAACCGATCACCTCTTGATTGAGTTTCATCATCTCGTAGACAAAATCGTGTATATAGGCGCGTTTAAAGGCCAAATATTCCGATTTATCTTCTAAGGCTTCTATCTCTTGATCCGTCAACAACTCGATTGGATATAAACTTTGCCATGTGTTGTCTTTTGATTTTCGCTGAATGCCTGATATGATTCTAAGGACGCGCAGAAAAATCTCTGCAACCGGGTTTTTCTCTATACTAAGTGCAAATGGAAGCGCTTCTGGGAAAGAAAAATTCAGACTGTAATAATAGCAGTATTTAAGCCATTCTTCCCGATCCTTTGATGCGTCTACTGAATCAAAGAACGGACGCATCAACGTATAGACGTCATAACAATGAAATTTATTTTGATGGATTATAGTCGAAAGTTCTTCTCTGAACCTATCATCGCCGATGATATCCACTACGAATTTTCTCGTGACTCCAACGTTCTTCAAAAATGATCGATTCAATAATTCCTTTTCGATTTCTGTGAGTATTTGACCCGTAAAGTCACCCATAGTGTCACCTCATTCATATTATTATTACTATTATCCCATACAAAAAGAGTGAATACAATTCAAACTAAACAAAGACAACGTTTCAGCCGATATTATAATTAATAGATATAGAGGAGGCCACCTATGTCCAACATTACGAAAAGTCCTAGTGTAAGCAATTATAAAAACGTGTCCGCAAGCAAAGTGAGAGCGACAAGTTTTAACCCTATTGTCACACATGTTTATGGTAAAGGAGAAGTGCACAACAATCCAGAACACCGATCTGGAAACGAGCATTTTATTTTGGACGCCTTCTACTCCAACTCGCATAATCTCAAAGCGTCATTCATGCGGTTGACCTCAAACGATTCGGATTACGATGCGCTAAAGCAATACTATCGCACCCATGAAGAAGAAGTACTAGCCGGTGCTTATAGTTTACTAGAAGCACTCAATAACATTTTAGAAACGAGCAACACTTGTGACCAAACACATGGCACACATTTTAAATTTTTAGTTGAAAGCATTTTGTTCAGCTTTGATGATGCGTTAAAAAATATAGGCTTTACTAAAATAAAATCAGAATATGACGTCAATGGCCATATATTTTACACCACTTTAAGTGAGAATCCAGAAATATTCGAATTTTTGTATAAACAACCACATGGTCTCATAGAAATGCTGTCCAAAGTCTATTATAAAATAATGGGCGTGACTAGCGCTTCACAAACCGAAGGGCGGATTATCGATTTTCGGACTTGAATTTTCTTTGTTTTGCTTTAATACATGTAGGGCATTAATCTCAGCACCGGTGATGATAATCTGTGCAAATATATAGATCCATACCATGAAGGCAATCATCGCAGAAAGTGACCCATATAAAATTGAATAATCCGTTACGGTAACGACCACAGTTGAAAACAGGAAATTGGTTATCACAAGACCGAAAACGGCAAATATTGCACCAGGATAGATATCCTTTAGGTGCATTTTTTTATTGGGCAAAAAGGTATAGATTGAAATGATCGCTATGATGAACGTCGAAATCAATAGTATATTTCTAGAATATTGAATCATCTGAACAAAGTTCTTATCAATGCTAAACTCAAATGTTTTAGCCAAAAAGTCGACGATTTCGATCGCTAGTCTTGGTATCATCAATGAAAGAACGATAATCAGCGTAAATAAAAACATGTAACCCATCGCCATAAATTTTAATAGAAAAAAATTACGCGTTTCCTTGACTTCATAGGATGTGTTGATCGCTTGCCTCAAGGCTGTAACCGCCTTTGATGAAGCGTAGAGCATCGCAAGACCCGAAATTGATAACACGGCATTCCCTTCAATACTAAGTGATTGGCTTATAAAGTCGGTGATCAGAATGCTGATACTATATGGCAATATGGTTTTTAAGGCATCGATCATAAAATCGTAATTGATTTGTAACTTTGATATGATGGATAATGTGAAGATCAACATCGGAAAAAATGACAGCACGAAGAAAAATGCCATTTGGCCAGCAAACGCTGTCAGTTGATGTGCGATATTTCTCTTGTTCAGCTCGTCTAAGTATGCAAGTAATTTCAATGTGTGCCTCCATTAATATTTTGATAAGACTTTCTTAATATCTATACCCCTTATTTTACCTTTGTTTTAATTAATTTTTAAGTAGTAATTTTACCTATTACAGCATAAACTAGTAATATAGGTTAAGTAAGGAAAAATAATAGGAGGCCGTTATGAAATCAGGTAAACTCTTTATACTGATTCCCATCATCGTCGTGATCGCTGCATTATTCTTAGGCAGCTATTATACACTCGACAATGCTGAGGAAGCAGTTATTGAAAGATTCGGAGAATTGACTAGCGTAAACACGACTGCAGGTTTACATTTCAAGATTCCGTTCATCGACAAAGTCATCATCTACA
>CAYLNI010000011.1:22820-23079 GCA_964384705.1 uncultured Fusibacter sp.
ATATGGGTATCGACCAACAAGTGAGGCAACGTCAACTAGTGCAGCCACTTATCAAGATGTGGAGTATGAAGCCATCGTATTGACAAAAGGGTCGTACTTAATCAACATCGGTGCAGTCATTCAATACAAAATCACAGATCCTGCTGCGTACTATTATAACGTAGATGATCAAGAAAACACCATAAGATTGGCGTTTGAAAGTGTTTTAAGAAGCAACATTCAAAACCAACTACTCGACGATGCATTGGTCAATAAAGAC
>CAYLNI010000011.1:23089-30929 GCA_964384705.1 uncultured Fusibacter sp.
TATTTCGAAAGAAATCATGCCTGACTTATCTAGAAAACTTGCAAGCTACAATGTCGGTATTACACTTACGGAAGTTAAATTGACAGACGTTCTTCTTCCTGAAGACGTTCAATACGCTTACGACGATGTCAACATCGCATCAAACGAAAAAGATTCTTATAAGAGTCAAGCGGACAAGTATTCAAATGAAATGCTCCCTAAAGCACGTGCAGAAGCTTATCAGATGATTCAGCAAGCTGAATCATATAAAGCTGAAAAAGTTGCACAAGCAAAAGGTGATGTCACTAACTTCAACCAAGTTTATGACAAATACAAAGTTTCACAAGAAATCACAAAGACGCGTTTGTATCTTGAAACGATGGAAAAAATACTTTCTGCGACCAAACACAAGTACATCATCGACTTGAACAGCGACAGTGTACTTAAGTTCCTACCACTCCAAACGAACGGAGGTCAACAATAATGAATATCAATCAAGGCGAACCAAAACAAGAGTCTGAAGAAAAATTCGAACAAAAGTTTGAACAAAAGTCAGCACCAAAATTTGATCCAAATTTTAGTAATGTGAAAAAACATGCTAAGACAAGCGCTAAAACGATCTTCTTGATCCTCATCGTATTAGGTGCAGTCGCATTCCTTAGCAATTGTTTCTACATC
Source organism: uncultured Fusibacter sp. (assembly GCA_964384705.1). GTDB lineage: Bacteria > Bacillota > Clostridia > Peptostreptococcales > Acidaminobacteraceae > Fusibacter_C. The sequence continues at coordinate 23,747 of CAYLNI010000011.1, forward strand.
GTAAGACAAGATGAAGTCGCAACCGTACGTGAACTTGGTGAAATCAAGCGCATCGTCGTTGACGCAAACAGTGAATATGCACAACTCCAAAATGATCTTGATCCAAGATTTAAAGACGTTATTATCGACACGAGAAAAGGCCTCAAATTTAAAACGCCTTTCATCACAACTGTCGAGAAAGATACGAGCAAACTGCTCACTTATATCTCAAACACCGCTAAAATCAATACAAGAGACAAAATTAAATACGAAGTTAGCATGTATGCCCAATGGCAAATCACGCATCCAGGTATTTTTAGAACGTCACTTGGAACGGTTTCAAGAGCAAATTCGAAGATCGACGAGATCACTTATGCAGTTGTCATCGACAGAATCAACCGTTTGAGCAGCAATGACTTCTTAAACAACAAGGAAGCCCTTGGAACGATTCTTGACGAAGCAATGGCAGAGCTCAACAACAATTTGGCTACGCAAGGTATTCGTTTGAACGACATTGATATTTTTAGAACGATTTTACCGCCTTCCAATATCGAATCGACGTACAAAAAAATGATTGCTGAACGTGAAGCTATTGCGCAACAAATTCGTTCAGAAGGTCTTGAAATCTATCAAAATACAGTAGCAGATACAGACAGAAATGTCGCTCAGATCAAAGCGAGCGCTATCGAGCAATCAGAACAAATCAAAGGTGAAGCTGACGCTACAGCTCTTGAAATTTACGCAAATGGTTTCAGCAAAGATCCAGCTTTCTATGAATTCTGGAGAACGATGAAATCTTATGAACAAACCATTGATGCCGATACAGTCATGTATATCGATAAAAACAACGATTACTTGAAGTTCTTCTCAAACGGAGCAGGCTCATTGACACAGTAATAAAACTACACAGTAATAAAGCCTACGAACACTTGCAGATGCAAAAGTTCGTAGGCTTTTTTTTAAAACGTCTCATATCTTCTGACGCGCTTTATGATATCAGATAAGGTTGCCATATCAACGGTCTGCGCTTTATCTGAAATAGATTGCTCTGGATCAGTATGCGCTTCAATCATGAGCCCATCTGCGCCACATGCGATAGCCGCTTCGGACATGATGCCTACTAACGCTCTAATGCCTGTTCCATGGCTTGGATCGACGATAATAGGTAAACCTGTTTCCTTTTGTATGATGGGAACAGCCGCTAAATCAAGGGTATTTCGCGTATAGTCCTCAAAGGTTCTTATCCCGCGTTCACAAAATATGATATTATTATTGCCACCCTTTGCGATATGTTCTGCAGCCAAAATCCACTCTCTTATTGTCGCACTAAAACCACGCTTTAATAGTATGGGTTTTCTCGTCTCACCCACTGCTTTTAGTAGAGAGTAATTGTACATATTTCTAGAGCCAATCTGGATCACATCTACTTTTTCAGCAAAGATGTCGAGGTAGCTTGCATCCATAAGTTCCGTCACTATTGGAAGCCCTGATAATCTTCCGGCTTCAATCATCCAATCAAGACCTTCCAGTCCATGACCTTGAAAATCATTTGGATTCGTGCGCGGTTTAAAAATGCCACCTCTCAAGAAATCAGCACCCGCTGCTTTCGCCTCATGTGCAATCGAAACAATTTGTTCGTAACTTTCTATGGAGCAGGGTCCAGCAATAATAACTGGTTTTGAACCACCTATATTTTTATTGCCAACTTGTATACATTTTGTTGCATAATTTGAATTCATCAATTGTCCTCACTCTTATTATTTACGGAGCATACCATAACCACCGTAAACACCTTTTTTGTCTGAAACAGTTATAACTGCGTTTTCTTGGACGCTGCGTACAAAGTTTGCGCATTCTTTAATTTTATTCCTTGAAACATACATGAGTAGCACACTTCTAGGGTGACTTTTTCCCTGCCCTGATAACACAGTCACTGCAAATCCTTTATCCCGAAGCGCATCGACAACTGGATTCGTATGTTCTTCTTTTAAGATGATCTGCATCTCCGCGAGACCGATGCCTATTTTCTCTTCAATCCAACTTCCGAGATAATTTCCTAATGAAAAGCCTAATGCATAGGCCACTATTTTTAATGGATTTTCCATGATGTTGTCTAGAACAGTGCTAACGAGGATGACCCAAAGTGACACTTCAAAAAATGCGATAATCGCACCAATTTTGCGCTCACCTTTTGTGATCAAGACCATTCTAACAGTTGCCATGGATACTTCAACAATTTTAGCCAACACTATAAATAAATAGATCATCAGATACACTCCTTAATTTGCGTTTTGGTTATAATATAGTATTATATAAATAAGTAGCGAATTTTGGTAGAACGCAAACATCATGACAATTATACACCATTTTATGGTCACCCTCAATAATACTTATTGAAATAGCTGATTAGGAGCTTGAAATGATAGATAAACTTATTGAAACAATTAAATCGCATAAGGCCAATACTTCAGGCGTTAAGCGTCAATCTTCTGTTTTGATACCACTGATCATGAGAAATGACACTTGGCATCTGCTGTATGAAAGACGTTCATACGATTTGAAGTCTCAGCCTGGTGAAATATGTTTCCCTGGTGGTTCAATTGAAGCCGTTGAACATCCAAGAGATGCTGCTATCAGAGAAACGTGTGAAGAACTCAATCTCTCGCGAGATTCTATTGAAATCATCGGTCAAATTGATTCGATCATGACGAGTTTTGATATGCTCATTCATTGTTATGTGGGCTTGTTACATTGTCAATTTGAAGATATTGATTATTCGAGAGATGAAGTCGACCTCATTTTCACGGTACCAATTGAGCATTTGATGGCGAATCCTCCGATGAGTTATCTGATCAATTCAAAATTCGACCTAGCCGATGACTTCCCTTATGAAAGCATTCCCAACGGAAAAGATTATAATTTCAAATCGATGTCTTACCCGATTGTCTTCTATGATTATGATGTCTATACGATTTGGGGGTTGACTGCGAGAATGACAGAGCAATTCATCGGGATGATCAAACGCGAATCTGAGATGCTTTAAACGTCGCTTATGGTCATCGACTCAGTACGTTGGCTACGAACATAGAAAATGGACTTTCACATCAAACATGAAAGCCCATTTACAGGATTTTGGCACGGTAATCTATTTCATATTCAGTTTTAATAAAAGTTTCTTCTAATATAAGCATTCCTCCTAATCAAGTAAAGTATCATTTTGATTGTGTCGTTTCATTACATTCGGAAATACTCATTTGTGTGACTATGGGCCACTGCCCAACAATCCGTCCCAAGAATCCATCTATAAAAAACCACAAGGGTTTGTTATATTCTTATAATACCCGCTGGTACTTAAAATAAACAATTTTTATGAAGTCGGAGGTGTCAAATTGGAGCTAGAAAAATACTTATTACCTTCACACTCTGTTGAAATCACAGTCACTACACGTGATGAAAACAATCGCATCAACGACCTTATACTTAGATCCATCATCGAAAAGGGTTTAGTTGACAACGTGTTCAGAATCATCGCACCTATCTATCATGGAAAAGTATATAATTTTCATGTGGATGAAGTCATCACTATTTCATTTTCTGTTTCTGATTCAACAAACAAGGACCTTTATTCCGTCAACTGTAAAATCATCGACCGACAAGTTTTAAACAGCCTATCTTTATTAACTTTAGAAGTCATAAGTAAACCTTCAAAAGTACAGAGAAGACAAGCCTTTAGGGTAAACATCTATAACACCTATCAATTCAAATTACGTGATAATATCTATGAACTCTATACGAAAGACATCAGCTCTACAGGCATGCTCGCACTTAGTACGACCCATGTGCCAGCTGGAACTATCTTCGAAATCCAATTTGATGCCAACATTAAACCAAAGGATTCCCATGATTCAGAGTATTCGGAAGCAAAAGTATTCAAAGTAAGGTGTAAAGTCATCGACAGCATGCCTCAAGTTGAAATCAGACGCTATTTAAACCGCATACAATTTGAAGGCTTGTCAGAAGTTGAATCCAAGTTTTTAATTCAATACCTATATGCTAAACAGACTGAAATATTGCACTTAGATCCAAATGCCAGTGAAAAAATCAGCGCTTTTTTCGAACAAGATGATGCTTATTATCCAGATAGAAATTCGAAAGAATTCATGCGCATCCAAATCATTGGTCTTATCAGCTTAGTAACTACCTTTATTGCCATTGTCATGCTGATGTTCTCAAGACCTAAAAAAATGTATGTTTTAGACTACTTTTTTGACTTTTATAGACCTCAGTTCTGGGATAGGGACTACTTATTTGGCGCCTTCATTCTAGCATGTGTCGTTATCATGATCAACCTTGTCGGTATCTTTTTAAATGTGCTTGAAATCAAAAAAAACAACAACACCATACATTGGATGTTGTTGCTAACACTGATTATCTGTATCGCCATCGTCATAACGACGCTGAGAATTTCTAGTATTAACGGTTTGTTTTTTTGGTAACATCTATTTGACTTTTAATCTTTATGTTCAAAACGTAGGCCTTGTACGCTATTCCTAGCTGCAAGGCTTTTATTTATGCCGTTGATCACAGAACGTTTATTAAGTACCCATCTCGGGGCTAAAAGCATTGAACGCTCACCATCACCCGTTAAACGATGAACCACTGTATCTGGATTCAAATATTCGAGTGCATCGCATACCCATTCAATATATTCTGACTCTGAGAGGACGTGAAATGGGCTTTGTAGATAAAAAGTTTCAAGCTCAGTGCCCTTCAAAATATTGAGCATGTGAAACTTGACGCCAAAGACGCCAAGAGCGCTAATCGCTTTCACAGACTCAATAAAGTCGACTTTCGATTCTCCTGGAAGGCCAGCAATCAGATGAACGACGACCTGTATGTTCCCATCCTTAAGCAACTGTAATGCCGCTTTAAAATCATTGAAATCGTAGTGTCTTCTAAGCCATCCTGCCCGTTCGTCATGTATCGTCTGAAGGCCAAGTTCAACCCACATGACTTTTGATCGCTTGAACAATTCGATATGTTCTGGCTTGATGCAATCGGGTCTCGTAGCAATCGCGAGCCCCTTAATTCCATCACAATCAAGCGCTTCTGAATATAACTGATCCAGTGCTTCAATGGGCTTGTAGGTGTTTGTATAGTTTTGAAAGTAACCGATATAGGCGTTAGATGCCCATTTTGCAGCTAAAAGTTGTTTTTGACTTTCAATTTGTTCGCGAATGCTTGCACCTTGATTTTTTTTACCTTCAACCATAACCCCTGCGAACTCGCCTGAGCCATTTTCACTGCAAAAAATACACCCTTGAGCGGACAAAGTCCCATCGCGATTCGGACAAGTGAATCCGCCATCCAGTGAAAGTTTGACCAGTTTCTCGCCATAAACTTTCTTAAAGTATTCACTTAGACCATAATAACGCCCAAGCATTGGGTCACATCCTATCTTTTAGTATTTCTATACTTCTATCTAAGATTCCTGAGAAATATGCAAGTGTCAAACCGTAGTTTGTCATTGGGACATCCTGCGTCTCCGCTTGATCAATGCGATAGATCATCGATTTTCGGTTGACCATGCAAGCGCCACAGTGGATAATCAAATCGTATTTGTCCAAATCCATAGGAAAATCGTGGCCCATCGCATATTCGATCACAATGTCAGGATTGATTTTTGTATGAATCAACTTTGGTATTTTGACGCGGCCAATATCTTCATGTGAATGATTATGCGTACAATTTTCTGCGATTAAGATGCGTGAGGATGCTTTCAGGGTTTTAAACGTCTCAAGACCCTCTAACAATTTGGCGATATCGCCCTTTTGTCTTGAAAACAAAATTGAAAAACCCGTAAGAGGGATCTCTTTAGGCACTATTTTGGAAACTTCAGCAAACGCCTGTGAATCCGTGATGACCAGATCGACATGGTTAAGCTCGTCAAGCGTTTCAGCGAGTTCTGTGTCTCGAACGACATGACATTTGATGCCGTGATCGAGGCAATCTCTAATAATCTGCACTTGAGGCAAGATTATGCGTCCTTTAGGCGCTTCTGAATCGATAGGAACCACGAGGACAACTGTGCTGCCATAAGGCAACAAATCACCGACAAGCGGTTCTTCGTCTTCAAGTACTTTGAGTCTATCTTGAAGTAACGTATTGACTCTGTGAATATCAGATAAGTTTTGAGCTGTTATAAACGTTTTATCATAGTCGATACCTTCAACTAAGGCACGCATCTCATCCGACATAAGATCTTCTTTGTTGACGATGAGCATATAAGGTATGTTAAAACGCTTAAATACTTCCTGCATGGCACGAAAGGCATCTAAGTCTGGCTTTGTACCATCTAGTACATATAGGGCAAAATCCGTGCGTTGGAGCATCTGCTTCGTCTTGTCTACTCGGAGGCTGCCGAGAATGCCTTCATCATCTAAACCAGCGGTATCAATCCACACGACTGGACCAAACGGGATGAGCTCCATCGCTTTAAAAACCGGATCCGTCGTCGTCCCTTCAAACTCTGAGACAACGGCGATGTCTTGACCGATGATTGCGTTGAACAATGATGATTTTCCAGCATTTCTGTTGCCGTATATACCGATGTGAACCCGGTTCGAATTGGGTGTTTTATTCATAAGTCACTCCTACAGGAATATGTCGCGGTCGCCGTTGCTTAAATCTTGAAGACCTTTCACCACGACTGTTTTCGTTTTATCATCTTGTATTTTTACGATTTCACCAGCAATAAATGAATCGACTTGCTTGTTGAGTGCTTCATCGCCGAAATCGAGTGCATATTCTTTAAGTGTCATGAGTGCATTCGGTTGACAAACATGTTGAATTTGCCCCGACTTTGCAAGCGCCATAAAGCGATCGCCCGTACGGCCACTTCTATAGCAAGAGGTGCAATAGCTTGGAATAAAGCCATCTTCAATGAGCCCCTTGATGACTTCTAGAGGTGAACGTTCGTCAGACACTTTAAACTGTGCCACCTCGTGAACGCCATCTTCATTTTCTTTATAGCCACCAACGCCTGTACATGAGCCTGCACTAAGCTGTGTCACGCCTGCATGAAGCAATTCACTTCGAATTTCCTGAGTCTCACGCGTTGATAGGATGATGCCTACATATGGCACTGCAATTCTAAGGATTGCAACGATTTTTTTAAACGTCTCGTCGTCGATGATATGGTCGA
>CAYLNI010000011.1:30956-35038 GCA_964384705.1 uncultured Fusibacter sp.
ATCCATGCCTTCCGCTTTTTTAATTCTCGGCACAGAAATCGTATGGAAGCCGACGCCGTAATTTTCTTCTAAGTGTCTGTTGTGAAGCATCAGCGACAATACTTCAAAACGATGGTCCGCAAGGCCGAATAGGACACCCGCGCCAACATCGTCAATACCCGCTTGCATCGCGCGATCAAAGGCAGTCAAATGATACTCGTAGTTGCCTTTTACGGAACGCGGATGTACTTTTTTATACGTTGGTTTGTGATACGTTTCTTGGAAAAGGATATAGGTGCCGATATTGGCATTTTTAAGTTTTGAGAAATTTTCTACAGTCGTCGACGCAATATTGACATTGACTCTTCTAATATTGCTCTTTTCAGTCGCTTCGTCATAGATGATTCTGAGCGTGTCGATGATATAATCGATGTCGCAGTTGACTGGATCTTCTCCCGCTTCAAGTGCTAAGCGTTTATGACCCATGCTTTCTAATATTCTAACTTCCTGTCTAATTTCCTCTTCAGAAAGTTTTCGTCTCGCAAATTTGTTTTCTTGTTTGTAGCCACAATACGTGCAGTTGTTAACGCAGAAGTTACTTACGTACAATGGGGCAAAAAGTACGACGCGATTGCCGTAGATTGATTGCTTGATTTCAGCAGCCAAATTATAAATCTTCTGAATTTGCTCTGGTGTGTGTGCTTGCAATAAGATAGCCACTTCTTCCAAATCGATGCCTTGCTTTAATTTAGCCTTGTCAATGATTTGATCAATCACCTCATCTGACGCGTTTTTAGTCTTATCCAAAATTGATTCGATCAAGTCGTGCTCAATAAATGCTGCTTCTTTGTAGTTGTCATCGCCGTACTTCGCCATAGTAACCTCCATTATTCTTCGATCGCCTTTTTGGAAATCGAAGTCTTTACTGAAACGTGATTTAAATTGCCTAATTTGCCTGTCATGCTGTTGATTTCATCTACTGTTCCCATGATGATGATCGTGATGACTGAAACGCCATACTGGTCGAAGGGTATCCCCGTTCTCCCTTTCACGATGCCCCTATATTCTGCGATGATGTCGTTGAATTTATGCTGCACCTCTTGCGGTTCTTCCAAGATGGCACTAATCACTGCGATTTTCTTTTCCATAGAGCCTCCAAAATAAAAAACCTTCTCAAAGAGAAGGCTTAAGTCAACATCAAATAATCCCATGGGGATTAACATCTATTGCGCCGGCCTTTCAAATCAGATTACTCTTTCTTGTTAGGGGGGGAATGTGGGTCACACGTTATAAAGAAACCTCTAAAACATGTTCTTGTTAATAGTTTATCAATATATTTTGAGATTGTCAACAATTAGTCATGGAAATTCACAACTCATTCGTTCGATATTAGAAGGATGTGCGTCTGACTTGATTGCGTCCCTTCCTCTTGGAGACATAAAGTGACACATCCGCACCACGTAACAGATCGTCTTCATCCAACAAATCAACTTCACCTTTTGATTCGAAAAATGCGAGTCCGATGCTAATGGTAACGCGTTCACCAATCCCTTTTTCGACGTGTGGCATATTGGCCAAATCAACGGCTTTCAAAATATCATGCGCAATCTTAGTGACAACTTCTTCTTCAATCTCTTGAAAAATGACCAAAAATTCATCGCCACCATATCGGTATATATAGGGGGTTAAATGCTCCGCTGATGTCTTGAGGATATTTGACACTTTTTGAATGATGCGATCGCCTTCGACATGCCCATAATAATCGTTGTATTCCTTAAAATAATCGATGTCACACATGAGCGTCGAGATATTCTTTTTATCTTCATTAAAAGCCTTTAACAAAGGTTTGACGTCCTCATTGAGTGCATATCGGTTAAGAAGATTGCTCAATCCATCAAGTTTTGAGATGGTACTCAATTGCTCATTGAGTATTTTCATCTTTTGCGATTTCAACGAATTTGCCATTGCTATGGAAATGTAAGACGCTATGGCGCGTATCATGTCGAGTTGATAGTGATCAAATCCATTATTTTCATACTTTTGAAGTGAAAAGACACCGATAATCTCTTCATCAACGACAAGAGGCGCGTAATAAATCGTCTCATAAGGTACATCGATACCAGGAAAATAATCTTTGAATGGTTCATAATCATCGAGGATCATATGCGTCAATGAACCGGTATAATATTCTCGATTGTTGCGTATGACCCAAGTCCCCAAACTACCTTTATTGGAGACTGGCACATCATAGCTTTTTTCGATTTGTCCATTGTGGTAGACAATTCTTTTTATGATCATCTCTTGCTCAGCGTCATAAAGACCAATGACCAGCGCATCAAATTTCATGAAGCTTATTAATTTTCTTATAATCAACTCAACAAGGGCTTCATATTCTTGTTCTTTTGAGATATCTTTTGATATTTCATAAATGAAACGCATATTTTTGAGCAATCGCTCGGTAATCTTTTGCATTTCATTATCAAGCTCAATATCCAATTTTTCTTCTATTTGGTACATCCCTAGCTCATATAAATTGGTGAGCAATTTTTCATCCAGTATTAGTAAGCGTTTATAATTTTCTTTGATCGCTTCAGTAAATGGCACATAATCTGCTATCGTATGAATTATCAATCGGGCTTCTCTTTCTACTTCAACATCTTCCGTCTTAAATGCATAGTTGCCGACAATCAAACAATACTCGAGAGCAAGATCATATTTTCGACTGTCCAGCATAATACGTCCGATCATCAGATAACAGTCGTTGACACCAATAACATCCTCGTCTTCATTAAAACGTTCGATGGCTTCTTGAATGTTTGCCTGAGCTTCTTCCATATCGCCTTTGTGATGTGCAATCTTACCTTGAATCAACTTCCATAAAGCCTCATATTGAAGAATGTCTCTTTTAATAGATAACATTTCATAAAAGGCGTTGGCATGATCCTTTGCTCGATCAAAATCACCATTTTTCAAATACTCAGATATAAGGTTATAAGTCGTTAAAAAATAAACCTTGTAATTGTGCTCCTGCTTTGAAAATTTTTGCGCTTCTTCGTAATAATATAAGGCGCGTTCATTCATCTTCATCGTACTATATAAGATCGCTATGTTGTTAAGTAACCCACCCAAAGAGCTGGTCTTATCCATTTGCTTTGATAATCGCAGGGATTGGTGGTAATAGTCCAGTGCAATAGCATATCGACCTGAATAACTATTGATGTTACCAAGTAAGTTTGAAACACGCATCCGCACGTCAACCAAATTTTCGGCATTTGCAATCTTGATCGTCTCTATAGCCAACTTATGTGATTTTTCGACATCGCCGTTATAGAACAGTGCTATGGCATAGTTCGAATAAGTGCGTGCTTTTACGGCTATCTCATCGATTGTTAAACATACGTCGTAAAGTGTTTGCATCATATGAAGTTTGTCAGCGTTAGAAAGCTGCTCATTGTTTTCAAATTGATCATTGATAGCATTGATACTGCTAATTTCCATAAGCCACTCACCCTCTTGATGTGTAATTTACTAAAGCCTCAATCATTTTTATCTGTAGGTATACCCCTAAAACGAGACTTTCTTCATCGATTATAAAATCTTTTGTATGCAACGCACCAAGTGGTCCATTCTCAAAGCCACAGCCCAGATGATAAAAAGCCCCCTTAGACTGGTCTAGAAAATAGGAAAAATCCTCAACGCCAAGAGAAGGGTGTTCCTTTTCAATGACATGATCTCTGCCTAATGCGGCTACTGTAACTTCTCTCAATACCTTAACGACTTCATTGTCATTGATTAGCGCTTTATAACCTTCTTCAAAATGAACCTGACCTGTCGCGCCAAAAGCACCGCATATGCTCGTGATAAGGCACGCCATTTTTTCTTTAAGTTGTGCTCGCGTCAACTCATCTGTCGTCCGCATCCCCCCTGTTAAAGTTACCTCATCACAGATTATATTGTCCTTTTGACCACCGTTTATTTTACCAATTGTGATAACCGCTTGATCAAGAGGTGATATGGATCGGCTCACAAGCGTTTGTATGCCTAAAATGACTTGAGCGGCGATGACGATTGCGTCAACGCCTTGTTCTGGATAAGCACCATGT
>CAYLNI010000011.1:35048-41790 GCA_964384705.1 uncultured Fusibacter sp.
ATTGAAAATGTATCGGAGGCCGCATTGAGCTTTCCATCTCGGATTTCGATCTTACCGACTGGTAGATAAGGCATGACGTGCAGTCCAAGCACAAAATCCACATTTGGTGATGTCATGACACCCTCTTCCACCATTCTTGCCGCACCACCAACCGTCTCCTCAGCAGGTTGAAAGAAAAACTTGAGATTACAGCCAAGTGTTTCTCTATGCCTAGCAAAATACTTGGCGACACCTAATTGAATCGTCGTATGCGCATCGTGGCCACATGCGTGCATAACGCCATCATAAGTTGATTTATAGTCAAGATCATTCATTTCTGTAATTGGCAATGCGTCTATATCGGCTCTAAGTCCGATGGTCATATCATCATTTTTTCCGATCAACACACCACAGACCCCAGTAGATGCACTTGGATAGTTGTTGACGCCCATATCATTGAGTGCCGAAATGATTTTTTCCTGGGTTTTAAATTCATATTCACTGAGCTCTGGGTATTTGTGCAGATCGCGTCTAAATCCAATCAGCCAGTCTCTGTCTTGACTCAGTTCCAAATATAAAGGATCTTCCTTATAAAGCATCGCGCGCCTCCGATTATTATAATTTGTGATTTGTGATTTATATTTTGTCCATATATTGAATCACAACGGGTTTCTCATCATCTGCTGTAATCATTCTAGGCACTCTAATTGAAACTCTGGAAAGAAGTTCATTGCGATTTGTCTTTGAAAGTTTTGCAAGTTCAGTCAATGTAAGTGAATGATCATCGAAAATAACGACTTCATCACCTACTTTGACAGACTCAATGTCTGTGATATCCACCATGCATTGATCCATACATAATAAGCCTAATATAGGCGCATGCTGGCCATTTATCGAAACAAAACCGACGCCAGATAGATTTCTTGGATACCCATCAGCATAACCGATTGGCAATGTCGCAACCTTTGTATCTCTCGTGGCCACATAAGTGTAGTCATAGCTGACGCCTTCACCCACTTTTATAGTTTTAATATGTGTCACATTCGTCTTCATACTCATTACGGGTTTCAAGTCAAAAGGTGTCTTTCGACTACAATAACCATATAAAATAGCGCCTAGTCGCACCATGTCGTAGAGTTTGTTAGGATAAGCAATGGCCCCAATACTGTCGCAGACGTGTTTAATGGGTATACTGATAGACAACTCTCTTAACTTTTTCAGCAACGCATCAAATCGATCAAACTGCGCATCATCTGTTTCAACATCTTTTAACGCCAAATGTGTAAATAGACCTTCAACTTCAATGAACTCGTACGATTTAATCTCTTCTAGGTCCTCAATGAGTTTGCCAACGTCGTTATAGCCAAGTCTGTTGAATCCAGAATCAAATTTTATATGCACTTTAGTTTTGATATTGTCATATGAAGCATTAAGATTTAACTTTCTGGCGTCTTCTAGTTCGAACAACGTTAAAGTAATCGCATGCTTTACAGCATAATCGTAATCGTCTTCAAACGTTTTACCCATCACTAAAATGGGACAAGCAATGCCGTTGTTTCTAATGGCTTTGGCTTCATTTATATTGGCGACACCTAAATAATCGACCCCTAAACTTTCAAATTCTCTCGAAATTGTTATCAGATCGTGTCCGTAGGCATTTGCTTTTACAATACCGGCAATTTTTACATCTTTAGGAATCAAAAGTCTCATTTCCTTATAATTGTATCGCAGTGCATCCAAATCTATTTCTACGCGTGTGCCTTTCATTTGAGCCTCCGACTTTAAATTTCCATTTTCATGCGCTCTAAATCGATAATTTTAAAAGAAGCCTTGTGATAATCTATGAGTTTTTCATCTTTCATTTTACTAAATTCTCTTGATATAGACGGTCTTGCGACGTTAAAAAAATCTGCGAGTTCATCGCGGTTCATCGGTAAAGTAAAAATGAGCGTGCCTTGAGACTTCCACTGCTCAATTAAATAGGCACAGAGTTTGCCACGTAAACTACGAATTGATAAATAGTCTACTTTTCTACTTAAAAGCAACGCTTTCTTTGACATGATCACGAGCATATTTTCAATTATTTTTTGATGTGCTTTACACATTTTTTCACATTGTGATATCAATTTTTCTGGTGATATAAAGATGACTTCACTTTCACTTTGCGAAGTCACTGTGACTGGCCACACTTTTTTTTCTGTAAAGCTGATCATCTCACCAAACATATCCCCTTGCTTAAGCACCGTCAAAATGGTGCGATTGCCAGCTATGTTTTCTTTTGCTATGACCACTTCGCCTTCGACAACGATGCCGATACCATAAAATGGTTCACCACTATTTGCTATATTGTCACCTTTTTTAAAGGTCATAATTCTTGGATTCAGACAGCTGAGCATTGGTCTGATATCGACTACCTCAATGCCTCTGAACAACGCTGTGCCAAATAAACACTCAACGACTTTATCTTCTATTTTCATAAAAAATCCTCTCCAGTATGATTAGAAAATTGCAAATCAATAAGCAATTTCATATTTGTTTTAAGCATAACATTTTTAAAGAAAATTTGAAAGTTTGCATCTTAGTAAATGATGTGTTTTCTACGGTATTATTGTACAAAAAAAAAGATCTCAAACGCATACGCGTCTGAGATCTCATGTTTATCTGTTAGATTTGCTAATAATTAAGCTTGAACTTCAACTTCTGGCTTTTCAACTTTCGTCATTGTAATACCAGTGAAACCGTAGAAGATTGAAACAAGTGGGTTGATTAAGTTAAGGAAGCAATATGGCACATAAGTCCAAGGTGCTAAGCCTAAAGTACCGATCATGAACGCGCCACATGTATTCCAAGGAATCAGTGGAGACGTCAAAGTACCTGAGTCTTCAAGTACACGTGATAAGTTTTTAGGTGCAAGACCTCTTTCTTCAAACGCAGTTTTAAACATTCTACCAGGGATAACGATAGAAAGGTATTGATCACCAGCAAGGATGTTCATGCCTAAAGCTGTGATGATAACAGAAACTACCAATGTGCCTGTAGATTTTGCAAAGCCTAAAATAACACTTGCAAGTGATTCAAGCATACCTGTTTTTTCCATAACGCCACCAAATGCCATTGCGCAAAGGATCAATGAAATGGTCCACATCATACTGTCAAGACCACCACGTGAAAGAAGTGAATCAACAAATTCGATACCAGTCGCTGATTCGTAACCGTAGTGAAGTGCGTTGATAACGTCACCCAATGAAGCGCCTTGGAATACCATAGCTGCTAAACCACCGAGGATTGCGCCACCAAATAAACCTGGAATCGCTGGAACTTTCATTACGACGATACCGATAGTGATAACTGGGATTAATAACAACAATGGACTCATATTAAAGCCCATACCAAGACCTTCGTTGATTTGATTGATCATCGTTAAATCTAAATTGTCAGATGAATATCTCATACCGACGATTGTGAATAATATTGCAGAAATAACATATGAAGGACCCGTTGTATAAATCATGTGCTTGATATGATCAAACAATTTTGCGCCTGCCATAGCTGGTGCCAAGTTTGTCGTATCAGAAAGTGGAGACATTTTATCACCAAAGTAAGCACCTGAGATAATAGCACCACCGATAACTGGAGCAGGAATGTTTAAGCTCATACCGATACCCATAAGTGCGATACCAACTGTACCAGCTGTCGTCCATGAAGAACCAGTTGCCAAAGATACGATAGAACACATCAATAAAGTTGCCAATAAGAAAATTTTAGGTGATAAGACGAGTAATCCGTAATGAATCATCGTAGGTACAACACCTGAAAGGATCCAAGTACCAATAACCATACCGATAATCATAAGAATGAGTATTGCGCCCATAGACATTTTGATCGTATCAACAATACCTTCTTCAATTTCAGACCATTTGATCTTCAATACGAACATACCGATAAGCGCTGCAAAAATTGCAGATGTGAATAAAGGAATGTGCGGTGAAGCTTCAACGACTTGAATTGCATAGTAAAGTGAGCCAATTAAAAAGATAACCGGAATGAGAGCAATTAATGGTGAAACTTTTCTTTTTTCCATCTTGTTTTCCCCCTATAATTTAACAAACCGCACAAGGCCGTATGTCATTGTGTTAATTATAGGTAATGACTTCTTAATAATTTAAAATAATTCAAAAAAATACATCGAACAATCTGAAAATTGTAAACTTTTTTCGTAAATCGTAAACTTTTATCACATTTCATCGACAATCAATATCAAATTATCCATAAATTTCTTGATATTGATTTTTCCACCAGTTATGCGCTTGCCTCTTATGAACTCCATCTCCTGTCTCACTTGATCAAAATCGAAGAGTGAGTTTGAATATTTCACATACGTTTCATTTAAATAATCTTCAATGCCTAAGTTTGCAATATTGCTGAGGCCTTTGTTAATCGTTCGCCTAATACGTTGTTCCATGGCCTTTGGATTTTCTGAAAGACCACCTGACAAATCTTTGAGTTTCATGTTGGAACTGCTCGCTTTAGAGCGCATGATATGCAGACATAATCTTATGATTTCCTCACAGCCCACTTCACCTAATATGCCTAGACGCGAAAAAACCATTTTGAATTTTTTTTCCACATCTTGATCGAAATCACCTTCGTGAAAGCTTGATGGCATCGCAGATACTTTATGATCTTCAAGCGATAGTACCTGTTTGATTTTTTTTAAATTATTTTCAAGGTTAATTTGCTCAGACAAGTTACGAACCACTTGTATGATCTCCTTTTTATTGACGGGCTTGCTGATAAAAAAAGTGATGCCTTTTTCATACGCATCTCCAACGATTTTTTTTGAAGAAACCTGCGAAACCATGATGCACTTACTTGCGGGACTTACTTGCTTGAATTTCTCAACAAAGCTGATGCCATCTAGGTTCGGCATCAACAAATCCACAATCAAAATATCTGGTTTTAATAGACAGACCTCATCCAGTGCCGTGAGGCTGTTGTCGCATGTGCCGATCAATTCACCAAGGTTGCCATCCAGTACGATTTCTTCGATCATTTTAACGATACTGACATCATCGTCGACAATGTATATTTTCATTATTAGCCCCCTAAATATTCACTTTTGGTATTTGAAGTTCAAACCTTGTACCGACTTTTGGCTTGGAAAACACTTCGATTTTACCATCAAAATAATTTTCGATAATGTCTTTAACCAGTGTTAGACCAATGCCCCGATTTGAATTGCCCGTATAGTCGTCATATTTCGTTGAAAAACCCGCTTTAAAAATGAAATGAAGTGTCTCAGCATCCATTCCAGAACCGTTATCAATAATCGTAAAATAATGACTGTATTCATCTTCAGAGTGGATCAACTTGATCTCGCCATTGCCATCTATCGCCTCAATGGCATTGTTTATGAGATTTCTTAAGGTTGACATAACCATACTGTGTTCGTGAACTGGCGCACTACTTTGAACATCAAAATCCAAGATAATATTTCTCTGTTCTTTCTCGATGGTTCTCAGTGTGCTGATATAGAGTATTTTGGTTAAATCGGAAAGAGACAATTTATCAAATGGTGTCTCTTCTATTATAATATCATCAATGCCTTCGATAACTCTAAAATAGTTCTTTTTAATTTCATGGACATTTTTTGCTATGTTGAGTGCTTTTGTCTTTTGTTCTTCAGGACTGAGGGCATCGTATTCACGGTATAAGCTGAACGCTTCGTCCATGACGGATTCCACATGTTCGGTATTGTTCTTCAGAAAATAGATTTCACCACGTAGATCTGAAAGCAAATTCATCTGCATTCGATAACGCTCGTCATGTTCCTCCTTTCTGAGGAAAAAGTTGTAATACTTGATGGCGCTGATCAACAACACGGATATTGTCGCACGTATGACCGCTACGAGCATCAACGTCGCCATGACTTCATTTGATAAATAGTCTTCTAAACCAAATCTAGAGATGAATTCAGCGGCATTACCAGCAAAATCACATGCCAAAGCTGAAAAGAAAAAGGCATACAGCGTCTTATTCTCTCGTTTATAAAATAGAAGCGTAAATAGAACGCCATAAGTTATATCAAAGTATAAAAAATTGAAATCGGCCCAGAACGCATTGGCAAAACTGCCATAATAATAGTAACCGGTCACCGTTCTGAACAAGAGGCCAATACCCGCGATAAACAAAGATGTATAAGCCGGAACCAGCCTACGGTCAAGGTAGTAATAAATCGGCAGGATGACGACAGCGAGATTAATCGTGTAATCGAATGGAAAAATTTTCAGATAGAACCCTGATATTATCGCATCTACAAGGCCAATCAGAATCATCTTTTTAATCTGAACATTTAAATAACTATTTGATTCAAGCCTCATTACTCACTCCATCTTGACTTAGTAAAAATTCGACGACTGGGGAAAACTCTATCAGAGCACTCAAGCCATCATCAGATAAGCCATAGATGCCTTTGTCACGTCTTATAAACCAATTGTAGTAGTTCTGTGTGAAAATACTAGCAACTTTTTTGGGGGCAATCCCGTACTTTTCAAAAGACTTTGCTTTTTCATGCCCCAACGTGTACATATAATGGGCTACCAATAGACACTGTTCCTTGTATCCCGTCATGAGTTTTGTCTTATGGGATCCAGCCTTGTTAAAATCGCCATGCCTTTTGTTGAACTCCGCAATCAACTGTTCGCGTCTTCCTTTTTTTTGTCGTCTGCTTCGCTCGAAGTCAAAGTTTTCTGGCTTTAAAACT
>CAYLNI010000012.1:0-246 GCA_964384705.1 uncultured Fusibacter sp.
TATCAAATCGCTGATACGCGTCGCCTTAAACGCATCATAAAGCTTGAAACGCGCTTCGAGATTCAATACGGTTTCCGTGATTGCGTGGATTCTTTTGATGGCATCCGTTTGATCTTTATTCGAAACTTCCTCAATGTTCTTGTACGGTCTTACATTGCTACTCAAAATGCTGACAACTTGTTTGATGCGTTCAATATCTTCTGGCATCAACAACGGATTGACTTGGATGTTCGGCATATCGCACTT